>NZ_CP121682.1:6043181-6345340 GCF_029760955.1 Streptomyces cathayae
GCCCGGGTCAGCTGCTGGGCCGCGGCCAGACCGGCGGGACCCGAGCCGACCACCGCCACCGTCCGGCCGGAGAGCCGGTCCGGCGGGACCGGTACGGCGAAGCCCTCCGCCCAGGCGCGGTCGGCGATGGCGCACTCGACGTCCTTGATGGTGACGGCGGGCTGGTTGATGGCCAGCACACAGCCCGCCTCGCAGGGCGCCGGGCAGAGCCTGCCGGTGAACTCGGGGAAGTTGTTCGTGGCGTGCAGCCGCTCCGCCGCGGCCCGCCAGTCCTCGCGCGAGACCAGGTCGTTCCAGTCGGGGATCAGATTGCCCAGCGGGCACGCCTCGTGGCAGAAGGGGACACCGCAGTCCATGCAGCGGTCGGCCTGCTCGCTGACGAGGGGCAGCAGCGCACCGGGGACGTACACCTCGTCCCAGTCGCGGACCCGCTCCTCGACGGGCCTGCGCGGCCGGTCCCGGCGCGGCGTGGTCAGGAAACCCTTGGGATCGGCCATGGCCGTCTTCCTTGCGTACGCGGTGACGGGCCAGGCGTCGTAGGGCGGCGCTCCTCAGCGGTGGGGCGGCACCTCTCGGGTGCGCTCTCCCCGGCGCTCTGCTCCTTGGCCACGATACGGCTGCTCCAGCGCGCCCGCAGGACCGCGGACAGCGATTTTTCGCCTCCGTCAGGCGAGGGCCAGCACGTAGGACAGTGCGGCCCCCGCCGAGGCGACCGTGCGCACGTGGTTCCACAGCGTCCACTCGCGCACATAGGCGGTCCAGTACGCGGAGGCCTCGGCGGTGTCCGGGGCGAGCCCGGCCAGCACGTCGTTGCGCGGCACGTTCGCGGCCACGGTGACCCCGAACCCGCCGAACAGATACAGCGCGCTGCCGACCAGCAGCCGGACCGCGCCCTCGTCCGGCCACCGCACCGACGTCACCACGGCGATCGCCGCGCACAGCAGCGCCGAGCCGAGGAACACCAGCATGAAGGGTGCCCGCACCGCGGCCACGTTGACCGACTGCATCGCGGCCACGCCCCGCGCGGGCGGCAACGACGCGAGCCCTCTCATCACGAACGTCGAGAAGGCGCAGAAGACCCCCGCCACCAGCCCGGTCCCGAGCACCCCCAGCACCGTCAGCACGGTCAGTACCGTCAGTACGGAGGATGGTTCCTCGATCACGTCGTCGACTCCTGCCCGTCCGCCGGCCGGGACCCTTCCCCGCCGTCCACCGTCACCACCAGTGAAACCGGACACGGGCCCGGCGCCCATGGCCGAGCGTCGCGGCACCATACGCGGACGTCCAGCGCGCCTTTGGCGAAGGACCCGGGGCAGGAGGCGCCGCCGGCGGCGGACGGCGCATCATGGCCGTGTGCGATTCGAAGCGATCACCTGGGACCGGCTCGGCGACCTCCTCGCCGAGCGCCTGACGACGCTGCGGACGACCGACGGCAGCCCCTGGCCACGCGTCGCCCTCGACGGCGCCCCGGCCGGCCGTCCCGGAGATCTCGCCGAGCGCGTCGCCGCGTCCCTGCGGGTCCGCGGACGTCCCTCCCGCGTCGTGAGCGCGGACGGCTTCCTGCGTCCCGCCTCGGTCCGGCTGGAGTACGGCCGTCAGGACCCGGAGTCCTACTACGACGGCTGGTACGACACCGGCGCCCTCCGGCGTGAGGTCTTCGGCCCCCTCGAACCGGGCGGGAGCGGACGGGTCCTGCCCGACCTGTGGGACCCGGCCACCGACCGCGCCACCCGCAGCCCCCGGGTCCCGCTGCCGCCCGGCGGCGTACTGCTGCTGCACGGCCCGCTCCTCCTGCGGCACTGGTTCCCCTTCGACCTGAGCGTCCACGTCTCGCTCTCCCCGGGCGCCCTGCGCCGCCGCACCCCCGCGTCCGGGCACTGGACCCTGCCCGCCTTCGAGCGCTACGAGCGGGAGACCGACCCGGCCGGCACCGCCGACGTCCTGGTGCGCGCCGACGACCCCCGCCACCCGGCCTGGCACGGTTGAGACGTGGCAGCAGCCGAGACGTCGCGGGGCAGGGCGGAAGTGCGGGGCCCGGGTGGTGCGGCGGACAATGGAGAGCGCCGGTACTCGCGGTGCGCCCCGTGCCGCGCCGGCCGTCCGGTATCGGGAGGCACCTCATGACCACCGCCGGAGACATCATGCACCGCGGCGCCCAGTGGATCCCCGCCCACGAGACACTCGACCGCGCAGCGCAGCTGATGCGCGACCTGAACGTCGGCGCGCTGCCCATCAGCGACGAGAACGAGCGGCTCTGCGGCATACTCACCGACCGCGACATCGTCGTCGGCTGCGTCGCCATGGGCCACGACCCGGCCAAGACCACCGCGGGAGAGATGGCCAAGGGGACACCGCGCTGGATCGAGGCGGACGCCGACGTCAGCGAGGTCCTCCAGGAGATGGAGACGCACCGGATCCGCCGGCTCCCCGTCATCGACGACAAGCGACTGGTCGGCATGATCAGCGAAGCCGATCTCGCCCGGCACCTGACGGACGACCAACTCGCCACCTGGGCCGAGAACGTCTACGCCAGGACCGCGACCGGCTGACCCCGTCCCCACCCCGCCCTCGTCCTCCCGTCCCTTGCCCCGCCGCCCCGTCCACCTGGTCCCCGGCTGTGGACACGAACGGGCCGGAGCGTCACCCGTGCCGGACGAGCCGGACAAGCCGGGTGACCGGGGTGATCGCTGCATGGTGCGAACCGACGGGTACCCGCTCGATCACCGGGAGGACGAGGCGGCGGAGCGCCTCGAGGCCTTCGCCGATCTGTTCGATCCCACCAGGTTCCGGCATCTCGAAGCGGTCGGCGTCGGGCCCGGCCGGCGCTGCCGGGAGGTCGGCGCCGACGGTGTCTCCGTGGTGTCCTGGCTCGCCAGGAAGGTCGGACCGACCGGACGGGTGCCGGTCACCGGCACCGACACCGGCCGGCTCGCCCCGGTCGCCCGCCCGCCGGTGGAGGTACGCGTCCACGACATCGGCGCGGAGGAGCCGCCGACGGGCGGTTTCGACCTGGTGCACGTCCGCTTCCCGCTCATCGGCGTGGCGCATCGCGAGCGTGCGGTGTGCTCGACGGCCGGGGCCCTGCGTCCCGCGGGCGTCTGCTGGCCGAGGACGCCGACCCCGCCCTGCAGCCCCTGGCCCGCCCGGACGAGTACGGTCCCGAACAGCGGCTCGCGAACCGGATCCGGCAGGGCCTGCGCAAGCTTCTCGGCGACCGGGGGACCGACCTCGCCCGTGGCCGCGGACTCCCGCGCCTGCTGCGGGAGTCCGGACTGACCGAGGTGCGGGCCGATGCGTACTTCCCGGTCGCGGCACCGGCCTGTGAGGCGTTGGAGTCCGCCACCGTCCGCCTCGTCCGCGACCGGCTCGTCACCGCGGACATCGCCACGGCCCGGGACATCGACCGCCACCTCGCCCACGTCGCCTCCGGCACCCTGGACCTGGCGACGGCCCCGATGATCCCGGCCCGGGGACGCGAGGCGTAGGACCGGGGCCGCCGGGCTCCGGACGATCACCCGGCCGCGTGCCGGCCGGACGGCCGGGGGCGTCCCACGGGTGAGGGTGGGCGGCCGCCCACCTGCCGCACCGCCAGCGCACCCGCCCTGCATCCCTCCGCCACCGCGCGTTCCGGACCGGCGCCCGCCATGAGGGCGGTGAGGAACGCGCCGGTGAAGGCGTCACCGGCGCCCGTGCTGTCCCGGGGCGTCGTGGCCACGGCGGATACACGGGCACACACCCGGCCGGACCGGGCCAGCAGCGCACCCTCGGCGCCCTGCTTGGCCACGACCAGGGGAAACCGCCGGCTCAGCCGGGCCGCCGCGTCCGCCGTCTCGGACGCCCCGGCGAGCAGACACGCCTCGTCACGGCTCGGCAGCAGGACGTCCACCCCCTCGACCAGGGCCAGGAAACGCTCCCTGCCCAGCTCCGTGAGGAAACCGGCCGAGGCCGGATCCAGGCTCACCGGCACTCCCCGGGCGCGTGCCGCCTTCACGGCCACCGCCACGAACGCCCTGCTCGGTTCGGCGAACAGCAGATACCCCGACAGATGCAGCCGGGCCACCCCGTCCAGCAACCCGTCCGACCAGTCACCGGGTTCGAGCCGCAGCGAGGCGCCGCTGTCGGTCAGGAAGGTCCGCTCGGCCGCGGCGCCTTCGTCGACCAGGCAGATCACCGTCCCGGTCGGCGCCCGGGGGTCGACCACCAGCGAGGGGCGTACCCCGCGGGCGATCAGCTCCCGGGTGTGCCACGTCGCCGAGTCCTCGCCCACCCGTCCGAGCAGCCGCACCTCCGTGTCGCCCCAACACGCCGCCCAGCAGGCCACATTGGCCCCCGCGCCGCCGGGAACCGTCCGTATCGCCGCCGCCGTGTCCGTACCGGGGGCGAGCGGCCCCCGGTGCCGGGCCACCACGTCGGTGATGACGTCACCGACGACCAGCAGCGCGCCGGAACGCCCGTCGGCCGGTCCCGCCGTGCGGCCCGCGGCACCGGTGCCGACGCCCGGCCGGGGCTCCGTCACGCCCCGGTCCAGGCCGCCGCGACGCGTGCCGCCAGTCGTACGTTGCCCCGGACCGCCGCGAGGTTGGCGGCGAGGGAGGCGCCGTCGGTGCGGCGCACCACGTGGTCGAGCAGGAAGGGGGTGACGGCCTGACCGGTGACGCCCTCCGCCTCGCACGCGCGCAGCGCCTCGTCCAGCACACGCGCGTGCAGCCCGGGATCCAACTGCTCCTCCTCGGGCACCGGGTTGGCCACGATCAGGGCCGACCCGGGCCCGCCGAGCGCGTCCTGCGCCCGCATGACCCCGGCCACCTGCTCCGGGGTGTCCAGCCGCCAGTCCACGGGGTGTCCCGAGTCCGACAGGTAGAAGCCGGGGAAGCGGTCCGTGCCGTACCCGGCGACCGCGACCCCCAGGGTCTCCAGCCGCTGCAGCGTCGCCGGTACGTCCAGGATCGACTTCACCCCCGCGCACACCACGGTGATCCGGGTCCGCGCGAGGAGCCCCAGGTCGGCCGACTCGTCCTGCGTCACGGTCCACTCGCGGTGCACCCCGCCGAGCCCACCGGTCGCGAAGACCCGTACGCCCGCCAGCGCCGCGAGCAGGGCGGTGGCCGACACCGTGGTGGCGCCGCTCGCCCCGGAGGCCACCGCGAGCGGCAGATCACGATGGCCGAGCTTGCGGAAGCCGTCCTCCTGGGCGACCCGCTCCAGCTGTTCCCTGTCCAGGCCGATCCGGGGCCGCCCGTCCAGCACCGCGATCGTGGCGGGTACGGCACCCTCCTGCCGCACCGCCGCCTCCAGCTCCGCCGCCACCCGGAGGTTGCGCGGCCGGGGCAGCCCGTGCGCGATGATCGTGGACTCCAGGGCCACCACCGGCCGACGCGCGGCGATGGCCTCCCGTACCTCTTCGGACACCGTCAGGGTCACGCGCCGTCTCCCGTCTGTCGCTCCTCCCTCATCCCTGGCGGGACGGACGCCGGGACAAACCTCTTGCGCCCCGTCATGGACATCACGGAGCCTGGGAACCATGACGGACAGCACGGCACGTCTCGACCACGTCGTCCTCTGGGTGCGCGACCCGATCGCCGCCGCCGGCTTCTACGAGGAGGCGGTCGGCCTGGCACCGGTCAGGGTCACCGACTTCGCCGCGGGCGAGGCGCCCTTCCCCTCGGTACGGGTCAACGAGGAGACCCTCCTCGACCTCATGCCCCTCACCATGGCGGAACGGATGACGATGCTCCCCGGCGCGGCCGACAGCTCCGGCCACCCCGTCAACCACGTCTGTCTGTCCCTGCCCGCCGACGGCTTCGAGGCACTGCGCGGCCGCCTCGAGGAACGCTCCGTACCGGTGACGGACTTCTCGCACGACTCCTTCGGGGCGCGCGGCCCGGCCAGGCGCAGCTTCTACTTCCGCGACCCCGACGGCAACGTGCTCGAAGCGCGACACTATGACTGACGCGAACTGACGCGGACTGACACGACTGACGCGGACCGCCCCGACCGGCGCGCCCGCCAGAGGTCAGAAGAGCGGCTCGGGCAGCACACCCTCCAACGCGAGCAGTCGGCGCTTGGTCTCCACCCCGCCGCCGAACCCGCCGATGCCGCCGTCGCTCTCCACCACCCGGTGGCAGGGCACGACCACCGGCAGCGGATTGGCGCCCATCGCCATGCCGACGGCCTGGGCGCCGCCGGGCCGGCCGGCCCGCCCTGCCAGATCGCCGTACCCGACGACCGTGCCGTACGGAACCCCGGAGGCCAGTTCCCGCAGCACCTCGCGGTTGAAGCCCGAGTCCCCCGAGACCAGCGACCAGTCCAGCGGCAGGTCGAAGTCATGGATCTCGCCCGAGAAGTACGCCTCGACCTGGCGTATCGCCTCGGCCAGCAGCGGGGAGTCGGCGTCCTCGGCGGGCTCGGTGCCGAGCCGGGACGCCAGCCGCTCCAGCGCGGCGTCGCGCACCTCGTCGGTGGCGTGGAACACGACGTTGACCAGGCCCTCACGGGTCGCGGCCAGCAGCAGCGGGCCGATGACGGTGCCGACGACCGCCCACACGACCCGCTGCTCGTACTGCCCATGGCTGTCCATGCGCCCCACCGTACGACCCGCCACTGACAACGCCGGGCGCGAAGAACCGCGAAGACCCGCGAAGAGCGGCCCCGTGCGGTGGGCCGTCAGCCGTCAGCCGGCGGCCGTCAGATGCCAGCCGTCCACCGCGTCCCGCACCACGTCGGGTTTGTTGCTGATGATCCCGTCGACCCCGAATCCCGCGACCCGCCGGGCCGCCGCCGCGTCGTCCACGGTCCAGGTGAGGACCTCCAGCGGTTTGTCGTGCGGCCCGCGGAAGGCCTGGACCGCCGCGACGTAAGCGCCGGACAGCGACGTGTGCCGGGGGTTGATCTGGTCGGCGAACTCCGCGTACGCGGGCAGGTCGCTCACCGGGGGCGCACCGATGACACCGGTCTTCACCCCGGGCTTCAGCTCGTGGACGGTCCGCACGCTGTCCGCACTGAAGCTCTGCACGACCAGCCGGTCGCTCAGGTGTGCGCGGTCGAGCCAGCCCTCGTTGCTCAGGACCTTCAGGGTCTCCTGCTCGATGCCGGGATACAGCTCCGGGCTCTTGAGCTCCAGCAGCAGCTTCTGGTCGTGCCGCTCCACATGCCGCACGAACTGCTCCAGCGTCGGCACGCGCACGCCCGCGTACGCGGGGCCGAACCAGCTGCCCGCGTCGAGGCGGGCGACCTCCGCGGCGGTGAAGTCCTTCACCTTCCACGGCGACCGGCCGGGGAAGACCGTCTCGACGTTCGTGGTGCGCGCCAGGCTGTCGTCGTGCAGGACGACGAGCTCACCGTCCTTGGTGCGCTGGACGTCGTTCTCCACCCAGTCGATGCCGAGCGCGGCGGCCTCGTCGACGGCTGCCAGGGTGTTCTCGGGCGCGTATCCGGAGGCGCCCCGGTGGGCGACCACCACGGGCGGCGTGCCACCGTCGGCGGCGCGCGCGGGCGCGGGGGAGAGGGGAAGCAGGAGAGCGGTGGCTCCCAGGAGCGCGGTGGTCGAGGCGACAACGGCGCGCATGTGCATGCGGACTCCTCGCGTCGAGCGGTAAGGACTTTTCGAACATGCGGAAGATGCAGGGCATGTCGGTCACACAGGGCATCCCAAGCAACACGGACAGTGCAACTCTGGCAGCAGAAGGTCAACGCGGGGCGGGTGCGGGATGGCCGCGGATTGAACGGTCTTGCCCCAACTCCGCGCACTGGAGCCGCACAAGTGAGAAAAGAGTGTGTTTCTTTGCCCGGATAATCGTTCGACCATTCCGGTGGCAGTCATACTCTCTGCGTCAACCCTGGCCGCCGAGCGGTCCTGGGAGGGGGTTCACGACACACGATTCCGGGACGCAAACGGTGGGAAAGGGCAGCCGCGCATGCAGAGCACGGTCGACGGATTCAGCTACGGCGTGGTCACACCGGTGGTGGCCTTCCTCATGGCCTGCCTCGGCGGCGCCCTGGGTCTGCGGTGCGCCATCAGGCCCCTCGTCGTGGCCCGGTCCTGGCGCCCCGGCTGGCTCGCCCTGGGCGCGGCGGCCATCGCCTCCGGTATATGGACGATGCACTTCATCGCGATGACGGGCTTCACGATCGAGGGAACGCCCATCCACTACGACCGTGTGACGACGCTCGCCAGCCTGGGCGTCGCCCTCGTCATGGTGGGCATCGGGATCTTCATCGTCGGCTACCGGGGCGCGACCGGGACGCCGCTGTTCACCGGGGGCACCATCACCGGCCTCGGTATCGCCTCCATGCACTACCTGGGCATGGCCGGCATGAGCCTCGACGGAACACTGGAGTACGACACGCTCACCGTCGCCGGGTCCGTCGCCATCGCCATGGTCGCCGCCACCGCCGCCCTGTGGGCGGCCGGACAGGCCAGAGGCCTCCTGTGGAGCGTGGGCGCGAGTCTCGTCATGGGTCTCGCGGTCACCGGCATGCACTACACCGGCATGGCCGCCCTGGAGGTCCACGTCCACGGAACGGCCGCCCCCGCCGAGGGGGAGTCCGCGGCCGCGCTGCTCGCGCCCATGATGCTCGGCCCGCTCGTCCTCCTCGTCCTGGCCGGTGTCGTGGTGATCTTCGACCCGCTGATGATCAGAGGGAGGCCCGGCCCGGCCCCCGCCGAGCACAGGCCCGGCGTCCCCGCCCACCACCGGGACCACCGGCATCACCACCACTCCTCCTCCCTCCCGACCCGCCTTCGGCCGCGGGCCCGCGGCCCCGTCGAGCACCGCTCCCGCACCCCGCAGAAGCGCTGACCGCAGTCCTCCACCGGGCCCGGCCGGGACCTGTTGTCAGTGCCGGGTCGTACGGTGGGTGACATGCGGCCCGTTTCCCAGATCGAACGCACGGTGGCGCCCTTCGAGGTCGTCAGCCCCTACCAGCCCAGCGGCGACCAGCCGGCGGCCATCGCCGACCTCGCCCGGCGCATCGAAGCCGGTGAGAAGGACGTCGTCCTCCTGGGCGCGACCGGCACCGGCAAGTCCGCCACCACCGCGTGGATGATCGAGAAGCTCCAGCGCCCCACCCTGGTGATGGCACCGAACAAGACGCTGGCCGCCCAGCTGGCCAACGAGTTCCGCGAACTGCTGCCGAACAACGCGGTCGAGTACTTCGTCTCGTACTACGACTACTACCAGCCCGAGGCGTACGTCCCGCAGTCGGACACCTACATCGAGAAGGACTCCTCGATCAACGAGGAGGTCGAGCGGCTGCGCCACTCCGCGACCAACTCCCTGCTCACCCGCCGCGACGTCGTCGTGGTCGCCTCCGTCTCCTGCATCTACGGCCTCGGCACCCCGCAGGAGTACGTCGACCGCATGGTGCCGCTCCGCGTCGGCGAGGAGTTCGACCGGGACGAGCTGCTGCGCCGCTTCGTGGACATCCAGTACACACGCAACGACCTGGCCTTCACCCGCGGCACCTTCCGCGTCCGCGGCGACACCGTCGAGATCTTCCCGGTCTACGAGGAGCTCGCCGTCCGCATCGAGATGTTCGGCGACGAGATCGAGGCGCTCTCCACGCTCCACCCGGTCACCGGCGAGATCATCAGCGACGACCAGCAGCTGTACGTCTTCCCCGCCTCCCACTACGTCGCCGGCCCCGAACGCATGGAGCGGGCCGTGAACGACATCGAGAAGGAGCTCACCGGGCGCCTGGCCGAGCTGGAGAAGCAGGGCAAGCTCCTGGAGGCCCAGCGTCTGCGGATGCGCACCACCTACGACCTCGAGATGCTCCGCCAGATCGGCAGCTGCTCCGGCGTCGAGAACTACTCGATGCATTTCGACGGACGCCTGCCCGGCTCCCCGCCGAACACCCTGATGGACTACTTCCCGGAGGACTTCCTCCTGGTCATCGACGAGTCGCATGTCACCGTGCCGCAGATCGGCGCCATGTACGAGGGGGACGCCTCACGCAAGCGCACCCTCGTCGACCACGGCTTCCGGCTCCCCTCCGCCCTGGACAACCGCCCGCTGAAGTGGGAGGAGTTCCAGGAGCGCATCGACCAGGCGGTGTACCTGTCGGCCACCCCCGGCCCGTACGAGCTCTCCCGCTCGGACGGATTCGTCGAGCAGATCATCCGCCCCACCGGCCTGGTCGACCCGGAGGTCGTCGTCAAGCCCACCGAGGGCCAGATCGACGACCTGGTGCACGAGATCCGCGCGCGCGTGGAGAAGGACGAACGCGTCCTGGTCACCACGCTCACCAAGAAGATGGCCGAGGACCTCACCGACTACTTCCTCGAACTCGGCATCCAGGTGCGCTATCTCCACAGCGACGTCGACACCCTGCGCCGGGTCGAGCTGCTGCGGGAGCTGCGCAGCGGCGAGTACGACGTCCTCGTCGGCATCAACCTGCTGCGGGAGGGCCTCGACCTGCCCGAGGTGTCCCTGGTGGCGATCCTCGACGCCGACAAGGAGGGCTTCCTGCGCTCCGGCACCTCCCTGATCCAGACCATCGGCCGGGCCGCGCGCAACGTCTCCGGCCAGGTCCACATGTACGCCGACAAGATCACCCCGGCGATGGAGAGGGCCATCGACGAGACCAACCGCCGCCGGGAGAAGCAGGTCGCCTACAACCAGGCCAACGGCATCGACCCCCAGCCGCTCCGCAAGAAGATCAACGACATCGTCGCGCAGATCGCCCGCGAGGACATCGACACCGAGCAGCTGCTCGACTCCGGCTACCGCAAGACCAAGAAGGACGGTGGCGCGGCCAAGGCGCCCGTGCCCGCGCTCGGCAAGGCCGCCAAGGGCACGAAGAGCACGAAGGGCGGGGTCAAGGGCGCCGAGCCGGTGCCCACCGACCGCCCCGCGGCCGAACTCGCCGAACAGATCGAGGAGCTGACCTCGCGGATGCGGGCAGCCGCCGCCGACCTCCAGTTCGAGATCGCGGCCCGGCTGCGCGACGAGGTCTCCGAGATGAAGAAGGAACTGCGCCAGATGCGGGAGGCCGGCCTGTCCTGACGGCGCCGCACGCCGGCGCCGGGCCCGTGCGGTTCTCCGCCCCGTACGGACTGTGTTGCAAGACCGACACAAAGTGCGGACCGGGGTACATCACCGTCAGTGCCCCTGCGTAGGGTTCTGGGCAACCGCGGTTCCGCGGCAACAGGGGAAGTCCGAGAGGGGAATCAGCGCGTGACCGTCAACATGACCAAGGGTCAGGCCATCAGCCTGCAGAAGAACGACGGCGGCAGCCTGACCGCGGTCCGCATGGGTCTCGGCTGGCAGGCGGCCCCCCGCCGCGGCCTGTTCGGCTCGCGTACCCGGGAGATCGACCTGGACGCCTCCGCCGTTCTGTTCGCCGACAAGCAGCCGGTCGACGTCGTCTTCTTCCGCCACCTGGTGAGCGACGACGGCTCCGTGCGCCACACCGGCGACAACCTCGTCGGCGGCGTCGGCCAGGGCGGCGACGACGAGGCCATCCTCGTCGACCTGTCCCGTGTCCCGGTCCACATCGACCAGATCGTCTTCACCGTGAACTCCTTCACGGGCCAGACCTTCCAGGAGGTGCAGAACGCGTTCTGCCGGCTCGTCGACGAGACCAACGGCCAGGAACTGGCCCGCTACACGCTGGCCGGCGGCGGCGCCTACACGGCCCAGCTCATGGCGAAGGTGCACCGCTCGGGCACGGGCTGGACGATGACGGCCCTCGGCAACCCGGCCAACGGCCGCACCTTCCAGGACCTGATGCCATCGATCCTGCCGGTGCTCTGACCGGCACCGAACGCGACACCGCACCACGGGACACAGGGGGACGAGGGCAATGACGGCTGAGCTGGTGCGGGGGCAGAACCACCCGCTCTCCCAGTCCCGTCTCGAGATCCGGGTCTCGGCCGGTACGCCGATCGTGACCGCGGCCGCGCTCGGCGACGAGACCGGCCGGATCCACGGAGTGGAATGGGTGGCCCACCCGGGCGCGCCCACCCGGCCCGGCCTGGAGGTGTCGCGGCAGGCCGCGGCCGACCACCGGCTCGCGGTGGACCTGGACGCGCTGGCGGACACGGTGCACCGCGTCAGCGTGCTGCTCGCCCTGCCCGCCGCGGCCGGCAGCCGGGGCCCCGCCCGCTTCGGCGCCGTCGCCGCCCCCTTCGTCGCGGTCACCGGGCTGGACGGCACCGAAGCGGCCAGCTACACCGTCACCGGCCTGGACGCCGAGTCGGCCGTCGTCGCCCTGGAGCTCTACCGGCGCCAGGGCGCCTGGAAGGTCCGTGCGGTCGGACAGGGCTACGCCGGGGGCCTGGCCGAACTCTTCACCGACCAGGGCCTGCCCCAGGCGCGGCAGCTCGCGGGCGACATCGACGAAGCGGTCGCGCGGGGCCTCGCCCGCTCCGTGCAGGCACCCCCGTCCCGTCCGTCCGACGGCGACCGTCCCCGGCAGACGGCCGCCCCGGCCCACCGCCCCGACCAGGGCGCCGGCACCGCACCACAGGACACCCCCGACCCCGCGCCGCCCGCGTACGGCGGCCGGCCGGCCGGTCCGCCGGGACAGGACGGACCGCAGCCGGCGTACCCCGGGGGAGCCGCCGACCCGTCCACCGCGACCACCGGCGGCCCGATCGACTACAGCCACCCCCGCCGGCGGAACACCGCTCCGCCGCCGCCCCCGCCGGCCGCGCCCCCGGCCCGGCCGGGACAGCCCGCCCGGCCCGTCGCCGGTGACGCGACCGGCTGGTCCATGGACGAGCGCCTCTACAACCAGGTCTGGGGCATGTTCGAGGACCTGGCCCGCACCATCGCCGCCTACCGCAGCGCCGTCGACTTCGCCGAGTCACGCATGGACAAGGAACTGGAACAGGTCCTGGCCGACCCGCGCAGCCGGATCGGGAGCCAGGGCGACGCAGCGCGCGAGGCGGCCAGGGCACGGCAGGACCAGCTCGTCGACCAGGCGAGGGAGGCCTTCGACCGGGACCTCGCCCAGCTCGTCGCCGAGGCCGACGTGGTCGAACCCGCGCTCCCGCCGGCCTACGCGCGCTGGGACAACCCCGTCTGGCACGCCTACCGGGTGCCGATGGAGATCCCCATGGCGCTGCGCCTGGGCGACCTCCGGCTGCCCGAGGCCGACCGCCTCCGCATCCCGATGCTGCTCCGGCTGCCGCTGGAACGCGGTCTGTGGATCGACAGCGGACGGGCCGACGCGCCGGACGGGTCGTTCACCGACCCCCACGACATGCGACGCCTCGCCGTGGAGACAGCCGTGTCCCACGCGGCCAGGCTGCTCGCCGTCCATCCGGCGGGCGAGTTCACCGTGCACGTCATCGATGCGGCCGGATCGGGAGCGCAGCCGCTGGCACCGCTGACGCGGGCGGGTGTACTGGCGGCCCCGCCCGCCCAGGGCGCCGCGGGCGTCGCGGAGGTCCTGAGCCGGCTCACCCAGCGGGTCGACCTGGTGCAGATGGCACTGCGCGGGGGAGCGGCCGACTCGCTGCCGCCCGGCTTCGACACCTCCCAGCAACTGCTGATCGTCAACGACTTCCCGCACGGCTTCGACGACCGTGCCGTGAACCAGCTGCGGTACCTCGCCGACGAGGGCCCGTCCGTCGGCGTCCACCTGATGATGGTGGCCGACCGCGAGGAGTCCGCCGGCTACGGCCCGCTGCTCGACCCGCTGTGGCGTGCGCTGCTGCGGCTGACCCCGGTCGCCGACAGCCACCTGGCCGACCCCTGGGTCGGGCACGCCTGGACGTACGAGCCCCCACTGGTGCCGCCCGGCAGCCAGATCCTCCAGCAGGTGCTCACCCTGGTCGCCGAGGCCCGCCGCGCCTGGGGGCCGTGACCGCGCCCCGGTCCGGTCGGCCGGGCGTGTCCCGCCCTTTGGGACGAGTTTTCATGGCACCACGTCCTATCTGGCGCTTTGGTCTTTCTTTTACCCACCTCTTTACCAATCCTTGGTCATGAGGGTAAGGTTTTCCGCACGGAGGGGAGTACTCCCTGCCTGTGCGGCGACCTCGTCAATACGGATCAGGCCTGATCCCGGGGCGTCGGCCCGAGGTGTTGTCCGGTGCTGCTTTCGAGTGCCGGAGCCCGGGTGGAAGAGACCTCCGGCAGCGACGACGCTGACTTTTGCCGTGAGACGTATCTGCCGGAGGCGTAGTGGATGTTTCCCTGACCCTGTGGGTCCTGACCATCGTGGGCCTTGCCGCCCTCATCTCGGTCGATTTCTTCATCGGCCGCAAGCCGCACGACGTATCGATCAAGGAAGCCGGGATCTGGACCATCGTCTGGATCGTCCTGGCCGTGATCTTCGGGCTCGGCCTGCTGGTCTTCGGCGGCGGCCAGCCCGCCGGTGAGTTCTTCGCCGGCTTCATCACCGAGAAGTCGCTGAGCGTCGACAACCTCTTCGTCTTCGTCCTGATCATGACGAAATTCGCGGTGCCCTCGCAGTACCAGCAACGGGTGCTCCTCGTCGGTGTGCTCATAGCCCTGGTACTGCGGGCCGGCTTCATCGCCGCGGGCGCCGCGATCATCGCCAACTTCTCGTGGATCTTCTACATCTTCGGCGCCTTCCTCATCTGGACCGCGTGGAAGCTCATCAAGGAGGCCCGCGCTCCCGAAGAGGAGGAGGAGTTCGAGGAGAACAAGCTCCTCAAGGCCGCCGAGCGCCGGTTCGGCGTGGCCGACCGGTACCACGGCACCAAGCTGTGGATCGAGCAGAACGGCAAGCGGGTCATGACCCCGATGCTGGTCGTGATGCTCGCCATCGGTACCACCGACGTGCTCTTCGCGCTCGACTCGATCCCTGCGATCTTCGGCCTGACCCAGGACCCGTACATCGTCTTCACCGCGAACGCGTTCGCCCTGATGGGCCTCAGGCAGCTGTACTTCCTCCTCGGCGGCCTGCTGAGCAAGCTGGTCCACCTGGCCTACGGCCTGTCGATCATCCTCGGCTTCATCGGTGTGAAGCTGGTGCTGCACGCGCTGCACGAGTCCGGGGTACACGTCCCCGTGATCAGCATCCCGGTGTCGCTGGGCGTGATCGTCTCCGTCCTGGTCGTCACCACGATCACCAGCCTGCGGGCCTCCAGGAAGCAGGCCCAGGCCGAGGGCTTTGCCGACAAGAGCAGCATCGACGTCTGACCCAGTCCGTGACCGGACAGGAAATTTCCGGGAGCGGGGCACGGCCCACAGCCGAGCACCGCTCCCGGTGTCTGCCTGTCTCCCGCCGGATCACGACAGGAAACCTCAGCGGAAGGGAACGCGGCCCCACTCGCTGCCGCCCGTCACCGACCATTCCTCCAGCAGTAGAGGAGATCATGCGCGACAACGACCACCCCAGAACGACAAGGAACGTCAAAGCGGCCGATGCGAGGAGCGGGTCGTCAGAGCTCGGAGAGACCGGAGTGCGGCGCTCATCCCTCTCCGAGAGCCTCGCTTCATGAACAGGTGGGTCAAAGGGCTGACGAGCCGGTGGACGACCGTCATGCCGGTGCTCGCCGTGGTGCTCCTGCTGTTCACCTGGGGACGCGAACTGCCCGGAGCGGTCGTCGCCGTGGCGGTCGTCGTGCTGGCGGCAGCGGTGCTGGCCGCCGTGCACCACGCGGAGGTGGTGGCCCACCGGGTCGGTGAACCCTTCGGTTCACTGGTCCTCGCGGTCGCCGTCACGATCATCGAGGTCGCGCTGATCGTCACCTTGATGATCGACGGGGGGCCCGAGACCGCGTCCCTGGCCAGGGACACCGTCTTCGCAGCCGTGATGATCACCTGTAACGGCATCCTCGGCCTGAGTCTTCTGGTCGGCTCACTGCGCCACGGCACGGCCGTCTTCAACCCGGAAGGCGCCGGCGCGGCGCTCGCCACCGTGGCGACGCTGGCGGGACTCACCCTCGTGCTGCCGACGTTCACCACCAGCAAGCCCGGGCCGGAGTTCTCCGCGGTGCAACTCACCTTCGCCGCGGTCACCTCACTGATCCTCTACGGCTTGTTCGTCGCCACCCAGACCGTTCGACATCGTGACTACTTCCTGCCCGTACAGAAGCTGGGCAGGCAGGGCATGCCGGTCACGAAGGTCGAGGACGAGGACGAGCACGCCGACGCGCCCTCCAACCGCACCGCGCTGATCAGCCTCGGACTGCTCGGCCTGGCCCTGGTCGGGGTGGTCGGCCTGGCCAAAGGAGTCTCGCCCGCCATCGAGTCCGGTGTATCGGCTGCCGGGCTGCCCCACGCCGTCGTCGGTGTGATCATCGCGCTGTTGGTCCTGCTTCCCGAGACCATCGCGGCCGTGCGGGCCGCGCAGCGCAACCGCGTGCAGACCAGCGTCAACCTCGCACTCGGTTCGGCGATGGCCAGTATCGGACTGAGCATCCCCGCGGTCGCGATCGCGTCCTTCTGGCTCTCCGGTCCGCTCGTTCTGGGCCTCGGCAACACGCATATGGTGCTGCTCGCCCTGACCGTGATGGTCGGCGCCCTGACCGTACGCCCCGGCCGGGCCACACCGCTCCAGGGCGGGGTGCACCTGGTGATCCTCGCCGCCTATCTCGAACTGGCGCTCAACCCGTGACACCGATCGCAGAACCGCCTCCGGGCGGGCGTGCGCCCCGCGGCACCCGCGCGGGCGCACCCCGCCCGGAAGCGGTTCCGTCCGCCCCCGGGGCCCGGCACACGCTCGGAGCACCGTGATAGACCGGTCCGAGCAACGTTCCGGTGGCAACCGGCCGTTGCGACCGGCTCCATGCCCCCGCATGGTGAACCTTTCGAACGGACCGGAGGAACTGTGCCCCGCAACCTGGCCGACGCCCCGATCATGATTCTCAACGGCCCCAATCTGAACCTGCTCGGGCAGCGTCAGCCGGAGATCTACGGCTCCGAGACGCTCACCGACGTCGAGGCGCTGTGCGCCGAGGCGGCGGGCAGGCACGGGGGCACGGTGGATCTGCGGCAGTCCAACCACGAGGGCCAGCTGGTGGACTGGATCCACGAGGCGCGGCTGAACCACTGCGGCATCGTGATCAACCCCGGTGCCTACTCGCACACCTCCGTCGCGATCCTCGACGCCCTCAACACCTGTGACGGCCTGCCCGTGGTGGAGGTCCACATCTCCAACATCCACCGGCGCGAGTCCTTCCGGCACCACTCCTACGTCTCGCTGCGGGCCGACGGGGTCATCGCGGGGTGCGGGGTGCAGGGCTATGCGTTCGCCGTGGAGCGCATCGCGGCGCTGGCCGGCCCGGGCAGGGCGCAGGCGTAAGAGCCCCGATCGCCCGGAGGGCGTGCCTCACCCGCGCCGGCCCCGCGCAACCCGTACCGGCGTCCGCCGCGCGCCCGGGGGCGCTCACCAGCCCCGGGCGCGCCACTCCGGCATCTGCGGACGTTCCGCGCCCAGCGTGGTGTCGTCGCCGTGTCCGGGGTAGACCCAGGTCTCGTCCGGGAGCACGTCGAAGATCTTGGTCTCCACGTCGTGGATCAGGCTGGCGAACGCCTTCGGATCCTGGTGGGTGTTGCCCACACCGCCCGGGAACAGGCAGTCCCCCGTGAACACATGGGGATGCCCGTGCGGATCGTCGTAGACGAGGGCGATCGAGCCGGGCGTGTGACCGACGAGATGGCGCGCGGTGAGCTCCACCCGCCCCACCCGGATCGTGTCGCCGTCGTCGACCAGGACGTCCGTCGGCACCGGGATGCCCTCGGCGTCGTCCCGGCCCGCGTGGGTGCGCGCGCCGGTGGCCGCCACGACCCGGGCGAGCGCCTGCCAGTGGTCGCCGTGCCGGTGGGTGGTGACGACGGACGCGATGCCGTCGTCACCGATCGAGCCCAGCAGGGTGTCCGCGTCGTTGGCCGCGTCGATCAGCAGCTGCTCGTCGGTGGCCCGGCAACGCAGGAGATAGGCGTTGTTGTCCATGGGCCCGACCGCGACCTTGGTGATCATCAGGTCCTTGAGTTCGTGCACATCGGCCGGCCCGCCGACCGTCACCTGCCCGCTGTAGGTCATGACGGTCAGCCTATAGCGGAGGAAGGGCGGGCAGCGTGCCGTTCTTCACCGTCAGTCCGGAACCGTCGCGGCGTCCGGCGAGCCAGCCGAGCAGGTCGGCGGCCGGGCCCTCCACCTCGACCTCGACCGGGCCGTCCGGCGCCCCGCCGCCGGTGGTCCAGGTCCGGCCGTCATCGGTGGTCAGCCGCGTCGTGGGCACGTCCCGGTGGCCCTTGAACCGTGCCACCAGGAAGCGGATCTCCCGTTCGGTGAACTCCGCCGAAAGATCCTCCAGCTCGTAGCCGATGCCGAGGTCCACGTGGTGGAGCTCCACCTCGATCAGGCGCCGGAACGGTACCCGGGCCGCCCGGTCCGTGACCCCGTTGCGCAGTGCCACGGTGCGTGACCAGTCCGCAGGCGCCGCGCCCACCTCCTGGAAGCGGGCCCCGGTCTCCCGCACGTCCGCGAGCTGGACGTCGAGGGGGCGCGGGGCGTCCCGCTCGATGTCGGCCTCCCGGGCCTCGGCGGAGGCGTACATCGGACGCCCCTCCAGGACGTTCACGAGGGCGTCCGCGTTGCGGGCCAGGTGGGCCAGCACATGGCCACGTGTCCAGCCGGGAAGCCGTGACGACTGGGTCACAGCGGCGTTGTCCAGGGTGCCGACCGCGTCGAGCAGCCGCTCGGTCGCGTCATGGACGGATGCCAGGTCATGAGCGTGATCGGTCATGGGATCGACCCTAGTCCCGTCACACCTTCGGGTGAAGGCGGCGCAGAAAGGCCAGAAATCGAATACACGTGCTATAAACTCGTATCCGGCGTCGGGCATGCTGGAGAGCCGGGGATTGTTGTCAACCCGTGAATCCGACCGGCGTTGTCAGTGGCTCGCCCTAGTGTGAGAAAGCACGGGGGTCCCGCCCCTGTCACTTCTCTCAAGAAAGGTGCGGACCGGCGTGGCCGACCGTCTCATCGTCCGTGGAGCGCGCGAGCACAACCTGAAGAACGTCTCGCTCGACCTCCCCCGCGACTCGCTCATCGTCTTCACGGGCCTGTCGGGGTCGGGCAAGTCCTCGCTGGCCTTCGACACGATCTTCGCCGAGGGCCAGCGGCGCTACGTGGAGTCGCTCTCCTCGTACGCCCGGCAGTTCCTCGGCCAGATGGACAAGCCGGACGTCGACTTCATCGAGGGCCTGTCCCCGGCGGTCTCCATCGACCAGAAGTCGACCTCGCGCAACCCGCGCTCCACGGTCGGCACCATCACCGAGGTCTACGACTACCTGCGGCTGCTCTTCGCGCGCATCGGCAAGCCGCACTGCCCCGAGTGCGCCCGACCCATCTCGCGCCAGTCGCCGCAGGCCATCGTCGACCGGGTGCTGGAGCTGCCGGAGGGCAGCCGGTTCCAGGTGCTCTCCCCGCTGGTGCGCGAGCGCAAGGGCGAGTTCGCCGACCTCTTCGCCGACCTCCAGACCAAGGGCTACTCCCGCGCGCGGGTGGACGGCGAGACCGTCCAGCTCTCCCGGCCGCCCACGCTGAAGAAGCAGGAGAAGCACACCATCGAGGTGGTCGTCGACCGCCTCACGGTGAAGGACAGCGCCAAGCGCCGGCTCACCGACTCCGTCGAGACCGCGCTCGGCCTGTCCGGCGGCATGGTCGTGCTCGACTTCGTCGACCTCCCGGAGGACGACCCCGAGCGCGAGCGCATGTTCTCCGAGCACCTGTACTGCCCGTACGACGACCTGTCCTTCGAGGAGCTGGAGCCCCGCTCCTTCTCCTTCAACTCGCCCTTCGGCGCCTGCCCCGAGTGCACCGGCATCGGCACGCGCATGGAGGTCGACCCGGAGCTGATCGTCCCCGACGAGGAGAAGAGCCTCGACGAGGGCGCCATCCACCCCTGGTCGCACGGCCACACCAAGGACTACTTCGCCCGTCTGATCGGCGCCCTCGCCGAGGCGCTGGGCTTCCGCACGGACATCCCCTTCGCCGGTCTGCCGCAGCGCGCGAAGAAGGCCCTGCTCAACGGCCACAAGACCCAGGTCGAGGTCCGCTACCGCAACCGGTACGGGAGGGAGCGCCGGTACACGACGGCCTTCGAGGGCGCCGTCCCCTTCGTCAAGCGCCGGCACAGCGAGGCCGAGAGCGACGCCAGCCGCGAGCGCTTCGAGGGCTACATGCGCGAGGTGGCCTGCCCCTCCTGCGCGGGCACCCGCCTCAAGCCCATCGTTCTCGCCGTCACCGTCATGGAGAAGTCGATCGCCGAGGTCTCGGCCATGTCGATCAGCGAGTGCGCGGACTTCCTCGGCGCCCTCAAGCTCACCGCCCGCGACAAGAAGATCGCCGAGCGCGTGCTGAAGGAGGTCAACGAGCGGCTGCGCTTCCTGGTCGACGTCGGCCTCGACTACCTCTCGCTGAACCGCGCCGCGGGCACGCTCTCCGGCGGCGAGGCCCAACGCATCCGCCTGGCCACCCAGATCGGCTCCGGCCTGGTGGGCGTCCTGTACGTCCTCGACGAGCCGTCCATCGGCCTGCACCAGCGCGACAACCACCGGCTGATCGAGACCCTGGTCAGGCTGCGCGACATGGGCAACACGCTCATCGTCGTCGAGCACGACGAGGACACCATCAAGGTCGCCGACTGGATCGTCGACATCGGTCCGGGAGCCGGCGAGCACGGCGGCAGGGTCGTGCACAGCGGCGCACTGAAGGAACTGCTGGACAACGCGGAGTCGCAGACCGGCCAGTACCTGTCCGGCAAGAAGGCCATCCCGCTGCCGGAGGTCCGCCGCCCGCAGGACCCGGCACGCCGGCTCACGGTGCACGGCGCCCGCGAGAACAACCTGCGGGACATCGACGTGTCCTTCCCCCTGGGGGTCTTCACCGCGGTCACCGGAGTCTCCGGCTCCGGCAAGTCCACCCTGGTCAACGACATCCTGTACACCCACCTGGCCCGCGAGCTGAACGGCGCCCGCAGCGTCCCCGGCCGGCACACGCGGGTGGACGGCGACGACCTCGTCGACAAGGTCGTGCACGTCGACCAGTCGCCCATCGGCCGCACCCCGCGCTCCAACCCGGCCACGTACACCGGTGTCTTCGACCACGTCCGCAAGCTGTTCGCCGAGACGGCCGAGGCCAAGGTCCGCGGCTACCTGCCCGGCCGCTTCTCCTTCAACGTCAAGGGCGGGCGCTGCGAGAACTGCGCGGGCGACGGCACCATCAAGATCGAGATGAACTTCCTCCCGGACGTGTACGTCCCGTGCGAGGTCTGCCACGGCGCCCGCTACAACCGGGAGACCCTGGAGGTCCACTACAAGGGCAAGTCCGTCGCCGACGTCCTGAACATGCCGATCGAAGAGGCCATGCACTTCTTCGAGGCCGTCCCGGCGATCTCCCGCCACATGAAGACGCTCCACGACGTCGGTCTCGGGTACGTCCGGCTCGGCCAGGCCGCCACCACCCTGTCCGGCGGTGAGGCACAGCGGGTCAAGCTCGCGAGCGAGCTGCAGAAGCGCTCCACCGGCCGCACGGTCTACGTCCTGGACGAGCCGACCACGGGCCTGCACTTCGAGGACATCAGCAAGCTGCTGGCGGTCCTCTCCGGTCTGGTCGACAAGGGCAACACGGTCATCGTCATCGAGCACAACCTCGACGTGATCAAGACCGCCGACTGGGTCGTCGACATGGGCCCCGAGGGCGGCGCCGGTGGCGGCCTGGTCGTCGCGGAGGGCACCCCCGAGCAGGTCGCGGCCGTCTCGACCAGCCACACCGGCAAGTTCCTCCGCGACGTCCTGGGAGCGAACCGGATCAGCGACGCCGCCTCGGTGCCCGCCCCCCGCAAGACGGCGGCGAAGACCGCGGCGAAGAAGACGGCCGCCGCCCAGGCCACCACCCGCAAGACCGCGGCGACCGCCAAGACCGGCGCCAAGGCGACGCCCCGGGCGGCCAAGGCCTGATCCCGCGGGACGCTCCCGCGCGGTGCCCCGCGGGAGCGTCCCGCGGGGCACCGCGCGAAGGCTCGGCCCGACGGCTCGGGCAGTGCGCTCAGCCCGCCAGCTCGTGGGCGTACGGGGGTTCCGCGCCCGCGCGTGAGCAGGTGATCGCCGCCGCGCGGGCCGCGAAACCGAGCACGCCCCCCCATCCGTCCGCGCCCAGAGCGGACATCTCCCGCTCACCGAGCGCGTCCCGGGTCGCCAGGCCGTGCAGCAGCGCCGCGTTGACCGTGTCGCCCGCGCCGATCGTGTCCACCACCTCGACCGGCTCACCCGGCACGGAGTGCTCACCGCCGTCCCGGGTGAAGGCGGTCAGCCCGTCACCGCCCCGGGTGACCACGACCGCCGCCGGACCGGCCGCCAGCCACTCCTCGGGGGTGCCGCCGAGCCACCGGGCGTCCTCCTCCGACAGCTTCAGCAGCGACACCGACGGCAGCCACCTCTCGAACCGGGCCCGGTAGGCGTCGGCGTCCGGAATCAGCCCCGGCCGGATGTTGGGATCCAGCGTCGTGAACACGCCGCGCGCGTGAGCGGCGCGCATCAGCTCCTCGTACGCGCTCGCCCCCGGCTCCAGCACGAGCGAGCAGGTGCCGAAGGACACCGCGCGGGTGCCGGGCGGCAACACCCGGGGTGCCGTGAACAGCCGGTCCGCGGTCCCCTCCACGTAGAACGAGTAGACCGCGGAGCCGTCCGCGCCGACCGTGGCGACGGCGAGCGTCGTCGGTTCGTCGCCCCGCTGCACCGCCGAGACCGCCACACCGGTCTCGCGCAGCCGGCCCAGCAGAGCCTCGCCGAAGGCGTCGCGGGACACCCGGGAGCAGAACGCGGCGGGGGAGCCGAGGCGGCCCAGCGCCACCGCCGTGTTGAAGGGGCCGCCGCCGAGTGCCGGCGTCAGTGCCGCGAGCGCGCCCGCGCCCCGCGGTACCAGGTCGATCAGTGCCTCACCGGCTACGACGATCACGAGGGGTTCCCTTTCTCGGGCTGCTGGTTCTCGGGCTGCCGGGTCTTCTGCCCGGGCCGCTGTGTTTGCGGCGGCTGCGGGGGCCGTGCGTGCTGCTCCGGCCGGTCCGGGCAGCCGCAGGAGGTGCGGTGCACGAAGGTGCAGGCGAGCCGTACCGTCCGCGCGGGTCGGTCCGGCGCGGCGAGACGGTCCAGGAGCACCTGGACGGCCCGGGCGCCGATCTCCTTGCCGGGCTGGGCGATCGCGGTCAGCCGGGGCGAGAACAGGTCCGCCCAGGCGAAGTCGTCGAAGCAGCACAGCGCGATGTCCTCGGGCACCGAGAGGCCGTGGGCGCGCAGGGCGCGCAGCGTGCCGATGGTCATGGCGTTGTTGGCGGTGACCAGCGCGGTCGGGGGAGCGCCGAGGGACAGCAGGGCACCGGCGGCCCGTTCGGCGCCGGCCGACTCGGAGTCGCCGTGCACCAGGAGCCGCTCGTCGAACGGCAGCCCCGCGTCCGCGAGACCGTGCCGGTACCCGGTGATCCGCTCGGACGTGGTGCTGAGCCCCGGCAGCCCCGCCACCAGGGCGATCCGGCGGTGGCCGAGCCCGGCGAGGTGCGTGACCAGGCGGGCCACGGGCTGCGCGCTCTCGGCGCAGACCTGGTCGAAGCGCGGACCGCCGCCCTCCGGGTCCTCGACCACCCGGTCGAGGAACACGGCCGGCACCCGGTGGCGCCCGAGGTAGGCGAGGAGTTCGCGCGGATGCGCGGAAGGCGCGACGATCAGGCCTTCCACCCGGCGCTCGTGCAGCAGCTGGACGACCTTGCGCTCGTGCTCCGGGTCGTCGTGCGGGTCGGCGATGAGCAGGCTGTAGCCGCGCTCCAGGGCAGCCGCCTCGATCCCCTGGAGGATCTCGGTGAAGTACGGGTTGCTGATCGCCGACACCGCGAGCCCGATCGAGCGGGTGCGGGAGGTGACCAGCGAGCGGGCCAGGGTGTTCGGGGTGTAGCCGAGCTCCTCCACGGCGTCCAGGACCGCCTGGCGCGTGTGCGGGAGCACCGGCCGGGTGCCGTTCAGGACGTGCGAGACGGTCGCGACCGAGACACCGGCGCTCCGCGCCACGTCCGTCATGGTCGCCATCGCCCGCTCCCTTTCGTGTGCCGACTGCCGACTGCCGTCCCCGCAGCGCCGTGACGAGGAAGGTATCCCATCCGGCGGTGGACGTAAACGCTTGCGCAAGCGTTTACGTCCAGCGATAGGAGCCCGCCCGCCTGGTGGCCCACCCGCTCCCCACCCGGAAACCGGAACGACCGCCCCCGGTATGGTCGGCCTCGTACAACCGTCCGACCAGTGGAGTTCCCATGTCCGGCCGACCCGCCGCGAGCCGTCGTACCGTTCTCAGAGGCGTGGCCCTCACGTCCGTCGCCGGACTCGGCCTCACCGCCTGCGGGGCCCCCGAGGAGAGGCTCGCGCCGCCGACCGAGCCCGTCGAGCTCGGCGCGGAGAGCGAGATCGCCCCGGGGAGCACCAAGCTGTTCCGGGACCACAACGTCGTCGTCAGCCGGGGCGCGGACGACTCCTTCACGGCCTACAGCACCGTCTGCACGCACGCGAGCTGCGCCGTCGGCAAGCTGGAGGGGACGAAGCTGATCTGCCCCTGTCACGGCAGCGAGTTCGACGCCACCACCGGCAAGGTGCTGCGCGAGCCCGCGGTGGCGCCGCTGACACCGCTCTCCGTGGAAGTGCGGAACGGCACGATCATCGCCGGCCCGCAGGCCTGACCGAGCCGGCCGCTCCGGCCCCCGTCCGGCCTCAGTCCCAGTCCCAGCCGATCCCCACGTACCCCGACCGCAGTCGCGGTTCGACCAGGTGCACCGAACGGTGCAGGCCGCTCACCGCCAGCTCCTGGTGACCGCCGCGCGGTGCCGCCGCGGAGTGCTGGGCGAACCGGTGGCAGCGCGCGGGCAGCGCCCGGGCGTCGAAGCACACCTGGAGCGCGTACTGGCCGCCGGGGGAGTCCGCCCCGTGCACGTACTCACGGGAGACGCCGGCCGTGCCGTCCTCGACGGCGTAGCGGAAGAGGAACGTGTCACCGGAGCGCAGCCGGGTGTCGAAGAGCAGTTCGGCCGCGAGCACGCCGGTGTCCTGCTGCAGGCGGATCCGGCCGGTGCGGCAGTTCTCCAGGGCGTGCACGGTCATCCGGGCCGGCGCGGAACCGGGATCGCCGTGGTGGACGGCCACGAAGCGGTCGACGCCGTCCCGGTGGGCGCGCACGATGTGGTGCGACTCGCGCTCCGCGAGCTCGCGGTGTGCCCCGATCAGGACCCGCTCGTGGTGGGCCAGAGTGTGCAGCCCGCTGTCCCGGGTGACGCCGAGTTCGGCCAGCAGTCCCGCCAGGACGCCCGAGGCCTCCACCAGCGAGCGGTAGGAGCGGCCCGCCGGGCCGCGGTCCGGCGCCTGATCGCCGGAATCCGCGAGCAGGCGGATCAGCGACTCCTCCGGCAACTGCAGGATCTCCTCCAGGGCCCGTACGGCGCGCAGCGATTCGGGGCGCTGCGGGCGGCGGGCGCCCTGCTGCCAGTAACTGAGGCTGGTGACGCCCACCTTCACGCCGTGGCGCGACAGATGGTGCTGCACACGCTGCAGCGGCAGTCCGCGGGCGGCTATCGCGGCCCGCAGGGCGACATGGAAGGGCCCGCCGCGCAGGACCGAGTCCAGTTCCGCGGTGACGGTGTCCGTGTGCGGTGTGGCGTGCGGCATGCAGGGGCCTTTCTCTGAATGTCCACAACGGCTGGTCAGACCGTTCGCTCGGGGCACCCCGGGTCCGCCCCCGTGATCGGGTAAAGTGCCTGCCATGCGTTGCGAGAACCAAGCGCGCATACCGTGCCGATCGGGAACCAGGACGGCACACCTGAGCTTTGCTCAACAAACCGGGCAGGTTCCGTCCCGGCTGGCGCTGAGGGAGTAGGACCTCGCAGGTCGCTGACCTGTGGGGCTTCCTGAGCCAGGAATCCCCCTGCTTCAGCTGGGGGGAGGGTTCAAATCCGTACGCCGTCGTTCAGGGCCCCGAGTTCCCCGTATTAAAGCGTGTTGACCAAGTCCCGACAACACCTGACGCCCGACGGAGGCGCACCCGCACGGTGTGTACATGAGCGGCACACAGTTCAGGGGCCGTACCGGACCCGAAGGTCGGTACGGCCCCTGAACTGCGTCTCTACCGCGGCTGAGCTCCCTAGGAGCGGCCGGTTCGCCCGTGGTCGTCCGCACGGCGTGCGCGCAGGCGCTTGGCGCGCACGATGGCGGGATCGCGCGGGTCGAAGGGGCCGAACGCGTCGAAGGGGCTGAGCCGGTCGAAGGAGTCGAGAAGGGCGGCCGTCTCGTCCGCGTCCCGGCGCGCGCGGGCCGGCAGCCGTCGTTTTTCGACCTGTGTCCGTCGTGTCTGCCGCATTCGACCAGCCTCCGACTCGTGACCGGGTCCGCTTCCCGTCCTGCGGCCTGCCATCAGGCCGGACCTCCCACCTTCCCGCTTCCCGGCGGCCGTAACCTTCCGGAGCGGGGCCCGGCCGGTGGTTCCGCGGCCCCGCCGCGGTGTCGGTCCCCGCCAGTAGGGTGTGAGACATGGCCGACCCCTCCAGCTACCGCCCCAAACCGGGTGAGATCCCCGACTCGCCGGGGGTCTACCGGTTCCGCGACGAGCACCGCCGGGTGATCTACGTCGGAAAGGCGAAGAGCCTGCGCCAGCGCCTGGCGAACTACTTCCAGGACCTCGCCGGACTCCACCCGCGCACCCGCACCATGGTCACCACGGCCGCCTCCGTGGAGTGGACGGTGGTGTCCACGGAGGTCGAGGCGCTCCAGCTGGAGTACTCCTGGATCAAGGAGTACGACCCCCGGTTCAACGTCAAGTACCGCGACGACAAGAGCTACCCGTACCTCGCGGTGACGATGAACGAGGAGTTCCCGCGCGTGCAGGTGATGCGGGGTCACAAGAAGAAGGGCGTCAGGTACTTCGGGCCGTACGGGCACGCGTGGGCGATCCGCGACACCGTCGACCTGCTGCTGCGGGTCTTCCCGGTGCGCACCTGCTCGGCCGGTGTGTTCAAGAACGCCGCCCGCACCGGACGCCCCTGTCTGCTCGGCTACATCGGCAAGTGCTCGGCGCCCTGTGTGGACCGGGTCTCCGCCGAGGAGCACCGCGAGCTCGCCGAGGAGTTCTGCGACTTCATGGCCGGCCGCACCGGCACCCATCTGCGCCGCCTGGAGCAGCGGATGACCGAGGCGGCCGAGGACATGGAGTACGAGCGGGCCGCCCGGCTGCGTGACGACATCGGCGCCCTGAGGAAGGCCATGGAGAAGAGCGCCGTCGTGCTCGCCGACGCGACCGACGCCGACCTGATCGCGGTCGCCGAGGACGAGCTGGAGGCGGCCGTCCAGATCTTCCACGTCCGCGGCGGACGCGTGCGCGGCCAGCGCGGCTGGGTCACCGACAAGGTGGAGGAGATCACCACCGGCGCCCTCGTGGAGCACGCCCTGCAGCAGCTGTACGGCGAGGAGACCGGCGACGCCGTGCCGAGGGAGGTCCTGGTCCCCGCGCTGCCCGACCCGGTGGAGCCGGTCCAGGAGTGGCTCACCGGGCGGCGCGGGTCGGGCGTCTCCCTGCGGATCCCGCAGCGCGGGGACAAGCGGGCCCTGATGGAGACCGTGCAGCGCAACGCCCAGCAGGCTCTCGCCCTGCACAAGACCAGGCGCGCCTCCGACCTCACCACGCGCTCGCGCGCGCTGGAGGAGATCGCCGACGCCCTCGGCCTGGACAGCGCCCCGCTGCGGATCGAGTGCTACGACGTCTCGCACCTCCAGGGCGACGACGTCGTGGCCTCCATGGTCGTCTTCGAGGACGGGCTGGCCCGCAAGAGCGAGTACCGCCGCTTCCAGATCAAGAGCTTCGCCGGACAGGACGACGTCCGCTCCCTGCACGAGGTGATCACCCGCCGCTTCCGCCGCTACCTCGCCGACAAGGAGAGGACCGGCGAGTGGACCGCCGGCACCGGGGCGAGCGGCGGCACCGGGGTGAGCGACGGCGTGACCGACGGAGTGGACGGTGCCCCCGTCGGCGTCCCCGGTGAACCGTCCGCGCACACGCTCACCGAGGACGACGGCCGCCCCAAGCGCTTCGCCTACCCGCCCCAGCTCGTGGTCGTCGACGGCGGCGCCCCCCAGGTGGCGGCGGCCCGCAGGGCCCTGGACGAGCTCGGCATCGACGACATCGCCGTGTGCGGCCTCGCCAAGCGGCTGGAGGAGGTGTGGCTGCCGGACGACGACGACCCGGTGGTGCTGCCCCGCACCAGTGAGGGCCTCTACCTGCTCCAGCGGGTCCGCGACGAGGCCCACCGCTTCGCCATCGGCTATCAGCGCGTCAAGCGGGCCAAACGCTTCCGCTCCGGTCCGCTGGACGACGTGCCGGGCCTCGGGGACACCCGCAAGCAGGCACTGATCAAGCACTTCGGGTCGGTGAAGAAGCTTCGCTCGGCGACGATCGAGCAGATTCGTGAAGTTCCTGGTATAGGTCGCAAAACGGCCGAGGTGATCGCCGCGGCCCTCGCCGGGGCGGCCCCGGCCGCCCCCGCCGTGAACACGGCGACGGGCGAGATCATGGATGACGTGGAAGAACCCGGGAAGACACCGGGTTCCCCCGGGGAGCCCGTGTCCGCGGGCGCCCCGGACGACCGACGGGGGCTGGAGAGATGACCGAGCACGAGACACGCCGGAACACAGGCCACGAGACAACCCACGGCACACCCCAGGACGCGGCACAGGACGCGGGCCGGGGCACACACGACGAGACGCACCAGGACGACGGAGCACAGGTGAATACGGGCAAGGAAAAGGCCGGGGCCGCCGAGACGGCGATCCCCGAGCTGGTGATCATCTCCGGCATGTCCGGGGCCGGCCGTTCCACGGCCGCGAAGTGTCTGGAGGACCTGGGCTGGTTCGTCGTCGACAACCTCCCGCCCGCGCTGATCCCCACCATGGTGGAGCTCGGAGCCCGCTCCCAGGGCAATGTGGCCCGGATCGCGGTCGTCGTCGACGTCCGCGGCCGGCGCTTCTTCGACAACCTCCGCGAGTCGCTCGCCGACCTCGACACCCGGGGCGTCACCCGGCGGATCGTTTTCCTGGAGTCCTCCGAGGAAGCCCTGGTGCGCCGCTTCGAGTCGGTGCGCCGCCCGCACCCCCTCCAGGGCGACGGCCGCATCGTCGACGGCATCGCCGCCGAGCGGGAACTGCTGCGCGAACTGCGCGGCGACGCCGACCTGGTGATCGACACCTCCAGTCTCAACGTGCACGAGCTGCGCGCCAAGATGGACGCCCAGTTCGCCGGTGACGAGGAGCCCGAGCTGCGGGCCACCGTGATGTCCTTCGGCTTCAAGTACGGCCTCCCGGTCGACGCCGACCTGGTGGTGGACATGCGGTTCCTGCCCAACCCGCACTGGGTCCCCGAGCTGCGCCCCTTCACCGGCCGGCACGAGGAGGTGGCCGCGTACGTCTTCAACCAGCCCGGCGCCAAGGAGTTCCTCGACCGGTACACCGAGCTGCTGCGGCTGATCGCCGCGGGCTACCGCCGTGAGGGCAAGCGCTATGTGACCATCGCCGTCGGCTGCACCGGCGGCAAGCACCGCTCGGTCGCCATGTCGGAGAAGCTCGCCGCCCGCCTCGCCGCGGAGGGCGTGGAGACGGTGGTCGTCCACCGGGACATGGGCCGGGAATGACCGCACGTACTCCGCGGCTGCACCGACTGCGCCGGGCGCAGCCCGAAGGGCGCGCCGGCCGGCCGGTCGAGGCCCGCGGGGCCAAGCCGCGACGCCGGGGCGCCCAGCCCAAGGTGGTGGCCCTCGGCGGCGGCATGGGGCTGTCCGCCTCGCTCGCCGCGCTGCGCCGGATCACCGGCGACCTCACCGCCGTCGTCACCGTGGCCGACGACGGCGGATCCAGCGGACGGCTGCGCGACGAACTGGGTGTGCTGCCGCCCGGCGATCTGCGCAAGGCGCTGGCCGCGCTGTGCGGCGACGACGACTGGGGCCAGACCTGGGCCCGGGTCATCCAGCACCGCTTCCAGTCCAAGGGCGACCTGCACGAGCACGCGGTCGGCAACCTGCTGATCGTCGCCCTGTGGGAGCAGCTCGGCGACCACGTCCAGGCCCTGGACCTGGTCGGCCGGCTGCTCGGCGCGCACGGGCGGGTGCTACCCATGTCCGCCGTGCCACTGGAGCTCCAGGCGCTGGTCAAGGGGCACGACCCCGAGCGTCCGGACGCCGTGGAGACCGTCCGGGGCCAGGCGACCGTCGCCCTCACCCCCGGCGAGGTGCAGTCCGTGCACCTCGTGCCGAACGACCCGCCCGCCGTCCCCGAGGCGGTCGCGGCGGTCCTCGACGCCGACTGGGTGGTGCTCGGTCCCGGTTCCTGGTTCTCCTCGGTCATCCCGCACCTCCTGGTGCCCGAACTGCTGGAGGCGCTCGTCGAGACGCGGGCACGCCGGGTACTCTCCCTGAACCTCGCCCCGCAGCCCGGAGAAACCGAGGGCTTCTCCCCGCAGCGTCATTTGGAGGTTTTGGGACGACACGCCCCTAAACTCGCCCTGGACGTGGTGCTGGCCGACGAGGCCGCCGTACCCGACCGCGATGTGCTGACCGAGGCCGCGAAGGGGTTCGGCGGTGCCGCGGTCGAGTTGGCGCCGGTGGCCCGGCCCGACGGAAGCCCCAGGCACGACCCGGAGCTGTTGGCCGCCGCGTACGACCGTATTTTTCGGATGCATGGAAGGATCGGCCCATGGCGATGACGGCAGCGGTGAAGGACGAGGTTTCCCGGCTCCCCGTCACCCGGACCTGCTGCAGGAAGGCGGAGGTCTCCGCCATGCTGCGGTTCGCCGGCGGCCTTCACCTGGTGAGCGGGCGCATCGTGATCGAGGCGGAGCTGGACACGGCGATGGCCGCCCGCCGCCTCAAGCGGGACGTCCTGGAGATCTTCGGCCACAGCTCCGAACTGATCGTGATGGCACCGGGCGGGCTGCGCCGCGGCTCGCGCTATGTCGTCCGGGTGGTCGCGGGCGGCGACCAACTGGCCCGCCAGACCGGCCTGGTGGACGGCCGGGGCCGCCCGATCCGAGGCCTGCCCCCGCAGGTGGTCTCGGGGGCCACCTGCGACGCCGAGGCGGCCTGGCGCGGGGCCTTCCTGGCGCACGGCTCCCTCACCGAGCCGGGCCGCTCCTCCTCCCTGGAGGTGACCTGCCCCGGCCCCGAGGCGGCGCTCGCCCTGGTCGGCGCCGCCCGCCGGCTGTCGATCGGCGCCAAGGCCCGCGAGGTGCGCGGTGTGGACCGGGTCGTCGTCCGTGACGGCGACGCGATCGGTGCCCTGCTCACCCGGCTCGGCGCCCACGACTCGGTGCTGGCCTGGGAGGAGCGCCGGATGCGCCGCGAGGTGCGCGCCACGGCGAACCGGCTGGCGAACTTCGACGACGCCAACCTGCGCCGCTCGGCCCGTGCGGCCGTCGCCGCCGGTGCCCGGGTGCAGCGCGCCCTGGAGATCCTCGCCGACGACGTCCCGGAGCACCTCGCCGCGGCCGGCCGGCTGCGCATGGAGCACAAGCAGGCCTCCCTGGAGGAGCTGGGCGCGCTCGCCGACCCGCCGCTGACCAAGGACGCCGTCGCCGGGCGGATCCGCCGGCTGCTCGCCATGGCCGACAAGCGCGCCGCCGACCTCGGCATCCCGGGCACGGAGGCCAACATCGGCGAGGAGCTCGCCGACAACCTCGTCGGCTGACCCCTGACCCACCTGTGGCCGGACGGCGACGGCAGTGTGCACGGCCGTCGCCGTCCGTCAAGGGGGACCGGAGGTTTCCGGTCGAGCCGGAAGGGGCCGCGGGGCCCGATGGGAGGCCCGACAAGGCGCATCGGACTGGGCGGTCCATGCCTTACTGGTGGGTAATGGGCGTCGTGCCGGGTATGCATCGACTCAATGTCACGACCGGGGTCCCGGAGAGGTAGGGTCGGGGGTGGTCGGGGACATCCCATACAGCTCGCCGGCGACTTGAGCCGGCGCACCAACGAGGAGATCGGTTCGTGACGATCCGCGTAGGCATCAACGGGTTTGGCCGCATCGGTCGGAACTACTTCCGCGCATTGCTCGAGCAGGGCGCAGACATCGAGATCGTGGCGGTCAATGACCTGGGTGACACCGCGACCACTGCCCACCTGCTGAAGTACGACACCATCCTGGGGCGCCTCAAGCAGGAGGTCTCCCACACCGCCGACACGATCACCGTGGACGGCAAGACGATCAAGGTGCTCTCGGAGCGCAACCCCGCGGACATCCCGTGGGGCGAGCTGGGCGTCGACGTCGTCATCGAGTCGACCGGCATCTTCACCAAGAAGGCGGATGCCGAGAAGCACATCGCCGGCGGCGCCAAGAAGGTCATCATCTCGGCTCCGGCCAAGGATGAGGACGTCACCATCGTGATGGGCGTCAACCAGGACAAGTACGACCCGGCGAACCACCACGTCATCTCCAACGCCTCCTGCACCACCAACTGTGTGGCGCCGATGGCGAAGGTGCTCGACGAGAGCTTCGGCATCGTCAAGGGCCTGATGACGACGGTGCACGCGTACACGAACGACCAGCGCATCCTGGACTTCCCGCACAAGGACCTGCGCCGCGCCCGTGCCGCCGCCGAGAACATCATCCCGACGACCACCGGTGCCGCCAAGGCCACCGCCCTGGTGCTGCCGCAGCTCGAGGGCAAGCTGGACGGCATCGCGATGCGCGTCCCGGTCCCGACCGGCTCGGTCACCGACCTGGTCGTCGAGCTCGGCCGCGAGGTCACCAAGGAAGAGGTCAACGCCGCCTTCCAGAAGGCCGCGGAGGGCGAGCTCAAGGGCCTCCTCGAGTACACCGAGGACCCGATCGTCTCCTCCGACATCGTCAACGCCCCGGCGTCCTGCACGTTCGACTCGTCCCTGACCATGGTCCAGGACGGCAAGAGCGTGAAGATCATCGGCTGGTACGACAACGAGTGGGGCTACTCCAACCGCCTCGTCGACCTCACGGTCTTCGTCGGCGACCAGCTCTGATCGTGGAGCAGACCGCCTGATATGAGTGCAGGGCTCGGCCGGCGCGCCACAGCGCTGTCCGAGCCCTGACGCGCGTATCGGAGCGGTCGACCTCTTCCGATCACGAGCGATCACGAGCGAACACGAGCTCTCTTCAGCTCTTCTCCAGGAGTCCCCTCATGAAGACGATCGACGCACTCCTCTCCGAAGGGGTCGCGGGCAAGCGGGTCTTCGTCCGCGCCGACCTCAACGTGCCGCTGGACGGCACCGCCATCACCGACGACGGCCGCATCCGCGCCGTGCTGCCCACCGTCAAGGCCCTCGCCGACGCGGGCGCCCGCGTGGTCGTCGCCTCGCACCTGGGCCGCCCCAAGGGCGCCCCGGACCCCGCCTTCTCGCTCGCCCCGGCCGCCGCGCGCCTGGGTGAACTCCTCGGCGCCGACGTGGCGTTCGCGACGGACACGGTCGGCGACTCCGCCACCGCCACCGTCGCGGGCCTCGCCGACGGACAGGTCGCGGTCCTCGAGAACCTGCGCTTCAACGCCGGCGAGACCGCCAAGGACGACGCCGAGCGCGGGGCCTTCGCCGACCGGCTCGCCGCGCTCGCCGACCTCTACGTGGGCGACGGCTTCGGCGCGGTGCACCGCAAGCACGCGTCCGTGTACGACCTCCCGGCGCGTCTGCCGCACGCCGCGGGCTTCCTCATCGCCACCGAGGTCGGCGTCCTGAAGAAGCTCACCGCCGACGTCAAGAGGCCCTATGTGGTGGCCCTCGGCGGCGCCAAGGTCTCCGACAAGCTCGCCGTCATCGACGAACTGCTCGGCAAGGCCGACCGCATCCTCATCGGCGGCGGCATGGCGTACACCTTCCTCAAGGCCAAGGGCTACGAGATCGGCACGTCGCTGCTCCAGGAGGACCAGCTGCCCGCCGTCACCGAGTACCTGGAACGCGCCGAGAAGAACGGCGTGGAGCTGGTGCTGCCGGTCGACACACTGGTCGCCGAGGGGTTCCCGGACCTGAAGACCAAGGCTCCGGCCCATCCCGCCACCGTCGCCGCGGACGCCATCCCGGCCGACCGGCAGGGTCTGGACATCGGTCCCGAGACCCGCACCCTGTACGCCTCGAAGCTCGCCGACGCGGCCACCGTCTTCTGGAACGGCCCCATGGGCGTCTTCGAGCACCCCGACTACGCCGAGGGCACCAAGGCGGTCGCCCAGGCCCTTCTCGACTCCCCGGGCTACACCGTGGTCGGCGGCGGCGACTCCGCCGCGGCCGTCCGCATCCTGGGCTTCGACGAAAAGGCATTCGGCCACATCTCGACCGGAGGCGGCGCCTCCCTCGAATACCTCGAGGGCAAGACGCTCCCCGGCCTCGCCGCACTGGAGGACTGACCCTCAATGACCGCTGCTGAAAAAGGCCGCACGCCGCTGATGGCGGGCAACTGGAAGATGAACCTCAACCACCTCGAGGCCATCGCCCACGTCCAGAAGCTCGCCTTCGCCCTGGCCGACACGGACTACGAGGCCGTCGAGGTCGCCGTCCTGCCGCCCTTCACCGACCTGCGCTCCGTCCAGACCCTCGTCGACGGTGACAAGCTGAAGATCAAGTACGGCGCCCAGGACATCTCGGCGCACGACGGCGGCGCCTACACCGGCGAGATCTCCGGCCCGATGCTGTCCAAGCTGAAGTGCACGTACGTGGCTGTCGGCCACTCCGAGCGCAGGCAGTACCACGACGAGACCGACGACGTCGTGAACGCCAAGGTCAAGGCCGCGTACAAGCACGGCATCACCCCGATCCTGTGCGTCGGCGAGGAACTGTCCGTCCGCGAGGCCGGCAACCACGTCGCCCACACCCTCGCCCAGGTCGAGGGCGGTCTGAAGGACCTCCCCGCCGAGCAGGCCGAGTCCGTCGTGATCGCCTACGAGCCCGTCTGGGCCATCGGCACCGGCAAGGTCTGCGGCGCCGGGGACGCCCAGGAGGTCTGCGCCGCCATCCGCGGCAAGCTCGCCGAGCTGTACTCGCAGGACGTCGCCGACCAGGTCCGCATCCAGTACGGCGGCTCGGTCAAGTCCGGCAACGTCGCCGAGATCATGGCGCAGGCCGACATCGACGGCGCCCTCGTCGGCGGTGCCTCGCTGGACGCGGACGAGTTCGTCAAAATCATCCGGTTCCGCGACCAGTGAGCCGGGCAGTGAGTATGCGCTAGCGGCGATCCGTCGTACCCTTGCGGGGTCCAGTCCTGTACTGGACCCCGCGTCGTTCATCCGAATCCGAGGAAGTTGGTCCAGCCGTGGTTCTGGGGTTCTCGATCGCCCTGATCGTCTTCAGCCTGTTGCTGATGCTGCTGGTGCTGATGCACAAGGGAAAGGGCGGAGGCCTCTCCGACATGTTCGGTGGCGGCATGCAGTCCTCCGTCGGCGGCTCCTCGGTCGCCGAGCGCAACCTCGACCGGATCACCCTCGTGGTGGGCCTGCTCTGGGTCGCGTGCATCATCGTGCTGGGCATCATGATGAAGACGACCAGCTGACCCGGGAGAACAATCCGTACGCATCGGGTACGCATTCCCCGCGTAAGGCCCCATGTCCGGTACGCGCAGCACAGCGCGGCCTATCATGGGGCTTGCGTCTGGATGGGGAAGCGGTAACTCCAATGACTGGACGCGCGTTGGGCCTTACGTAGACTGAGGCGCTCGCAGCGAAGCGGAACGCCGACTCGCTTCGCCGCACCATCACGCAGGGAGTTACGACCGTGGCAAGTGGCAACGCGATCCGGGGAAGCCGGGTCGGGGCGGGGCCGATGGGCGAGGCCGAGCGCGGCGAGTCCGCGCCGCGGCTGCGCATCTCCTTCTGGTGCTCCAACGGGCACGAGACCCAGCCGAGCTTCGCGAGCGACGCGCAGGTGCCCGATACCTGGGACTGCCCCCGCTGCGGCTTTCCGGCCGGTCAGGACCGTGAGAACCCCCCGGACCCGCCCCGTACCGAGCCGTACAAGACGCACCTCGCCTATGTGCGCGAGCGGCGCAGCGACGCGGACGGTGAGGCGATCCTCGCCGAGGCGCTCGCCAAACTGCGGGGCGAGATCTAGCAGTTGCGGTAGCCGCCCGATTGCAGTAGTCGCCGCAGTCGCACCGACGGTCGGCCGGGCCGTTCGCGGTCGGCTTCTTCCCCCTGCCCGCAGCCCTGTTCGCCGTCCCGCCCGTCGCCGTGTTGATACCCGGAGGCCGGACGGCCGTATCTGTTGTCGTGCCCCACGGCGGAGGCACGACAGGCCATGCCCACCGCTGATCCATTAGGTTGGATCCGGCAGCGGGGCGGATACGCAGCACAGGCAGCAAGGAAGAAGGCTGAGTCCGAGATGAACGCAGACGGCCGTACCAGGCTCGACCAGATCCCCGAGTGGACCGCACTGGCCAAGCACCGGGAGGAGCTCGGGGACGTGCGGTTGCGCGAGGTGTTCGCTGCCGATCCCGACCGCGGCACCGCGTACACCCTCCGAGTCGGTGATCTGTACATCGACTACTCCAAGCACCTCGTCACCGACGAGACCCTCCGGCTGTTGCGTGAACTGGCCTCGGCCACCGATGTGTTCGGACTGCGCGACGCCATGTTCCGCGGTGAGCGGATCAACACCACCGAGGACCGGGCCGTGCTGCACACCGCGCTCCGGGCGCCGCGGGACGCGGTGATCGAGGTCGACGGGGAGAACGTCGTACCGGGGGTGCACGAGGTCCTCGACAAGATGGCCGCCTTCGCCGACCGGGTCCGCTCCGGGGAGTGGACCGGCCACACCGGCAAGCGCATCCGCACCGTGGTCAACGTCGGCATCGGCGGCTCGGACCTCGGCCCCGCGATGGCGTACGAGGCGCTGCGCGCCTACACCGACCGGGACCTCACGGTCCGCTTCGTGTCCAACGTGGACGGCGCCGACCTGCACGAGGCCCTCCGCGACCTGGACCCGGCCGAGACGCTGTTCATCATCGCGTCCAAGACCTTCACCACCATCGAGACGGTCACCAACGCCACCTCCGCGCGGACCTGGCTGCTGAACGCGCTGGGCGGTGAAGAGGCCGCCGTCGCCCAGCACTTCGTCGCCCTGTCGACGAACGCGGAGAAGGTCGCCGACTTCGGCATCGACACGGCCAACATGTTCGAGTTCTGGGACTGGGTCGGCGGGCGCTACTCGTACGACTCGGCGATCGGCCTGTCCCTGATGATCGCCATCGGCCCGGACCGCTTCCGGGAGATGCTCGACGGGTTCCGTCTCGTCGACGAGCACTTCCGGACGGCTCCCGCGGAGTCCAACGTGCCGCTCCTGCTGGGCCTGTTGGGCGTCTGGTACGGCAACTTCCTGGGCGCCCAGTCGCACGCGGTGCTGCCGTACTCGCACTACCTGTCGAAGTTCACCGCCTATCTCCAGCAGCTCGACATGGAGTCCAACGGCAAGTACGTCGGCCGGGACGGGCGCGAGGTCCGCTGGCAGACCGGGCCCGTCGTCTGGGGCACGCCCGGCACCAACGGGCAGCACGCCTACTACCAGCTGATCCACCAGGGGACGAAGCTGATCCCGGCGGACTTCATCGGCTTCGCCGAGCCGGTCGCCGAGCTGAGTGAGGACCTCAAGGCGCAGCACGACCTGCTGATGGCCAACTTCTTCGCCCAGACGCAGGCCCTGGCCTTCGGCAAGACGCCGGACGAGGTGCGCGCCGAGGGCGTGCCCGAGGAGCTGGTGCCGCACAAGACCTTCAAGGGCGACCACCCCACGACCACGATCCTCGCGCGTGAGCTGACGCCGTCCGTCCTCGGCCAGCTCGTCGCCCTGTACGAGCACAAGGTGTTCGTGCAGGGCGCGATCTGGGACATCGACTCCTTCGACCAGTGGGGTGTCGAGCTGGGCAAGGTGCTCGCCCGGCGCGTCGAGCCCGCGCTCACCGAGGGCGCCGGCGTGCCGGGCCTGGACGCCTCCACCCAGGCCCTGGTCGCCACCTACCGGGAGCTGCGCGGCCGGCGGTGAGCACGGTTGCGGGAGGCGGAGGGCGGAGCGCCGTCCGCCTCCCGTGGAACCCGCCGGGGCGTCACCCCCACGGAGGCTGACGGCCGGGGCGTCCCGGCACAGGCCGGTCAGGCCACCGCGCTCAGCGTGTCCGCGAGGCGGCGCCGGGCCGCGCGGGCGGCAGGGAGGGCGGCGAGGACGGCGGCGCCCAGCACCGCGGCGGCGCCGAGCAGCAGCAGGAGCGCGAGGGAGGGCCCCCGGGCGATACCGGCGCCGATGCCGCTCGACCTTCCCTGTTCGTCGATCAGCCAGTGCGCCAGCGGCAGCCCCAGGGCCAGGGCGACGAGCACGGCGGCCAGTGCCGTACCGGCGGTGGCCGTGACCGTGATCGCGGTGATCTGCCGCGGGGAGAGCCCGATGGCCTTGAGCGCGAGCAGGTCCCGTTCGCCCTCGCGGACCGTGCCGCCGATCGCGGTGAGCAGTTCGACCAGCCCGATCAGGGCGAGTACGGCGATCAGACCGAGGACGACCGCGCGCAACGGGGAGAGCCCGTCGGCCGGGTTGGCCACGGTGTGCACGTCGAGCAGGCCGCCCCCGGCCCCGGTCAGCCGGTCGGCGACGGTCCGCGGGTCCGCGCCGGGGTCCAGCTGGAGCTGGTAGAGGGTCGGCCGCAGATCGGGGTCGTTGCCGCGGAGGGTGTCGAGCGAGGTGGAGATGGTCCGGCCGGCGTTCTCGGTCTCGATGCTGCGGCCGACGATGTGCAGGATCTGCGGCCGGTCGCCGACGGTCATGCGCACCCAGTCGCCGACCTGGACGTGCAGCAGGTCGAGCAGCCCCTGCCCGGCCACCGCCTCGTCGGGTCCGTGCGCCGCGCGGCCCTCGGCCAGGGCGAACGGGTACGGCTCCCGGTGGGTGCCGTAGCCGCGCAGGGCGATCGTGGCGGTCTGGCCGGGCACCAGGGCGGCCACCTCGACGCCCGGGTGGGCGGCGGCGACCTGCGGATCGCGCTCCAGCAGGGCGCGGGCCTCCCCGTCACCGAGCGAGGGGTCCGCACGGACGCTGAGCGCGGTGGGCAGCCCCATCCGCTCCGGGCTGCTCTGGAAGCGGTCGATGGTGGTCCACGCGCTCAGCGCCACCACGATCAGCAGCAGCGGCAGGGTCAGCCTGGCCACCGTGCCCAGCGCACGCGGGCGGCGGGTGAACGCCTTGTGCCAGCCGAGGACCAGTGCGGGCGGCACCCGCGCCCCGAGCGCCCGCCGCTCCACGCCCGTCAGCCCACCGGCCTCGGGCGCCGCCGGCCTCGGCACCGGCACCGGCGGCACCCGGCCCGCCCGCCACGCCGCGAGCCCGGTGGTGGCACCGATGAACAGCACCGCCCCCACGGGCACCACGAACAGCGCCAGGGTGTGCCCGGGCAGCCCCTGCCACACGCCGACCGCCTCCCCGAGCCGCCCCGGTATGCCGCTGCCCAGCGCCTCGGTCAGCGCGGCGGCGGCCACGGCACCCAGCAGGGCGTAGCCGAGATGCTGGAGCAGGAAGACGCGGACGACCTGCCCCGGGGTGAAACCGATCGCCTTGAGGACGGAGATGTCCCGCAGATGACCCCGGATCCGGGTGCTGATCGCCCCGTGCACGGCGAACCCGGCGGCGGCCAGCGCGCCCAGACCGAACAGCCCCAGCACCTGGCCGAGCAGCCGGTTGTCGCCCTGTGCCTCGGCCCGTGCCTGCTGCCAGGTGGAGACCTCGCCGATGGCGCCCGCGCCCAGGACCGTCACCGCCCGCTGCACCGCGTACCCGGTGTCGGCGGGGTCGGTCAGCCGCAGCCCGGTCACCTGCCCGTCGGGGTCGGCCACGGCCGACGGCAGCGCCCACACCAGGCCGGGCTGTTCCCCCGGCCGGTAGCGCGGCTCGGCGCTGTCGGCCACGCCCACCACGGTCAGGGTCCGCGCGGTGCCGGGCACGGTGAGGGTGTCGCCCGGCGTGGTCAGCAGGGCACGGGCGAGGCTGCTCTCCAGGACCACGCCGTCGGGGGCGCCGGGGTCCAGCCAGCGCCCCGAGGTGATCAGCGGGCGGCCGGTGCCGGGCTGTTCGGCGGTGCCGCGCAGTTCGGCGGAGGCACGGCTGCCGCGGGCGGCGAGGGTGACGGCGGCGGTGGGGTAGGGGCCGGCGACGGACTCCACACCGTCCAGGCCGGCCAGCTTCGCGGCGTCGGCCGGGGCGGTGGTGTGCAGCGTGACGTGGGCGCCGCGCGCCTGGGTGAAGATCCGCTGCCAGGGGTTGGTCGCGTACCCGAACAGGGCCGTGGCCAGCAGCAGGGAGGCGACGACACCCGCGGTGGCGAGGACCAGGAACAGTGCCTCACCGCGGTGCGTGCGCAGATCGGAGTGCGCCCAGCGCAGGGTCGCTCGCACCGGCGTCAGCCCCTTCGCTCGTGCCGGACGCCCGGACCGCCGTACATCCGCATGTCAGTCCCTGAGCTCCAGCACCCCGGAGATGCCCCGGCCGGGCGAGGGTGCTCCGTCGAGTTCCGCGTCGTCGGCGATCCGCCCGTCGAAGAAACTGATCACCCGGTCGGCTGCGCTCGCCAGCCGGGCGTCATGGGTGACCAGCAGGATCGTCTGGCCGCGCCGGTGGAAGCGGGACAGCAGCCGCATCACCTCGCGGGTGCCCTTGCTGTCCAGGCTGCCCGCGGGTTCGTCGGCGAGCAGCAGCGGCGGATGGTTGACCAGGGCACGGGCCAGCGCGACCCGCTGCTGCTCACCGCCGGACAGCTCGCCCGGCATGCTCCGCTCCTTGCCCGTCAGGCCCAGCTCGGCCAGCAGCCCCTCCCGCTCGGCGCGGGCCTTTCGCGGCGGCGTCCCGGCGAGCAGGGCGGGCAGTTCCACGTTGTCGGCGACCGACAGGTCGGAGACGAGGTTGAAGAACTGGAAGACGATCCCGATGCGCTTCCGGCGCTTCACCGCCCAGCGTGCCTCGCTGTAGCCGTCGGTGCGCTCGCCGTCCAGCCAGATGCTGCCGGAGTCGGGCCGCTGGAGCCCGCCGAGCAGATGCAGCAGGGTCGACTTGCCGGCGCCGGACGGCCCGGTCACCGCCACGAACTCGCCGCGCGTCACCCGCAGGTCGACCCCGCGCACCGCGTGCGCCGGGGCTCCCTCACCGTGGTGCGTCTTGACGAGGCCTTCGGCGCGCAGCACGGGAGCGGTCCTCTCGCTCACTCCAGCTCCTCCAGCTCTTCCTGGCACCGCTCCAGCCAGTCGAGGTCGGCCTGCAGGTGCAGCATCGCGCCCTCGATCAGCAGCTGGGCGACCCGGTTGTCCCGGTCTTCGGCGGCGGCCAGCTTCGACAACTGCCGCATGGTGTTCAGGTACTGGCGCCGCTGCCGGTTGATCAGGGCGATCTGGTCGGCGAGTCCGCTCTGCGGTGCGAGGGCCAGCTTCATGAAGAACTCGTCCCGCACCCGCGGCTCGTCCGCGGTCTCCTCGAACCAGGCGCGCAGCGCCTCCCGCCCGGCGTCGGTGAGGTGGTAGACCTTCTTGTTGGGGCGGCCGGACTGCTCGACGTCCTCGCCCTCGATCAGCCCCGACTTCTCGAGGCGGCCCAGGGTGACGTAGATCTGGCCGACGTTCGGCTGAGGGTACGCGGAGCCCAGCAGTTGCTCAAGGTCCTGCTTGAGCTCGTAGCCGTGGGCCGGGCCGCGGGCGAGCAGGGCCAGGAGGGACTGCCGCACTCGTGCTCTCCTCCCCCGCGTCCTTCGTGCCGTGTGCCACGCGTCCGATGCCGGGCGCCCCGCCCGACGCGATGTCTCACCCGACGCAATGTGTCGCGGGCCCTAGTATCGCCCATACCTAACAGGTATACATGGCCTCTGACCCCGGCAAGGGTGCCCGGGTGCCGGTGCACAGGGAGGAACCTATGCGGTGGATCCATGCCGCGGGTAGGGGCCTCCTCGTCCTCGTCGTGCTCCTGACCGTGGGGGTGGCCTCCGGTGCGCGGGCCGAGCAGGCGGCTCCCGCCGACGGACGCGGCCCGCTCACCCTGGCCACCGCCGGGGACCTCACCGGCTATCTCGGCCCGCTGCTCGAGGGCTGGAACCGCACCCACCCCGGCGAGGAGGTCACCCTCGTCGAGCTGCCCGACTCGGCCGACGAGACCCGCGCGCAGATGATCACCGAGCTGCGCGACGCCGGCCGCGGCCGCTTCGACGTGCTCAACATCGACGTCAGCTGGACCTCGGAGTTCGCCGCGGCCGGCTGGATCCGCCCGCTGCCGCGCGACCGCTTCCCGCTGGAGACGTTCCTGCCGCCCGTGGTGGACACCGCGACCTACGACGACCGGCTGTACGCCGTCCCGTACGTGACCAACGCCGGCCTGCTGCTGTACCGCAAGGACGTCCTCGACGCGGAGGGCGTGGCGCCCCCGCGCACCTGGGCCGAACTGGAACAGGCCGCGAAGACCCTCGCCCCGCGGCACGGCCTCGACGGCTACGCGGGCCAGTTCCTGCCCTACGAGGGCCTGACCGTCAACGCGGCCGAGGCCGTCTACTCGGCGGGCGGCACCATCCTCGGCGACGAGGGCGAGCGCGTCACCGTGAACTCCCGGGCGGCCCGCGAGGGCATCGGGTTCCTCGCCCGCGGGGTCCGCGAGGGCTGGATCCCCGAGGAGGCGCTGACGTACAAGGAGGAGGAGTCCAAGCAGGCCTTCCAGGACGGCCGGCTGCTCTTCCTGCGCAACTGGCCCTACGCCTACGTCGCCGCGTCCGCCGAGGACTCCGCGGTCGCCGGGAAGGTCGGCGCGCTGCCGCTGCCGGGACCGGACGGGCCGGGGACGAGCGTGCTGGGCGGCTCCAACCTCGCCGTCGCCACCCATGCGCGCCACCCCGACTCCGCCGCGCGGCTGATCGCGTACCTCACCGGCGAGAGCGTCCAGCGCCAGGTCCTCACCCGGGGCGCGCTGCCGCCCGTCCGGGCCGCGCTGTACGACGACCCGGAACTGATCCGGCGGTTCCCCTACCTGCCGACGCTGCGCGAGAGCGTGCTCGCCGCCGCCCCGCGCCCCAAGAGCCCGCACTACGACCAGGTGAGCCTGGTCGTGCAGGCGGTGGTGCACGACGCGATGGCCGGGCGGCAGACGCCCGGCGCGGCGGTGCGGCGGCTGGCGCGCGAACTCGCCGCCGTCTCCGCGCGCTAGCCGGCGGCCGGGGTCCCGCGCACCCGGGCCCCCTGGACCGGGGCCCGGACCGTCCTCGGGGCTGTGCCCCGAAGAGCGGCTGCGGGGCCTCCTTCCGGTCGAGGCCTTTCTCCGAACCGCGTACCCCAGCAGGACGCCGCTAGTTACATGTTAAGTAACGCGGATGTCTCAACTGTGCCTGATATGGCCCGTTAAGCATGAGTTCATCCGTGGTAACTGCCCGACAAAGTGCGTCAGTTCATTGACACCTCCGCGACACCCCTACCTAACATGCATGCACAACGGCGAGGATGCCGTCGGCCCGGGACTCCCGGGTCTCCGCACGCACAGACAGGTCGACGTGGTGAGCTCCGAGCACATCGACACCCACCGCTGGTGGCGCGACGCAGTGATCTACCAGGTGTACGTCCGCAGCTTCCTGGACAGCACCGGTGACGGCATCGGCGATCTCGCCGGGGTCAGGGCGGGCCTGCCCTACCTGAAGAAGCTCGGCGTGGACGGGATCTGGCTGAGCCCCTTCTACCCCTCGCCGCAGCACGACCACGGCTACGACGTGGCCGACTACCGGGACGTCGACCCGGTCTTCGGCGACCTCGCCGAGTTCGACCTGCTGGTCGGGGCCGCCCGGCGCCTCGGCGTCAAGGTGCTGCTGGACATCGTCCCCAACCACTGCTCCAGCGAGCACCCCTGGTTCCGCGAGGCACTCGCCGCGGACCCGGGCAGCCCGGAACGCGCCCGTTTCCACTTCGCCGAAGGCCGCGGCCCCGACGGCGCCGAGCCGCCCAACAACTGGCACGCCATGTTCGGCGGGCCCGCCTGGAGCCGCGTCACCGAGCCGGACGGCCGGCCCGGCCAGTGGTACCTGCACATGTTCACGCCCGAACAGCCGGACTGGAACTGGCGCAACCCCGAGATCGCCGCCGACTTCGACCGGACCCTGCGGTTCTGGCTGGACCGGGGCGTCGACGGCTTCCGCATCGACGTCGCCGCCGGCCTGTTCAAGCACCCGGAACTGCCCGACTCCCCGGACCCGGAGGCCGACGCCCGCACCCGGGACTCGGTCAACCCGCTGGCCTGGAACCAGCCCGAGGTGCACGACGTGTGGCGGCACTGGCGCGCGGTGTGCGAGGAGTACACCGCCCGCGACGGCCGCGAACGGCTCCTGGTCGGCGAGGTCTCCGTGCCGACCGCCCGCGAACACGCCCGCTACGTCCGCTCCGACGAGCTCCACCAGGCCTTCTTCTTCGACCTGCTCGGCGCCCCCTGGGACGCCGACGCCTTCCGCAAGGTCATCTCCGAGGCCATGCAGGACATCGCCGGCACCGGATCGACCGTCACCTGGGTCCTCAACAACCACGACCAGGTCCGCACCGTCACCCGCTACGGCGAACCCACCCCCCAGGGCAGCGGCCTCGGCGCCGCCCGCGCCCGCGCCGCCGCGCTGCTGATGCTGGCGCTGCCCGGCGCCGCCTACGTCTACCAGGGCGAGGAGCTGGGCCTGCCCGAGGTCGTCGACCTCCCCGACGACGTGCTCACCGACCCGATCTTCCGCCGCACCGGCAGCCGGGCCCGGATCCGCGACGGCTGCCGGGTGCCGCTGCCCTGGTCGGGGCAGGCCTCCCCGTTCGGCTTCACCTCCGGCACCGAGGGCGCCGCCCCCTGGCTGCCGCAGCCCGAGTGGTTCGCCGAACACGCCACCGACCGCGCCCTCGCCGACACCCGCTCCTTCTGGCACCTGTACCGCGACGGTCTGCAACTGCGCTCCACGCTGCCCCAGTTGGGCGAGGGCACCCTGCGCTGGCTGGAGACCGAGCCGGACGTCCTGGCCTTCGTCCGCGGCGACGGCCTGGTGTGCGCCGTCAACTTCGGCACCGCCCCCGCACCCGCACCGGTCCCCGGCACCCCGCTGCTGGCCAGCGGCCCGTGCCCGGACGGAGTCCTCCCGGGTGCCACGGCCGCCTGGTGGATCGACGACTCCTGAGACCCGCTCACTGCACACACCCGAAAGTCCTCCGAACGCACTTCTGAATATTTCCGAACGCTTCTGAAGGGACATCAACGATGATGCGACGACGTACCACCCTGCTCACCGGCTGCACCGCCCTCGTGCTCGCCCTCGGCGCCACCGCCTGCGGCGCGGGCGAGCCCGTCTCGGCCGGCGGCGGTGACGGTGACAAGGCGCTCGGCGGCCGGACCGTCTCCGTCGCCGGAGTCTGGTCCGGCAGCGAGCAGAAGAACTTCCAGAAGGTGCTCGACGCCTTCACCGAGAAGACCGGCGCCAAGACGGAGTTCGTCTCCACCGGCGACAACGTCTCCACCGTCGTCGGCAGCAAGATCGAGGGCGGCAACGCCCCCGACGTCGTGATGGTCCCCCAGGTCGGCGTGCTGAAGCAGTTCGCCGAGGCGGGCTGGCTCAAGCCGCTGGACAAGAAGGTCCAGGGCACCGTGGAGAAGAACTTTGCCGAGGTCTGGCAGAACTACGGCAGCGTCGACGGCACGCTGTACGGCCTCTACTTCAAGGCCGCCCACAAGTCGACCGTCTGGTACAGCCCCGAGGCCCTGGAGCAGGCGGGCATCACCCCGCCGAAGACCTACGACGCCATGCTGAAGGACGGACGCACGATCTCCGACTCCGGCCTCGCCGCCTTCTCGGTCGCCGGACAGGACGGCTGGACGCTGACCGACTGGTTCGAGAACGTCTACCTCTCCCAGGCCGGGCCCGAGAAGTACGACGCCCTCGCCGCGCACGAGATCAAGTGGACCGACCCGACGGTCGTCGAGGCGCTCACCACGCTCGGCGAACTCTTCAAGGACAAGCAGCTCGTCTCGGGCGGCCAGAAGGAAGCCCTGAACACCGACTTCCCCGGTTCGGTGGAGAAGGTCTTCGGACCCGAGCCGGACGCCGCCATGGTCTACGAGGGCGACTTCGTGGCCGGCGTGGCCAAGGACCAGTTCGGCAAGGACATCGGCACCGACGCGAACTTCTTCCCGTTCCCGCCGGTCGGCGACGGTGTGGCCCCGGTGGTCAGCGGCGGCGACGCGGCCGTGGTGCTCAAGGACGGCAAGAACGCCGAGGCCGGCATGGCGTTCCTCGAGTACCTCGCCACGCCGGAGGCCGCCGCCGTGTGGGCCGAGGCCGGCGGCTTCCTCTCCCCGAACAAGGAGCTGGACCTCTCCTCCTACGGCGACGACGTCACCCGCGCCACCGCACAGTCCCTGATCGAGGCCGGCGACTCGGTCCGCTTCGACATGTCGGACCAGGCCCCGGCGGCCTTCGGCGGCACCCAGGGCAAGGGCGAGTGGAAGATCCTCCAGGACTTCCTGCGTGACCCGTCCGACCCGAAGAAGACCGCGGCCGAGCTGGAGAACGCGGCGGCCAAGGCGTACGGGAACTGACGGTCATGACCGCCACCCTGGTGAAAGAGGCGAGCCCTCCGGCTCCTTCGCACCCCGATCGTGCCCACCGCCGGCGCCTGCGCCGGCGGGGGCGGATCGTCGCCGTGCTGTTCGTGCTGCCCGCCCTGCTCCTGCTGGGCGCGCTGGTCGTCTACCCGGTGCTGTTCTCCGTCGGACGCAGCCTCTTCGACGCCTCCGGCACCCGGTTCGTGGGCGGCGAGAACTACCTCGAGGTGTTCCGCGACCCGGTCACCCTCAAGGCCGTCCGGAACACCGCGATCTGGGTCGTCATCGCCCCCACCCTGCTCACCGGCCTGGGTCTGATCCTGGCCGTGCTGGTGGAGAAGATCCGCTGGGCCACCGCCTTCAAACTGCTGCTGTTCATGCCGATGGCGGTGTCCTTCCTGGCGGCCGGCATCGTCTTCCGGCTCGCCTACGACGAGGACCCGGACAAGGGCGTCCTGAACGCGGCCGTCGTCTCGGTCCACGACGCCTTCAAGGACAGCTCCTCCTACCCGACGGCCCGTGCCCGCGAGGGCGACGGTGGGATCCTGACCAAGGAGGCGGACGGCTCGTACGTGACCGGGGCGGACGTGTCGCCGGGCGGCACGGCGGCACTGGGCCTGGTCGGCGTGGCACCCAAGGACCTGCCCGGGGAGGCGGCACCCGCCTCCCCGGCGGCCTCCCGCGAGCCGGCCTCCGACGAGGTCGGGGGAGTGGTGTACCTGGACTTCACCCCCGGCGGGGGAGGAGAGCCGGGCCGGGTCGACGAGGGGGAGAGCGGACTGCCCGGGATGAAGGTCGAGGCGCTCCGCGACGGACGCACGGTCGCCGGCACGACGACCGGGAGCGACGGCTCGTTCCGCTTCACCGGCCTGGCCGACGGCCCCTACACGCTGAAACTGCCCGCCGAGAACTTCGCGCCCCCCTACCAGGGCGTCTCCTGGCTCGGACCGGCGCTCGTCACCCCGGCCATCATCGGGGCCTACCTGTGGATCTGGACCGGCTTCGCGATGGTGCTGATCGGCGCCGGCCTCGCCGCGCTGCCGCGGGACGCGCTGGAGGCGGCGCGGATGGACGGCGCCAACGAGTGGCAGATCTTCCGCCGGATCACCGTCCCGCTGCTCGCACCGGTGCTCACCGTCGTCTTCGTGACCCTGGTGATCAACGTGATGAAGGTCTTCGACCTCGTCTACATCATCGCGCCCGGACCCGTGCAGGAGGACGCGACCGTGCTCGCGACCCAGATGTGGCTGGTGTCGTTCGGCGGCGGCAACGACCAGGGGATGGGCAGTGCGCTCGGCGTGCTGCTCCTGCTGCTGGTGCTCCCCGCCATGGCCTTCAACGTCCGCCGCTTCCGAAGGAGCCAGCGATGAACGCGATCCGGCGCGGCCTGGGCAACGCGGTCGTGCAGGCCTTCCTGGTCGTGATCGGGCTGGTGTGGATGACCCCGCTGGCCGGCCTGTTCCTGTCCTCGATGCGCTCCGCCGAGGACACGGCCAAGGGCGGCTGGTGGACGGTGTTCACCAGCCCCGGGCAGCTGTCCTTCGACAACTACGCGGCCCTGCTGAAGAACTCGGGGATGACCCAGGCGTTCTGGAACACCGTGCTGATCTCGGTGCCGACCACGGTGCTGGTGGTGATCGTCGCGGCGCTCGCCGGATACGCCTTCGCCTGGCTGGACTTCCCCGGCCGGGACACGATCTTCCTCGTGGTGGTCGCCCTGCTGGTGGTGCCCGTGCAGATCGGGCTGCTGCCGGTGGCCAAACTCTTCGGCCAGCTGGGCCTGTTCGGCACCATCCCCGGGGTCGTGCTGTTCCACGTGGCGTACGGACTGCCGTTCGCGGTGTTCCTGCTGCGGAACTACTTCGCCGAGATGCCCAAGGAGATGCTGGAGGCCGCCCGTATGGACGGCGGCAGCGAGTGGCGCATCTTCACCCGGCTGATCCTGCCCGTCGGGCGGCCGGCCATCGCCAGCCTGGCCATCTTCCAGTTCCTGTGGGTCTGGAACGACATGCTGGTGGCGCTGCTGTTCGCGGACAGCTCCTCGCAGCCGCTGACGGTGGAACTCCAGTCGCAGATCCGCCAGTTCGGCAGCAACATCGACGTGCTCGCACCGGGCGCGTTCCTGTCCCTGGTGGTGCCGGTGGCCGTGTTCTTCGCCTTCCAGCGGCACTTCGTCCAGGGGGTGATGGCGGGGTCGGTGAAGTAACGGCCACCCCCTCACCCGGAAACACACGGACCCCCGCCTCCTGGGGAGGCGGGGGTCCGTGCGTGTTCACGCGGTCACGCGTTCACGGGGAAGCCGGCGGATACAGCGTCCGCGGCAGCTGCGAGGCCGCCGCCGCGTCCAGCAGCCACAGGGTGCGGGCACGGCCGTACGCGCCGGCCGCCGGGGCCTGGATCTCGCCCGCGCCCGACAGGGCGATCGCCGCGGCCTCCGCCTTGTCCTCGCCGGCCGCCAGCAGCCACACCTCGCGGGCCGCGCGGATCGCCGGGAGGGTGAGCGTCACCCGGGTCGGCGGCGGCTTGGGCGCCCCGTGGACGCCGACCACCGTGCGCTCCGTCTCCCGCACCGCGGGCAACTCCGGGAAGAGGGACGCCACATGCGTGTCCGGGCCGACACCCAGCATCAGCACGTCGAACGTCGGCACCGCGCCGTGGTCCGTCGGACCCGCGGCACGGGCCAGCTCCTCGGCGTACGCGGCCGCCGCCGCGTCCACGTCGGCGCCGTGCGGTCCGTCGGACGCGGGCATGGCGTGCACGCGCTTCGGGTCCAGCGGCACCGCGTCGAGCAGTGCCTCACGGGCCTGGGTGACATTGCGCTCCGGGTCGCCGTCCGGCAGGAACCGCTCGTCGCCCCACCACAGGTCGATCCGGCTCCAGTCGACCGCGTCCCGGGCGGGCGCGGCCGCGAGCGCGGCCAGCAGACCGTTGCCGTTGCGGCCGCCGGTCAGCACCACGGACGCCGAACCCCGCGAGGCCTGCGCGTCCACCACCTTGGTGATCAGCCGGGCCGCCGCGGCCTGCGCCATCAGCTCCTTGTCGCGGTGCACGACCAACTGCGGTGCCGTACTCACTTCGCCTCCACCTTCTTCAGCGGTGCCTGCGCCGGCGCTTCGCCCGCGGAGGAACCTTCCGCAGCCGGTCCGCCGACAGCGGCGCCCGCTGCTCCTTTGGCCGACGGACCGGCTGACGGCTCACCGGCTGACGACGGGCCGGCCGCCGGCTTCCCGGGGCCGCCCGACGCCTCGTCCAGCGCGCGCGACACCTCGTCGAGCGCGGTCGACGCCTCGGTCAGCCCGCGCGACACCTCGTCCAGCGCACCGGAGGACGCCTTCGTGGCGCCCGCCCCCGTCGCCGGACTCCGCAGCCGCTCGATGCCGTACCGCAGGGCCGACGCGTACGTGTCGTCCGGGTCCAGCCGGCGCAGCTCCTCCGCGATCAGCTCCGCGGTGTCCCGGCGCTTGAGCGCCACCGCCCGCTTCGGCTGGCCCTGGATGGACAGCGTCGCGAGCGAACCGTCGGCCCGGTCCAGCACGATCGGGCCGCAGTCGGTCGACAGCCGGACCGCGGTGAGCCCCGGGCCGCCCGAGAGCGAACGCTTCACGGGCACGCCCAGCCGGTCCGCGAGCCACATGGCCAGCAGCTCGCAGCTCGGGTTGAACTCCTCGCCCTCGACCTCCACGCCCTGTACCTCGCAGGTCACCTGGTCCAGAGCCGCGGCCAGCATCGAACGCCAGGGCGTGATCCGGGTCCAGGACAGGTCCGTGTCGCCCGGGGTGTAGGCCTCGGCGCGGGCCGCGAGCTCCCGCACCGGCTGCTCGCAGGCGTAGGTGTCGGTCACCCGGCGCTGGGCCAGCGCGCCCAGCGGGTCGCCGGCCGGGTTCAGCGGGGCGGTGACCGGCCACCAGACCACCACCGGGGCGTCCGGCAGCAGCAGCGGCAGCACCACCGACTGGGCGTGGTCGGCGACCTCGCCGTACAGCCGGAGCACCACCGTCTCGCCGGTGCCCGCGTCCGCGCCGACCCGCACCTCGGCGTCCAGCCGGGACTGCGTGCGGTCGCGGGGGGAGCGGGACACCCGCTTGATGACGACCAGGGTGCGCGAGGGGTGCTCGCGCGAGGCGTCGCCCGCGGACTTCAGGGCGTCGTAGGCGTTCTCCTCGTCGGTCACGATGACCAGGGTGAGCACCATGCCGACCGCCGGAGTGCCGATGGCCCGGCGGGCCCGCACCAGCGACTTGTTGATCTCGCCGGCCGTGGTGTCCGTGAGGTCTGTCTTCATGGCCGGCGCCAGCTCCGTCCGTCTCGCTCGAGCATGTGGTCCGCCTCCACGGGCCCCCAGGTACCGGCCGGGTACTGGGCCGGCCGGCCGTGGTTGTCCCAGTGATCCTCGATCGGGTCGAGGATCTTCCAGGACAGCTCGACCTCCTCGGTGCGCGGGAAGAGATTGGAGTCACCGAGCAGGACGTCCAGGATGAGCCGCTCGTACGCCTCCGGGCTGGACTCGGTGAACGACTCGCCGTAGGCGAAGTCCATCGACACGTCCCGGATCTCCATCGACGTGCCCGGCACCTTGGAGCCGAACCGCACCGTGACGCCCTCGTCCGGCTGGACGCGGATCACGATCGCGTTGGAGCCCAGTTCCTCGGTGGCCGTCGTGTCGAACGGCGAGTGCGGCGCCCGCTGGAACACCACCGCGATCTCGGTGACCCGGCGGCCCAGCCGCTTTCCGGTGCGCAGGTAGAAGGGGACACCCGCCCAGCGGCGGTTGTCGATCCCCAGCTTGATCGCGGCGTACGTGTCGGTCCTGGAGGAGGCGTCGATGCCCTCCTCCTCCAGGTACCCGACCGCCTTCGCGCCACCCTGCCAGCCCGCCGCGTACTGCCCGCGCACGGTGTCCCGGCCCAGGTCCTTCGGCAGCCGCACGGCGCCGAGCACCTTGGTCTTCTCCGCGGCCAGCGCGTCCGCGCCGAAGGAGGCCGGCTCCTCCATGGCGGTGAGCGCCAGCAGCTGGAGCAGGTGGTTCTGGATGACGTCCCGGGCGGCGCCGATGCCGTCGTAGTAGCCCGCCCGGCCGCCGATGCCGATGTCCTCGGCCATGGTGATCTGCACATGGTCCACGAAGGACCGGTTCCAGATCGGCTCGAACATCGTGTTGGCGAAGCGGAGCGCCAGGATGTTCTGGACGGTCTCCTTGCCCAGGTAGTGGTCGATCCGGAAGACCTGGTCCGGGGCGAACACCTCGTGGACGAGCGCGTTGAGCTCCTCGGCCGACTTCAGGTCGTGGCCGAAGGGCTTCTCGATCACCGCGCGCCGCCAGGAACCGCTGGACTGGTCGGCCAGCCCGTGCTTCTTCAGCTGCTGGATGACCACCGGGAAGGACCGCGGCGGCACCGACAGGTAGAACGCGAAGTTGCCGCCCGTGCCCTGTGCCTTGTCCAGCTCCTCGATGGTGCCGCGCAGCCGCTCGAAGGACTCGTCGTCGTCGAAGGTGCCCTGGACGAAGCGCATGCCCTGGATGAGCTGCTGCCAGACCTCCTCGCGGAACGGAGTGCGGGCGTGCTCCTTGACCGCGTCGTGCACCACCTGCGCGAAGTCCTCGTGCGCCCACTCGCGGCGGGCGAACCCGACCAGCGAGAAGCCCGGCGGCAGCAGACCCCGGTTGGCGAGGTCGTACACGGCGGGCATCAGCTTCTTGCGCGAGAGGTCGCCCGTGACGCCGAAGATGACCAGGCCCGACGGCCCCGCGATACGCGGGAGCCGTCGGTCCGCGGGGTCACGCAGCGGGTTGCTGCTCGACAAGGTCTCAGCCCTCCGAAGGGGCGAGGCGCGCGAGCTCCGCCTCGGTCGACTTCAGCAGGTCGTTCCAGGACGCCTCGAACTTCTCGACGCCCTCCTCCTCCAGCAGCCGCACCACGTCGTCGTACGAGATCCCCAGCCGCTCCACGGCGTCCAGGTCGGCGCGGGCCTGCTCGTAGGTGCCGGCGACGGCGTCGCCCTTGATCTCGCCCTGCTCCTCGGTGGCGAACAGCGTCGCCTCCGGCATGGTGTTCACCGTGTTCGGCGCCACCAGGTCGTCGACGTACATCGTGGACTTGTACGCCTTGTCCTTCACCCCGGTGGAGGCCCACAGCGGACGCTGCCTGTTGGCGCCCTCCCGCTCCAGCGCGCTCCAGCGGTCGGTGGCGAAGACCTCCTCGTACGCCTGGTAGGCCAGGCGCGCGTTGGCGACGGCGGCCTTGCCGCGCACCGCCTTCGCCTCGTCGGTGCCGAGCGCGTCGATCCGCTTGTCGATCTCGGTGTCCACGCGGGACACGAAGAACGACGCCACCGAGTGGATCTTCGACAGGTCCAGGCCGCGCTCCCTGGCCTTCTCCAGGCCGGTCAGGAACGCGTCCATGACCTTGCGGTACCGCTCCAGGGAGAAGATCAGCGTGACGTTGACGCTGATGCCCAGGCCGATGACCTCGGCGATCGCCGGGATGCCCGCCTCGGTCGCCGGGATCTTGATCAGGGTGTTGGGCCGGTCCACCAGCCAGGCCAGCTGCTTGGCCTCGGCGACGGTGGCGCGCGTCTCGTGCGCCAGGCGCGGGTCGACCTCGATGGAGACCCGGCCGTCCTTGCCGTCGGTGGCGTCGAAGACCGGGCGCAGGATGTCGGCGGCGTCCCGGACGTCCGCCGTGGTGATCATCCGGATGGCTTCTTCGACCGTGACCCGGCGGGCGGCGAGGTCGGCGAGCTGCTGCTCGTAACCGTCACCCTCGGAGATCGCCTTCTGGAAGATCGACGGGTTGGTGGTGACGCCCACGACGTGCTGCTGGTCGATCAGCTCGGCGAGGTTGCCGGACGTGATCCGCTTGCGCGACAGGTCGTCCAGCCAGATCGCGACGCCTTCGTCGGAAAGGCGCTTCAGTGCGTCTGTCATGGAAATTCCATCTCCTACTACGTGTCGTATGTGAGCGTCAGCGCTGGGTCGCGGCGAGTGAATCCCGGGCCGCGGCCGTCACGTTCTCTGCGGTGAAGCCGAACTCCTCGAACAGCACCTTGCCGTCGGCGGACGCGCCGAAGTGCTCCAGGGACACGATGCGCCCGGCGTCCCCGACGTACTTGTGCCACGTCAGACCGATACCGGCCTCCACCGCGACGCGCGCCTTCACGGAGGGCGGCAGGACGCTGTCCCGGTACCCCTGGTCCTGCTCCTCGAACCACTCCACCGACGGCATGGACACCACGCGGGTCGGCACCCCGTCGGCCTGGAGCCGCTCGCGGGCCTCGACGGCGACGTGCACCTCGGAACCGGTGGCGATCAGCACGACCTGCGGCGTGCCGCCGTCCGCCTCGAACAGCACGTACCCGCCGCGCGCGGCGTTCTCGTTCGACTCGTAGGTCGGCACGCCCTGGCGGGTGAGGGCCAGACCGTGCGGGGCGCCCTTGCCGAACTCCTTCGTCCAGCGCTTGAGGATCTCCCGCCAGGCGATCGCGGTCTCGTTGGCGTCCGCGGGGCGGACGACGTTCAGACCCGGGATGGCGCGCAGCGAGGCCAGGTGCTCGACCGGCTGGTGGGTCGGGCCGTCCTCGCCCAGACCGATGGAGTCGTGCGTCCACACGTACGTCACCGGCAGGTGCATCAGGGCCGACAGCCGCACCGCGTTGCGCATGTAGTCGGAGAACACCAGGAAGGTGCCGCCGTAGATCCGGGTGTTGCCGTGCAGCGCGATGCCGTTCATCTCCGCGGCCATGGCGTGCTCGCGGATACCGAAGTGGATGGTGCGGCCGTACGGGTCCGCCTCGGGCAGCGGGTTGCCGACCGGGAGGAACGACGACGTCTTGTCGATCGTCGTGTTGTTGGAGCCCGCCAGGTCGGCCGAGCCGCCCCACAGCTCCGGGACGACCGCGCCGAGCGCCTGGAGCACCTTGCCGGAGGCGGCACGGGTGGCGACCGCCTTGCCCGGCTCGAAGACGGGAAGCGTGTCCTCCCAGCCCTTGGGCAGCTCACCGGCCGCGATGCGGTCGAACTCGGCCGCGCGCTCCGCGTTGTTGCTCCGCCACTCCTGGAACGACTTCTCCCACTCGGCGCGCGCCTGCTTGCCGCGCTCCAGCGCGCCACGGGTGTGACCGAGGACCTCGTCGGTCACCTCGAAGGTCTGCTCCGGGTCGAAGCCCAGCACCCGCTTGGTGGCCGCCACCTCCTCGTCGCCGAGCGCCGAACCGTGGGAGGCCTCGGTGTTCTGCGCGTTCGGGGCCGGCCAGGCGATGATCGAGCGCATCGCGATGAACGACGGCCGGTCGGTGACCTTCCTGGCCTCCTGGACGGCGTCGTAGATCGCGTGCGGGTCCAGGTCGCCGTCCGGCTTCGGGGCCACCCGCTGCACGTGCCAGCCGTAGGCCTCGTACCGCTTGACGACGTCCTCGGAGACGGCCGTCTCGGTGTCGCCCTCGATCGAGATGTGGTTGTCGTCCCACAGCAGGACCAGGTTGCCGAGCTTCTGGTGGCCGGCCATCGAGGACGCCTCCGCGGAGATGCCCTCCTGCAGGCAGCCGTCACCGGCGATGCAGTAGACGAAGTGGTCGAACGGAGACTCGCCCGGGGCGGCCTCCGGGTCGAACAGCCCGCGCTCGTAGCGGGCGGCCATGGCCATGCCGACCGCGTTGGCGACGCCCTGGCCCAGCGGCCCGGTCGTCGTCTCCACACCCGTGGTGTGCCCGTACTCCGGGTGGCCCGGCGTCTTCGAGCCCCAGGTGCGGAACGCCTTCAGGTCGTCCAGTTCCAGACCGAAACCGGCCAGGTACAGCTGGGTGTAGAGAGTCAGGGACGAATGGCCGGCGGACAGGACGAAACGGTCCCGCCCGACCCAGTCGGCGTCCGAGGGGTCGTGCCGCATCACCTTCTGGAAGAGGGTGTACGCGGCGGGCGCCAGGCTCATCGCCGTACCGGGATGGCCGTTGCCGACCTTCTGTACGGCATCGGCGGCCAGGACGCGGGCGGTGTCCACGGCCCGCTGGTCCAGTTCGGTCCACTCGAGGTCTGTGGTGGTCGGCTTGGTGCTCACCCTGAGTCAGGGCTCCTCTCCACATGTCTTCGGATGCCGGATGAGTACTCACCGGCGAGGTCGAGCCTACCCCCGTAGGAGGCGCATTCCCCGAGTCGTTCCAGACTGCCGGGAGTCCCGGCGATCCGCCTCCTGACCGGTCAGTCTTCCGGTTCGGCAGATGAATACGGAGCCGCTCATCCGGTTGCTCAATCGAGCTCGGAACCCGGTGGTGAGCGGCCGCCGACAACACGACCGGACCCCCGCGATTGTCCGGGTCTGGGCAACGTCTAAGGTGGCGTGGTACGCGCGAGTCTTTACCGGCACCTCACCCGGGAGGGCTTGCTGGGAACTCTGTCAGGGGTGCGAGTGACGGCCGTTGAATCCCGTCCTGCGGGGATTGCCGGGACCATCCAGAGCCCGAGCCACCGGCCGTTCGGGGCCCGTGTCGGGGCGTTCGTGGCGCTGACCAAGCCGCGGATCATCGAACTGCTGCTCATCACCACGGTCCCGGTGATGTTCCTGGCGCAGCAGGGCGTGCCCGACCTGGGGCTGGTGCTGCTGACCTGCGTCGGCGGCTACCTGTCGGCGGGCGGCGCCAACGCGCTCAACATGTACCTCGACCGCGACATCGACGCGCTGATGGACCGCACCTCGCAGCGCCCCCTGGTCACCGGCATGGTCAGCCCGCGCGAATGCCTGGCCTTCGGCATCACCCTGGCCGTCGTCTCGACGCTGATGTTCGGCCTCACCGTCAACTGGCTGTCCGCCTGGCTCTCCCTCGGGGCGCTCCTCTTCTACGTCGTCGTCTACACGATGATCCTCAAACGGCGTACGGCGCAGAACATCGTGTGGGGCGGCATCGCCGGCTGCATGCCGGTGCTGATCGGCTGGTCCGCGGTCACCAACTCGATGTCCTGGGCGCCGGTCATCCTCTTCCTCGTCATCTTCTTCTGGACGCCGCCGCACTACTGGCCGCTGTCCATGAAGGTGAAGGAGGACTACGCGCGGGTGGGCGTGCCGATGCTCCCGGTGGTGGCCGGCAACAAGGCCGTCGCCCGGCAGATCGTGATCTACAGCTGGGTCATGGTCGCGGTGTCGCTGCTGCTCACCCCGCTCGGCTACACCGGCTGGTTCTACACCGCGGTCGCGCTGGCCGCGGGCGGCTGGTGGCTGTGGGAGGCGCACGCGCTCCTCAACCGCGCCAAGGCCGAGGTGACCGGTGGCAAGCTCAAGGAGATGCGCCTGTTCCACTGGTCCATCACCTATGTGTCGCTGCTCTTCGTGGCCGTCGCGGTGGACCCCTTCCTGCGGTAGGCCCGCGGTGGACGTCTTCCGGAACGCTCCGACGGGCGAGGTCCGTGGCCAAGACCACGGACCCCGCCCGTCGCCGTTCGATCTACCCGTCGGTAGCATCCTGGTCATGGCAGACAAGCAGCAGACGGACCCGGCGGCCGAGCAGAACAGCGGGCAGCGGGCCGGACAGAAGACCGAACGCAAGGCCGAGCGCAAGGTGGCCCGCCTCACCAAGCGGATCAACGGCTTCGCCACGGCCCACGGCGGCGCCGAGGGGCAGATCGCCTACCTGGGACAGCGCGGCGCCCGGATCGTGCTGGTCGGTGAGGACGGAAACTGGGGCGACCTGGTCGCCCACTCCTGCGCGATCGCCGAGAAGGCGGCCGAGAGGGCGGGCATCACCCTCCACGAGAACTTCGACGGCGAGTTCGCGGCCAAGGTCAGGACCGGCCCGTACGAGTGGACCCGGATGGCGGGCAGCCAGATCGGCGGCCCGGCCAACGGCTGACCCCGGGCCCGCCGGCCCACCGATCGGCCCACCGGCCGTCCGCGGCGGACACCCTGCCGGACGCGCCGCAACACCTCGACCCCGGTTCACCCGTTAGAGACCTGTGGAAGCAGAGACAGCGTCTTTCGTGGGGGGAGCCCGGATGATCGACATGCCGTCCCTCGTGGACCAGTACTGCCACGGCGTGCTGCGCACCGAGCTGGGCCTCGGCACCTTCGAGGCCCAGCTGGTCCGCACCGAGGGCCCGCCCGCCCCGGGGACCACCCTGTTCGACACCCAGACCGGTTTCGCCGTACGCCGCTGGTGCCCGCCCCTGCTCGGCCTGGAGCCGCACTGCCCGCCGGCCCGCTACCTCGCCCGGCGCCGCGAACTGGGCGTGGCCGAGACGGCCCGCCGGCTGCTGCGGGCCAGCGGCATCACCACCTACCTGATCGACACCGGACTGCCCGGCGACCTCACCGGCACGGCCGAACTGGCCACGGCCGGCGCCGCCGAGGCCCACGAGATCGTGCGCCTGGAACAACTGGCCCAGCAGGTCGCCGACACCTCCGGCACGGTGGAGTGCTTCCTCGCCAACCTCGCCGAGTCCGTGCACGGGGCCGCCGCGCACACCGTCGCCTTCACCTCCGTCGCCGGCGTACGCGACGGGACGGCGCTCGCGCCCGAGCCACCGGGGCCCGGAGAGGTGCGCGGCGCGGCCGCGCGGTGGCTGGCCGCCCGCCGGGTCGGGGACGGGCCGAGCGACCCGGTGCTCCTGGGCCACCTGCTGTGGATCGCCGTCGCCTCGGGCCGGCCCCTGCAACTGCACGTGGGGCTCGGCACGCCCGGCGGCTCCCGGGCACAGGGCGCCGACCCGGGGTTCCTCGACGGGTTCGTCCGGGCCACCGCCGGGCTCGGCACCGACCTCGTCCTGCTGCACGGCTACCCGGACCACCGCCACGCCGCCCACCTGGCCGGCGTCCACCCGCACGTCTACGTCGACTCCGGCGCCGCCCTGGCCCGCACCGGCGCCCGCGCGGCGACCGTCCTCGAGGAGGTCCTGGAACTCGCCCCCTTCGGCAAGATCCTCTTCTCCAGCGGCGCCCAGGGGCTGCCCGAACTGCACGTCGTGGGCGCCCGGCTGTTCCGTGAGGCGCTCGGCCGGGTGCTCGGTGCGTGGGTGACCGAGGGGGCCTGGTCCCCAAAGGACGCGCAGCGGGTGGCCGGGATGATCGCGTCGGGGAACGCGGGCCGGGTGTACGGGCTGGACTGACGACCGCGGGCGACCGGACCGGGGGCCACGGCCCCGCGACCACGGCCCCGCGGGCTCAGGCGGTCGTCAGCCTCGTCCCGGCCGCCGTGTCCGCCGGACCCGCCGTGTCCGGCAGGTCGGCCGCGGCCTCGGGCCGCTCCCGCAGGGACAGCAGCACCCGCACCACCCAGATCCACATGACGCAGGAGCCGAACATGTGGGCGCCGACCAGGATCTCGGGCAGGTCCGTGAAGTACTGCACATAACCGATCACACCCTGCGCGAGAATGATCAGGAACAGTTCGCGGGTGCGGTGCAGCGGACCCGCGGGGGCGTCGACCGCCTTGAGCACGAACCACAGGGCGAACGTCAGCGTCGCCACGATCCACGCCAGCACGGCGTGCACCTTGCTGACCATCGCCGGGTCCAGCGGCATCCGCGGGACCTCGCTGGAGTCACCCGCGTGCGGTCCCGAACCGGTCACCACCGTGCCGACCGCGATGACCAGGACGGACGCCACCACCAGGAACCACACCAGCTGCCGCACGGCTGCGCCGACCAGCGGCCGGGGCTCCCCGTCGCCCTCGCGGGTGCGCTGCCACATCACCGTGGCCACCGCGATCAGCGCCGAGGAGAGCAGGAAGTGCGCCGCGACCGTGTACGGGTTGAGGCCGACGAGGACCACGATGCCGCCGAGGATCGCGTTGCCCATCACGACCCAGAACTGCGCCCAGCCCAGCCGGGTCAGGCTGCGCCGGTACGGCTTCTGGGAGCGCGCGGCGACGATCGCCCAGCCGACGGCGGCGCACAGCACGTAGGTCAGCAGGCGGTTGCCGAACTCGATGACCCCGTGCAGGCCCATCTCCCGGGTGGAGACGAGCGAGTCGTCGGTGCACTTGGGCCAGGTGGGGCAGCCCAGGCCGGAGCCGGTCAGCCGTACGGCTCCACCGGTGACCACGATGACCACCGCCATGACGAGCGCGGCGAGGGCCGCCCGCCGGACCGTCCGGGGGTCCGGGGTCCAGCGTGCGGCGATGAAGGCGAGCGGGTTGCGCAGGACCGCCTGGGCGTCGGCGCGGGTCACGTTTGGCACGCGTCCATCGTAGGGCGCCCGCTTGTGCACGCTTTCACGAGGGTCCCGGTCGGCGGGCCGGAGATGCCGGGGAGCCTGCTCACTCCCAGCGGAAGAAGCGGCCCGCCGCGGCGAGCCCCGCCGCCGCCCACACGGCGAGGATCCCGAGGTCGCCCCAGGGCAGTCCCGCCCCGTGCTGGAGCACGTCCCGCAGGCCCTCCGACAGCGCCGCGATGGGCAGCAGGCCGAGGAGGTTCTGCGCGCCCTGGGGGAAGGTGTCCAGCGGCACGACGACCCCGCCGCCGACGAGCAGCAGCAGGAACACCAGGTTGGCGGCGGCCAGCGTCGCCTCGGCCTTCAGGGTGCCCGCCATCAGCAGACCGAGCCCCGAGAAGGCGGCCGTGCCCAGCACCAGCAGCAGCAGCACGGTGAGCGGGTTGCCCTGCGGCGACCAGCCCAGCGCGAACGCGATCACCGTGAGCAGGACGATCTGGAGCACCTCGGTGACCAGCACCGACAGCGTCTTCGCGGTCATCAGCGCCCAGCGCGGCAGCGGTGAGGCCGCCAGCCGCTTCAGCACCCCGTACCGGCGCTCGAAGCCGGTGGCGATGGCCTGTCCGGTGAACGCCGTCGACATCACCGCCAGGGCGAGGACCCCGGGGGCGAGGAAGTCCACGGCCGCGCCCTCGCCGGTGTCCACGATGTCCACGGTGCTGAACAGCACCAGCAGCAGGGTGGGGATCACCACGGTGAGCAGCAGCTGCTCGCCGTTGCGCAGCAGCATCTTCGTCTCGAGCAGGGCCTGCGCCGCGATCATGCGGGGGAGCGGAGCCGCGCCCGGCTGCGGCGCGTACGCGCCGGTCCCCGTGGCCGCCGGAGTCACCTGATGCACCGGATGCGCTGGATTTACCTGATTCACTGGAAACCTCCGAGGACGCTTCCGGCTTCAGCCGGGGGATGAATCGGAATCCTGCGGAGCAGGACAGGGAACGGGATTTCGCCCAAAAGGTGAAAGACCGCCCGGATGGCCGGGTAGGCTGAGCGCCGTGCGTCGCGAGAGCCAAGCACGCGCAACTCCTTTGTCTTGAATGGGCAACCGGGCAGGTTCCGTCCCGGCTGGTGCTGAGAGCGTCAGACTCGTTCGCTTGCTGAGTGAATGAGCTGCTTGAGCCAGGAATCCCCCTGCTTCAGCTGGGGGAGGGTTCAAGAACGCAGCTCCTTGCCGGTCAGCTCCAGGAAGACGTCCTCGAGGGTGTGTCGTTCGACCGAGATCCGGTCCGGCAGCACGCCGTGCTGCGCACACCAGGACGTCACCGTGGCGAGCAGTTGCGGGTCCACCTCGCCGACGACCCGGTACGAGCCGGGGGTCAGCTCGGCGGCCTGGGAGTCGGGCGGCAGGGCCTTGAGCAGGGAGGCCACGTCCAGCCCCGGCCGGCCCGAGAAGCGCAGGGTGTTCTCGGCGCCGCCCCGGCACAGCTCCTCGGGACTGCCCTGGACCACCACCCGGCCGGCGTCGATGATCGCGACGTCGTCGGCGAGCTGCTCGGCCTCGTCCATGTGGTGCGTGGTGAGGATGACGGAGACCCCGTCGGCGCGCAGATCCCGTACGAGGTCCCAGGTGGCGCGGCGGGCCTGCGGGTCGAGTCCGGCGGTCGGCTCGTCCAGGAACACCAGTTCCGGGCGCCCGACCACGGCCATCGCCAGCGCGAGCCGCTGCTGCTGCCCGCCGGAGAGCCGCCGGTACGTCGTACGGCCGCAGGAGCCGAGCCCGAGGCGTTCGATCAGCGCGTCCACGTCCAGGGGGTGGGCGTGCAGTTTCGCCGTGTGGCGGAGCATCTCGTCGGCCCGCGCGCCCGAGTAGACGCCGCCGGACTGGAGCATCACACCGATCCGGGGCCGGAGTGCGGCCGACTGCCGGACCGGGTCCAGGCCCAGGACGCGCACCGTGCCGGAGTCCGGCCGCCGGTATCCCTCGCAGGTCTCGACCGTGGTCGTCTTGCCCGCCCCGTTGGGTCCGAGCACGGCCGTCACGCCCTGTCGTGCCACCAGGTCGAGGCCGTCCACCGCGGTCTTCGTGCCGTACCGCTTCACCAGGGCCTGCACCTGGACCACGGGCTCACTTCGCATGGGTCACGAGTCTAGGGACGCGCCGGGGCCCCCGGACGCCGGGGGCGGGTGCGGGCCTGCCCGGGAGGGTTCCCCGAGCGGCACCGGGAGCGGCCGGTCCGATCGATCAAAGATCGTTTCCGCAGGTCGGATTAGGTTCACCTAAGTGACGCAGCGCACCCGGGGGAGAACGGACGCGGCTTGCCCGTCCCCGATGAATTACGCAACAATGGCGTTGTGAAAAAGGTTGGCGAGGCTCCCCAGGAGGAACTTGCGACCGGTGAGCGGTCCACCCGCAACCGGGTCGCTCGGTCCGTGCTGGACCACGGCCCGTCGACCGTCTCCGAGCTCGCCGAGCGGCTCGGGCTGACCCAGGCGGCCGTCCGCCGCCACCTCGACGCCCTGGTCACCGACGGCATCGTGGAGGCGCGCGAACGGCGGGTCTACGGCGCACGCACCCGCGGGCGCCCGGCCAAGGTCTTCGCCCTCACGGACTGCGGGCGGGACGCCTTCGACCAGTCGTACGACGAGCTGGCCGTGGACGCCCTGCACTGGATCGGCGAGCAGGGGGGCGGTGACGAGGCGATCGCGGCGTTCGCCCGCGCCCGGATCGCCGCCCAGGCCGGCGCGTACCGCGAGGCGGTCGAGGCCGCGGCCCCCGAGGAGCGGACCCGGGCGCTGGCCAAGGCGCTCAGCGCGGACGGGTACGCTGCCACGGCGCGCAGCGCCCCCGACCCGCAGCAGGGCGAGCAGCTGTGCCAGCACCACTGCCCGGTCGCCCACGCGGCCGAGCGGTTCCCGCAGCTGTGCGAGGCGGAGACGGAGTTCTTCGCCGAGCTGCTCGGTACTCATGTGCAGCGGCTGGCCACCATCGCGCACGGCGACGGTGTCTGCACCACCTTCATCCCGAAGGGTGCGCAGACGGCGGCGTCCGCGCCGCGGTCCGTCAAGGCCGCACGCACCTCGCAGACGTCGAAACAGGCGTCGACACAGACTTCGAAGACTTCTGCGAAGAAGACTTCGCCGCACATCCACAACGCATCTGCAAGCACGGCCGGGAGGAACCCCGCATGACTCTCCCCACGGAGACTGCCCACCCCGAACTCGAGGGCCTGGGTACGTACGAATTCGGCTGGGCCGACTCCGACGAGGCAGGCGCCGCGGCCAAGCGCGGTCTGAACGAGGACGTCGTCCGCGACATCTCCGCCAAGAAGAACGAGCCGGAGTGGATGCTGAAGCTGCGGCTGAAGGGTCTGCGGCTGTTCGACAAGAAGCCCATGCCGAACTGGGGCTCGGACCTGTCGGGCATCGACTTCGACAACATCAAGTACTTCGTGCGCTCCACCGAGAAGCAGGCCGCTTCCTGGGAGGACCTGCCCGAGGACATCAAGAACACCTACGACCGGCTCGGCATCCCCGAGGCGGAGAAGCAGCGCCTGGTCGCCGGTGTCGCCGCGCAGTACGAGTCCGAGGTCGTCTACCACCAGATCCGCGAGGACCTGGAGGAGCAGGGCGTCATCTTCCTCGACACCGACACCGCGCTGAAGGAGCACCCGGAGCTCTTCCAGGAGTACTTCGGCACCGTCATCCCGGTCGGCGACAACAAGTTCGCGTCGCTGAACTCGGCCGTGTGGTCCGGCGGGTCGTTCATCTACGTCCCCAAGGGCGTCCACGTGGACATCCCGCTGCAGGCCTACTTCCGGATCAACACGGAGAACATGGGCCAGTTCGAGCGGACGCTGATCATCGTCGACGAGGACGCCTACGTCCACTACGTCGAGGGCTGCACCGCCCCGATCTACACCTCGGACTCGCTGCACAGCGCCGTCGTCGAGATCATCGTCAAGAAGGGCGGCCGCTGCCGCTACACGACGATCCAGAACTGGTCGAACAACGTCTACAACCTGGTCACCAAGCGCGCCGTGGCCTATGAGGGCGCGACCATGGAGTGGGTCGACGGCAACATCGGCTCCAAGGTGACGATGAAGTACCCGGCCGTCTACCTCATGGGCGAGCACGCCAAGGGCGAGACCCTGTCCATCGCCTTCGCCGGCGAGGGCCAGCACCAGGACGCCGGCGCCAAGATGGTCCACATGGCCCCGAACACCTCGTCGAACATCGTCTCCAAGTCGGTGGCGCGCGGCGGTGGCCGTACCTCCTACCGCGGCCTGATCGAGATCGGTGAGGGCGCTCCCGGCGCCAAGTCCAACGTGCTGTGCGACGCGCTGCTCGTGGACACCATCTCCCGCTCCGACACCTACCCCTACGTCGACGTCCGCGAGGACGACGTCTCCATGGGCCACGAGGCGACCGTCTCCAAGGTCTCCGAGGACCAGCTCTTCTACCTGATGAGCCGCGGTCTGTCCGAGTTCGAGGCGATGGCGATGATCGTGCGCGGCTTCGTCGAGCCGATCGCCAAGGAACTCCCCATGGAGTACGCGCTCGAACTCAACCGGCTGATCGAGCTGCAGATGGAAGGCGCGGTCGGCTAACCCACCACGCCGTTCCGTCAAGCCCCTTACGCAAAGGAAAGCGAGCACTACGACAGCCATGGCTGAGGCTCAGAACATCCCCGTGGGTTCCACCACCGCGGGCTCGATCGCGGTCGCCGCGGAGTCGACCGTCGCCACCCGCATGAGCGCGCCCCCGTCCTTCGACGTGGCGGACTTCCCCGTCCCCCACGGCCGTGAGGAGGAGTGGCGGTTCACTCCGCTGGAGCGGCTGCGCGGTCTGCACGACGGCACCGCCGCCGCCACCGGCGAAGGCGTCAAGGTGGCGATCGACGCACCCGAGGGCGTCCGCGTCGAGACCGTCGGCCGCGACGACGCGCGGCTCGGCCGGGCGGGCAAGCCGGTCGACCGCGTCGCCGCCCAGGCGTACAGCTCCTTCGAACAGGCCTCGGTCGTGACCGTGCCGAAGGAGACCGTCCTCACCGAGCCGATCCGCATCGCGGTGCACGGCGAGGGCGGCGCTGCCTACGGGCACCAGGTGATCGAGCTCGGCGCCTTCGCCGAGGCGGTCGTCGTCATCGACCACACCGGTGACGCGGTGCTCGCCGCGAACGTCGAGTACGTCCTCGGCGACGGCGCCAAGCTCACCGTCGTCTCCATCCAGGACTGGGACGACAAGGCCGTGCACGTCGCCCAGCACAACGCCCTCGTCGGCCGCGACGCCTCCTTCAAGTCGGTCGTCGTCACCTTCGGCGGCGACGTGGTCCGGCTGCACCCCCGGGTGGTCTACGCGGGCACCGGCGGTGAGGCCGAGCTGCTCGGCCTGTACTTCACCGACGCCGGCCAGCACCAGGAGCACCGCCTCCTGGTCGACCACAACGTTCCGCACTGCACGTCGAACGTCGCCTACAAGGGCGCGCTCCAGGGCGACGACGCGCACGCCGTGTGGATCGGTGACGTGCTCATCGAGGCCAAGGCCGAGGGCACCGACACCTACGAGATGAACCGCAACCTGGTGCTGACCGACGGCGCCCGCGTCGACTCCGTGCCCAACCTGGAGATCGAGACCGGTGAGATCGTCGGAGCCGGCCACGCCTCCGCGACCGGCCGCTTCGACGACGAGCAGCTCTTCTACCTGATGGCCCGCGGCATCCACGAGAAGGACGCCCGTCGTCTGGTGGTCCGCGGCTTCTTCGCCGAACTCGTCCAGCAGATCGGCGTCCCGGACATCGAGGAGCGCCTGATCGCCAAGATCGAGGAGGAGCTGGAGGCCGCGGTCGCATGACCTTTCAACGCGCCTGCGGACTGAGCGAGCTGGAGGAGGACACTCCGAAAAGAGTGGAACTCGACGGCACGCCGGTCTCCCTCGTGCACACCGAGGGCGAGGTGTTCGCGATCAACGACATCTGCTCGCACGCCAACGTCTCCCTCTCGGAGGGCGAGGTCGACGACTGCCACATCGAGTGCTGGCTGCACGGCTCGCGCTTCGACCTCCGCTCGGGCAAGCCCGACAGTCTTCCGGCCACCCGCCCCGTCCCCGTATACCCCGTAAAGATCGAAGGGGGCAGCGTCTTTGTCGACGTACGCGCCTCCCTCACCCAGGAGTCCTGAGGCACCCATGGCAACGCTTGAAATCCGAGACCTGCACGTCACCGTCGAGGCCGACAACGCCACGAAGGAGATCCTCAAGGGCGTCGACCTCACCGTGAAGCAGGGCGAGACGCACGCCATCATGGGCCCCAACGGCTCCGGCAAGTCGACCCTCGCCTACGCCCTGGCCGGTCACCCCAAGTACACCGTGTCCGGCGGCACCGTCACCCTCGACGGCGAGGACGTCCTGGAGATGTCCGTCGACGAGCGCGCCCGCGCCGGCCTCTTCCTCGCCATGCAGTACCCGGTCGAGGTCCCCGGCGTCTCCGTCTCCAACTTCCTGCGCACCTCCGCCACCGCCATCCGCGGCGAGGCGCCCAAGCTGCGCCACTGGGTGAAGGAGGTCAAGGAGACCATGGAGCGCCTCCACATGGACCCCGCCTTCGCCGAGCGCAACGTCAACGAGGGCTTCTCCGGCGGTGAGAAGAAGCGCCACGAGATCCTCCAGCTGGAGCTGCTCAAGCCCAAGGTCGCGATCCTCGACGAGACCGACTCCGGTCTGGACGTCGACGCGCTGCGCGTCGTCTCCGAGGGCGTCAACCGGGTCCGCGAGTCCGGCGAGGTCGGCACCCTGCTGATCACGCACTACACGCGCATCCTGCGCTACATCAAGCCCGACTACGTCCACGTGTTCGCCGACGGCCGGATCGCCGAGTCCGGCGGCGCCGAGCTCGCGGACAAGCTGGAGAACGAGGGCTACGAGGCATACGTGAAGGGTGGCGCATCCGCGTGACACAGCTGCCGGGCCTCCTCGACACCGAGGCGATCCGCAAGGACTTCCCGATCCTGGACCGCCAGCTCCACGACGGGCGGAAACTGGTCTACCTGGACAACGCGGCGACCAGCCAGAAGCCCCGTCAGGTACTGGACGCGCTCAGCGAGTACTACGAGCGCCACAACGCCAACGTCCACCGTGGAGTGCACGTCCTCGCCGAGGAGGCCACGGCACTGTACGAGGGCGCACGCGACAAGGTCGCCGCGTTCATCAACGCGCCCAGCCGCGACGAGGTGATCTTCACCAAGAACGCCTCCGAGTCGCTCAACCTCGTGGCCAACATGCTCGGCTGGGCCGACGAGCCCTACCGGGTGGACCACGAGACCGAGATCGTCATCACGGAGATGGAGCACCACTCCAACATCGTGCCGTGGCAGCTGCTCGCGCAGCGCACGGGCGCGAAGCTGAAGTGGTTCGGCCTCACCGACGACGGCCGCCTCGACCTGTCGAACATCGACGAGATCATCACCGAGAAGACGAAGATCGTCTCCTTCGTGCTGGTGTCCAACATCCTGGGCACGGTCAACCCGGTCGAGGCGATCGTGCGCCGCGCCCAGGAGGTCGGCGCCCTGGTGTGCATCGACGCCTCCCAGGCGGCGCCGCACATGCCGATGGACGTCCAGGCCCTCCAGGCCGACTTCGTGGCCTTCACCGGCCACAAGATGTGCGCTCCGACCGGCATCGGCGTCCTGTGGGGCCGCCAGGAACTGCTCGAGGACCTGCCGCCGTTCCTCGGCGGCGGTGAGATGATCGAGACCGTGTCGATGAGCTCGTCGACGTACGCCCCGGCCCCGCACAAGTTCGAGGCGGGCACCCCGCCGGTCGCGCAGGCGGTCGGCATGGGCGCGGCGATCGACTACCTGAGCGCCATCGGCATGGACAGGATCCTCGCCCACGAGCACGCCATCACCGAATACGCCGTCAAGCGCCTGACCGAGATCCCGGACCTGCGCATCATCGGCCCCGCCACGGCCGAGGACCGCGGCGCCGCGATCTCCTTCACGCTGGGGGACATCCACCCGCACGACGTGGGCCAGGTCCTCGACGAGCAGGGCATCGCGGTCCGGGTCGGCCACCACTGCGCGCGGCCGGTCTGCCTCCGGTACGGAATTCCCGCGACCACGCGAGCGTCGTTCTATCTGTACTCCACGCCGGCCGAGATCGACGCTCTGGTCGACGGACTGGAGCACGTACGGAACTTCTTCGGCTGAGGGGCTGGCGAGCGATCGCATGAAGCTGGATTCGATGTACCAGGAAGTCATCCTGGACCACTACAAGAACCCGCACGGGCGGGGCTTGCGGGATGGCGACGCCGAGGTGCACCACGTCAACCCGACGTGCGGCGACGAGATCACGCTGCGCGTGAAGTACGACGGCACGACGATCAGCGACGTCTCCTACGAGGGGCAGGGCTGCTCCATCAGCCAGGCCTCCGCCTCCGTGCTGAACGAGCTGCTGGTCGGTGAAGAACTCGCCAGGGCGCAGAAGATCCAGGAGACCTTCCTGGAACTGATGCAGTCCAAGGGGAAGATCGAGCCCGACGACGCGATGGAGGAGATCCTGGAGGACGCGGTCGCGTTCGCCGGGGTCTCCAAGTACCCGGCCCGGGTCAAGTGCGCCCTCCTCAGCTGGATGGCGTGGAAGGACGCGACGGCCCAGGCACTGGGCTCCGACGCCGAAAGGACAACGGCATGAGTGAGACCGTGGAGATGAAACCGGCCTCCGAGGAGGAGGTCCGCGAGGCCCTGATGGACGTCGTCGACCCCGAACTGGGCATCGACGTCGTCAACCTCGGCCTGATCTACGGCGTCCACGTCGACGACGGCAACGTGGCGACCATCGACATGACCCTCACGTCCGCGGCCTGCCCGCTGACGGACGTCATCGAGGACCAGGCCAAGTCCGTGACGGACGGCCTGGTCAACGAGCTGCGCATCAACTGGGTCTGGATGCCCCCGTGGGGCCCCGACAAGATCACGGACGACGGCCGTGAGCAGCTGAGGGCGCTCGGCTTCAACGTCTGAGCCGAGGCACGACCGGCCGACCGGCCGCACGCACGTCGGAGGAACGGCGGGTGACCCCCTGCGGGGACCACCCGCCGTTCCTCTTTTCCTTTTTACGCGCTGGTGCGGCCGTTCGTTGTGTACGCTCGTACACATGGGATACCTGCTGCTCGCCGGAGCGATCGTCGCGGAGGTGGGCGCCACCACCGCCATGAAGTACAGCGACGGCTTCAGCAGACTCTGGCCCTCACTGCTGACCCTGCTCGGCTACGTGGTCTCCTTCAGCCTGCTCGCCCAGACACTGCGCACCCTCTCCATCGGCACCGCGTACGCCATCTGGGCCGGGGTGGGCACCGCCGCCATCGCCGCGATCGGCGTCCTGTTCATGGGGGAGGGACTCACCGCCCTCAAGGCCCTCGGCATCGCGCTGATCATCGTGGGCGTGGTCGTGCTCAACCTCGGCGGCGCGCACTGATGGCCCGGCGGTACGACCCCGAGCGGCGCCGGCGGATCATCGACGCGGCGATCCGGGTGGTCGGCAGGAGCGGCATCGCGGGGCTCAGCCACCGCAGCGTCGCCGCCGAGGCCGATGTGCCGCTCGGCTCCACGACGTACCACTTCAAGACCCTCGACGAGCTGATGGTCGCCGCGCTGCGCCAGGCGAACGAGGGCTTCGCCAAGGCCATCGCCTCCCGCGGCGGCCTGGAGGACACACGCACCGACCTGGCGACCGAGCTCGCCGGGCTGCTCGGCGAATGGCTCGACGGCGAGCGCACCGGCGTCGAGCTGGAGTACGAGCTGTATCTGGCCGCCCTGCGCCGGCCCGCGCTGCGCCCCGTGGCGGCCGAGTGGTGCGAGGACGTCACCGTGCTGCTGTCCCGCCGCACGGACCCGGTCACGGCCCGCGCCCTGGTCGCCCTGATGGACGGCATCTGCCTCCAGGTACTGCTGACCGGCACACCGTACGACGAGGCGTACGCGCGGGAGATGCTGGACCGGGTCGTCTCCGGTACCTGAGACGGCGCGACACCGGTTCGCATCCCCGGGCCCCGGCTGGTTAGGTTGCCCTCATGACCGACACGACTGCTCAGAGCACCACCGGCGCGGTGGCCGCCGGCCTCGCCACCCTCGCCGCCGACGGCACCGTCCTCGACACCTGGTTCCCCGCCCCCGAACTCTCCGGCGCGCCCGGCCCGTCCGGCACCGAGCGGCTGTCCGCCGAGCGCGCCGCCGAACTGCTCGGTGGCGGCGCGACCGCGGCGATCGGGCCGGACGCCCGCCGGGGCGTCGAGGTGGTCGCGGTCCGCACGGTCATCTCCTCGCTCGACGCGAAGCCGGTCGACGCCCACGACGCCTACCTGCGCCTCCACCTGCTCTCGCACCGTCTGGTCAAGCCGCACGGCCAGAACCTGGAGGGCATCTTCGGCTGCCTCGCCAACGTCGCCTGGACCTCGCTCGGCCCGGTCGCCGTCGACGACGTCGAGAAGGTGCGGCTGAACGCCCGTGCCGAGGGCCTGCACCTGGCCGTGACGTCCGTCGACAAGTTCCCCCGGATGACGGACTACGTCACCCCCAAGGGCGTCCGCATCGCCGACGCCGACCGGGTCCGCCTGGGCGCCCACCTCGCCGAGGGCACCACGGTCATGCACGAGGGCTTCGTCAACTTCAACGCGGGCACCCTCGGCACCTCGATGATCGAAGGCCGCATCTCCGCGGGCGTCGTCATCGGCGACGGCTCGGACGTCGGCGGCGGCGCCTCCACCATGGGCACGCTGTCCGGCGGCGGCAACGTGATCATCTCCATCGGAGAGCGCTGCCTGATCGGCGCCGAGGCGGGCGTCGGTATCGCGCTCGGCGACGAGTGCGTGGTCGAGGCCGGCCTGTACGTCACCGCGGGCACCCGCGTGACCATGCCCGACGGCGAGGTCGTCAAGGCCCGCGCGCTGTCCGGCGCCTCCCACATCCTCTTCCGCCGCAACTCGCTCACCGGCACGGTCGAGGCCCGCCCGAACAACGCGGTCTGGGGCGGCCTCAACGACGTCCTGCACAACCACAACTGACCACCGGCAGAGTCCACAGCCCCGGTCAGCGCCGAGCGCCCTCCCACGGCCCCAGAACGGCCCGGGAGGGCGCTCGTGCGCGCACAGGCTTCTCCCGGTATCGCGCTGCCCGCGCCGGCACTCGTCGCCCCACCGGTGCGGGAGCCGGAGTTCAGTCCGCGTACACGATGATCAGGCCCAGAGCCGCGAACGACACGACGGACGAGCCGAGCAGCGTCAGCGCTGCCGACACCGCCGCCGTCAGCCGCTCGTAGCCCTTGCGCAGGCCCGAACGGAACACCACTCGGGCCAGGACGAGCGGCAGCGCCACGAAGGTGAGGAAGACCAGCGGCGCCGAGAGCCGACTGAACACGGTGGTGCCGGTGTCGGTGACCAGGTGCCGGACGGCTGCGCCGAAAAAGGCCGCCGGATAGGCCAGCAGACCGAACGAGAGGACCGACGCCACGGCGACGGTCAGTCCCTCGGTCAGCCGCTCGGTACGCGAGCGCTCCCAACGCACTTCCATTGCACCGCTGTTCCCCATGCCCACCCCTGAATGCCTCAGTGCGGTCGCCGTCGGCTCAGCCGGTTCCGCTCGACAGCGCCCCGCTCCGCAGGAGTGTGTCACAGGGGGCGCCCGGCTCCCGCCTGTGAGCAGTTCGGAGACGACCCTCACGGTCCGTCACGAGTCAGAGACGTCACGATGAGGTGAGGACCTTCGTGCGGCCGGGCCACAGGGATGGCATACGATGCGTGCGACATTTATGAAGATCATGTAAGAGGATGTACACGCCATGGCAATCCGCGCCCCGTATCGCTCCCTTCGCGGCATGTCCGCCGTTGTCGCCCTGCTCGCGGTCGGTGCGGTGGGATGCTCGGACGTCTCCGACGCCGTCGACAGCGCCAAGGACGGCGCGAAGAAGGTGGCTCGCCAGCGCTCGGTGTTCTCGCTGGACCTCGGCGACTGCTACAACCCGAACGGCAAGGCCGAGGGGGAGGCGTACGCCGTCGAGATCGTGCCCTGCGACGAGGCGCACGAGGGCCAGGTCGTCGGCGAGTTCGCGATCGACGAGGGCAAGGAGTACCCCGGCGACGACGAGATCGCGGCGATCGCGGACGAACGCTGCCCGGTCGAGGCGCAGAAGTACGCCCCGGACACCTGGGCGCTCCCCAAGGGCGTCGACCTCTACTACTACACCCCGACCAAGGAGAGCTGGGCGACGGGTGACCGCGCGGTGAGCTGCACCTACACCGCAGAGAAGAGCACGTTCAAGGGCTCGCTGGACACCGTGAAGTCCCTCAAGCCCGAGCAGACCACATACCTCAACGGCTCGAACGCGGTCTACGAGGCCCTGTGGGCGAACCAGCCCGAGAAGGACACCGTCGAGGACGACCTGGCCGGCTACAAGGCGCAGGCCAAGGCCGTCGCGGCCGCCCTCGACACGCACGTCAAGGGCCTGGACGGCATCGACGGCACCGAGGTCGGCAAGCTCCGCGCGACGCTGACGAAGGCGGCCGGCAACTGGAAGAAGGCCGCGAACGCCGCCGACGCCGACGCGTTCTACACCGCCTACGAACCGGCGTTCACCGACATCGACCCGAACGAGTCGGTCGCCGCCCGCAAGGAACTGGGCCTGGCCACCACGGTCCCGGCCGACGAGGCCGACGTCTGGGCAGGCTGACGCCCCGTCGGGTCAGCGGGGCCGGGTCCGCCAAGGGCCGGCCCCGCTTCCCATGGCCTGCTCGGCGGGTCAGATCGCAGGAAAACGGCGGCGCCTCATCCGCGCGGGCGAGCAGGGCGATGGGGGTCGCCTGCTCGAAGAGCGTGGGGAGGGCGCGCCGGCCCCCTCGTGCGCGGCATGGTGTGCCGGACACGCCCCGGTTGGGCGCGGAGTGCTCTGGAAGCCGCCCGGCGGAGCCGAGAGAGGCGCGAACGTGCGTGCCCCTGTTCGCTGGTAGGGGTGGTAGGGGTGGAAGAGGTGTGCGGGTGTGCGGGACCCGTACGTACGGTCAGTTGGCCGGGTACCGGCTGTCCGGAACAGAGGTGAGGGGGGTGAGTGATGGGGGAGACCGCTGGGCGTGCCCGGTATACGTATCGGTTGCGGGTGTCGGCCACTGCCCAGGAGGGGCTGGAGGCGGAGTGGGGACGGTGCCGGTGGCTGTGGAACGAATGCGTCGCCAAGTCGCGTCAGGTGCACGTGCACCATCAGGCGCACCCCGGAGACAGGCTGACCTGCGGTCCGGCGCGGCTCGATCGGATGCTCACCGATGTCCGCGCCAAGGCGTTGTGGCTCCGTGAGGGTGCGAGTGTTCCCCAGCAGCAGACGATCCGTGACTTCGCCGCCTCCCGTAGCAAAGCGTTGAAGGACATCAAGAACCGGCTGCCGCAGAAGCGGCGGGCCGGGATGCCCCGGCACAAGAAGCGGCGCGGGAGTGATCCGTCGCTGAACTACACGCGGCGCGGCTTCCGCCTCAAAAAGGGGCGACTGCACCTGGCGGGCGGGATCGTCCTGACCGTGGTCTGGTCGCGTCCTCTGCCGGCCGAACCGTCGAGCGTGCGGGTCTACCGCGACCATGCCGGGCACTGGTATGCCTCGTTCGTCGCCCCCGCCCGGGTCGAGGCGCTGCCGCAGACCGGCGCGGTGATCGGCATCGACTGGGGAGTGAGGGAGACCGCCACCACCACCTCCGACGCCCACGACCTCCCCCACCCCCGCCACGGCTTCAAGGCGCAGCAGAAGCTGTCCCGCTACGACCGGATGATGGCCCGCCGCAAACCGGCGAAGGGGCAGCCTGCGTCGAAGGGGTACCGGGAGGCGAAGAAGTGGCGGGCGAAGACCTACGCCAAGATCGCCCGACAGCGGCAGGACACCGCCCGCAAGTGGGCCAAGAAGGTCGTGCGCGACCACGATGTGATCGCGGTGGAGGACTTCCGGCCGAAGTTCCTCACCAGGACCACGATGGCGCGCAAGGCGGCCGATGCCGCGATCGGCGCCACCAAACAGGCCCTGATCGACATGGGCCGCAAACACGCCCGGGATGTACGGCTCGTACATCCTGCGCACACCACCATGGACTGCGCCAGGTGCGGAGCGAGAGCCAAGCACGCCCTGCCGCTGTCGGAACGTACCTACACCTGCACCGCGTGCGGAGCCGTGTCTCCCAGAGACAAGAACTCCGCCCGCGTGATGCTCCTCCGGGCAGGTCTGGACCCGACTGGTGTCGAGGGCACAAGACCTCCCGGAGCGCCGCTCCGGGAGGCCGCCTGAGCCAGGAATCCCCTCCCCCTTCAGGGAGGGGAGCAGTCAATCCTGCCGCAGAGAGGCGAGCCAGCGGCCGTCCTGGAATTCAGCAGGGACCTCGTCCTCCCAAGGATCGATCCCGCGGCGCTCCAGCTCGCCGAACCACCGATCCCGCTGCGACGCGGGGAGGCGTCGTCCGCACCAGGGGCAGAAGCTGATCGTGATGCTCGACGTGCCGCCGTCATGGATGATCAGCCCGTACTCCTGGAACTTGGCGCTGAAGTCGACCAGTGCGTCCGGGCAGGCGAAGGGGTCATCGTGCTGGTCGCAGCACACGTTCACACGGTTGGTCATCGCCTCGCAGCAGTGATCGGCCATAACCTCGGCTTCTCGTCGTTCGGCATCGTGACCAGAAGTAGATCACGGCCTGTGGTGATCACCGGGTGGCCCGTGGAGAACTGACGGGCCGACGGCTTCTGGTCAAGGGTGAGCAGGGGCATCACCGTTGAGCGGAGTAGGCGGCAATGATCAGCGTATGAACGAGATCGTGCTCATGTCGGATCCGAAGATCGCGGCGATCCCGGTGGTCGACTGCGGCGAACCGCTTGTCGATGTCCGGCTCCAGGGATCCCTCGCCGTCGACTCCCGTAAGGCCGACCAATCAGGGGCGTTCGCGCATCTGCGGGAAGGGGTCCTGACCCGACTTCTCACGGCACAGCAATTGCTCCCGGGCGGCGTGCTTCTGCTGTTCGTCGAGGGATACAGGCCGCCCGCGTTGCAGCGCTTTTACTTCGAGCGGTACGCCGACCATCTGCGAGCCGACCGTCCGGACTGGTCACCGAAGCAGATTCGAGAGGCCGCGAGCCGGTACGTTTCGCCACCGGAGATCGCGCCGCACAGTGCCGGCGCCGCAGTAGACCTCACTTTGATCTCCGCCGACGGGAGCGAACTCGACATGGGAACCCGGGTGAACGCCAGCCCGGAGGAGAGTGACGGTGCCTGTTACACGGACGCCGGCGGAGTCGGCTCCGAGGCGCGGGCCAACCGGCGGGTGCTCGGTGACGCACTGACCGCTGTGGGTCTGGCGAATTATCCCACCGAGTGGTGGCACTGGTCCTACGGCGACCGCTATTGGGCCCTTCAAGTCGACGCCGACCGTGCGATGTACGGGCCGCGGGAGCTCTGATGAGCGGCGGGTGACGCTCCCACCCACCGGGCCCGGGCAGGGCTTGTGCCAGGCGGTGGCGTCAGCCTGTCATGACGAGAGCCTGGCCGAGGCCGCCTGATCGACGGCCTCACCACCGACTGACCCCGGCCGCCTGCCTCGACCGAGAGGTCCGGGAGGAGAACGGCTGGGCCGGCTCCGGCGTCTGTACGTCCGTACGTCTGTTCGCTCGATCGACGGAAGGTGCCCGGAACGTGTTCGTCCTGCTGGCCTTCGCGGCCCTGTTCACCGTCCCCGTCTGGGGCATCGCGGTGATCGTCAAACTGGTGTCCGTCGTCCTGCCGGGCCGGCCGCCCGACTGGGGCGTGCGGCTGCTGCGTTGGGGCGCCGGCATGGCGGCGGCAGCGGCGGTCGTCCTCCTGGTCCTGGCACTCGGCTCTGTGCAGGCCTCCGACCACGAGTCCCGGTCCGGTACCGATTCCTCCCCCGCGCCCGCCTGTCGCAACGCCGCTCCCCACCTTGTGGAGGGACTCGTCGGCCACCGTGCCTCGTATCTGCCACCGGCTTTCGACTGCGTCCGGGACGACGGGACGACGTACCCGAGTTCCGGAAGCTATGCGTGGCTCAACGGCCTCGTCGTCACCTGGGCGACGGCCTCCGTACTGCTGGCGGCGGGCGCCAGGTACGCGACCGGCCGGCAGACGGCGCGGCAGGTGGAGGTGCCAGAACCCGATGGGTCGTCGCGATGACCCCCTCGCGGGGAACGGTGTGAGGATGGCCGAATCCGGTTTCCGGTCCGGGGGCCGGGCGGAAATCAGGTGCGTGTGCATCGCCGCCGTGTCAGGCTCCGCCCGTGGACCGGGAACAGATCTCCAGGCGTGCTCATGCGGACCATCCGATCGCAGCCCCGCTCGACGACGACTCGGTGCGCCGACTGCTGGAACGTGGTCTCTCACGCGGTGCCGGGCGTGTACTCGACCTCGGCTGCGGCGGCGGAGAGTGGCTCCTGCGGGCCCTGGCCGTGCAGCCGCGGCTGCGGGCCGAGGGCGTCGACATCTCCAAGAGCTCGCTGGCGCACGCGCGTCAGGCCGCGCGGCGGCTCGGAGTGGACGACCGCCTGACCCTCCACCATCAGGACGCTGCGCGTTTCGTCGCCTCCCACGCCTTCGACCTGGTGCTCTGTGTGGGAGCCACGCACGCTTTCGGTGGCCTGCTCCCCACTCTCGCGGCGGCGCGTGAGCACCTGGCTCCCGGGGGATGCGTTCTGGTCGGTGACGGGTTCTGGGACCGCGAGCCCTCTCCCGAGGCCGTCGAGCTGTTCGGGGACCTCGCCGACCTGCCGACCACGCTGGACCGGATCGCCGCGGACGGGTGGACGCCTGTCCAGGGACATATCAGCTCCCGTCAGGAACTCGACGACTACGAGTGGGCCTGGACAGGGTCGCTGGCCTCATGGGCCCTGGACCATCCCGATGATCCGGACAGCGCCCAGGCGCTCGAGGCGGCTACCACTCATCGCGACCAATGGCTGCGTGTCTACCGGGACGTGCTGGGTTTCGTGTGCCTCGTCCTGCGTCCGGCGCGGGACTGAACTCCGGGCGGAGCTGCGCTGGTGGCGGGGGGCAGGCTGTGGTCAGGGCCTCGTGGAGGGACCTGAGGGTGGCGGACGCCTCGGGGGATGCGGGGCGTAGAGGTGGGCGGGGTGGGCCTGCGGGGAGGGAGAGGGCGGTGAGGAGGGCCTTGGTGGTGACCGTGCCGGGGAGGCCGTTCGCCATCATCGCCTCGATGAGGGGGGTGGCCCGCTGCTGGAGGTCGGCCGCGCGAGTGGTCTCGTCGGCGTCGAACGCGTCCAGGACGGAGCGCAGGTGGTCCGGGACCACGTTCGCGACCGTACTGACGTAGCCGGAGCCGCCGACCGCGTACAGGGCGAGGATGTGCTCGTCGCAGCCCGCGTAGTAGGCGAGATCCGTGCGGGAGAGGATCTTCTGGGCGGCCAGGAAGTCGTACGAGCAGTCCTTCACCGCCACGATCCGGGGATGCTCGGCGAGCCGTAGCATCGTGTCCGGCTCGATGCGGGTGCCCGTGCGGGCCGGGATGTCGTACAGGATCAGGGGGAGGCCAGTGGCGTCCGCGACCTCGTGGAAGTGCGCCTCGATCGCGTCCTGCGGCGGGCGGCTGTAGTACGGGGTGGCGACCAGGAGACCGTCGGCGCCCGCCCGCTCGGCCTCACGGGCGAGGTCGGCGGTGTGCGCGGTGTCGGCGGTGCCGACACCGGCGACGATCGAGGCGCGATCGCCCACCGCCTCCCGTACGGCCGTGACGAGGGCGGACTTCTCGGCGTCCGTCGTGGTCGGGGACTCGCCCGTAGTACCGGACAGCACCAGGCCGTCGCAGCCGTGGCTCACCAGGTGGTCGGCCAGACGCGCGGCACCGTCCAGGTCCAGGGCACCGGCAGGGGTGAACGGCGTGACCATGGCGCACAGGGCGCGGCCGAAGGGAGGCGTCGATGGGGTCATGGGAGTAGTCTCCGCTCGACCACCGTGTACCTCCACTTAAATCTTCTGTCCTTTATTGATAAGCATCAGTAAGGGATGGCGCTCAGGATAGGCACCTCGCGCTCCGGGTACTCGGAAGACACCCGACCGAGAGGAGGCGGAACACCGTGACCGCAACCATCGAACAACCGCGGGTTCGCGACACGCGCAGCCGCGGCAGCGGCAGCCGCGCCGAATACAGCCATGACGGGCACAGCGTGGGCGAACTCGTCGGACAGGCCACCGAGCAGGTCTCCCGGCTGGTGCGGCAGGAAGTGGCCCTGGCCAAGGTGGAGCTGGCCGAGAAGGGCCGCCGGGCCGGACGCGGCGGCGGCATGCTGGGCGCCGCGGGCGCCTTCGCCTACGCCGGCCTGCTGGCGACGGCTTTCACCGGTGGTGCCGCACTCTCTCTCGTCCTGCCGGTGTGGGCGGCGGCGCTGATCATCACGGCCGTGCTGTTCGTGATCGCCGCCGTGCTGGCAGCGCTCGGCCGGGCCGAGCTCAAGAAGGCCACGCCGGCCGCCCCGGAACAGACGCTGGGCAGCGTGAAGGCCGACGTGGAGGAGATCAAGGGGAGGGCGCACCGATGACGCGGGATGTGAACGGGGCGAACCCGCCTGCGCGGGCGGTGGATTCCGGTTCCGGTTCCCACATCGAGCCCGGGGTCGAGCAGGACGCCGCCGCCCGCGGAGCCAAGGGGCCGGACGAACTGCGGCAGGAGATCGAGCGGACCCGGCACGAACTCGGCGACACCGTCGAGGAGCTGGCCGGAAAGATGGATGTCAAGGGGCATGCGCTGGCCCGCGTGGACGACCTGCGCGACAAGGCCGGTGCGATGACCGTGCAGCTGCGGAGCAGCGCCACCCAGGTCCGGCGGGCCGGAACACGGAAGCCGTGGCCGGTGATGGTCGCCGGGGGAGCGGCGGCCGGGCTGGCCGCGACGGCCGGGATGGCGGTGCTGCGGCGGCGCGGGGCGCACTGACTGCGGACCGGAAGCGCCGCGGATTCGGGCGGGCACGGCCGGGGCCGGCCGGACGGGAGCGTCCGGCCGACCCTCGACGCGGGTGCACGCCCTACGGGCGGAAGCGCAGGATCTGTGGGTCGTGGTCGCTGATCTGGTCGTGGAACTCGGCGTTGATGTGCACGCTGTCGTACGAGAACGTGCCGCCGCGGCGGATCGACGGGCTGATCAGGATCTGGTCCAGGACCTGGCTGTTGCCCTGGTAGACGTAGGAGTAACGCTCGCTCCTGGGGAGGGACTTGACGGCTGACCAGAGAGTGTCCCGGCCCTCGAGGATCTTGGTCGTGGTGGAGAACTCGAAGTCGTTGATGTCGCCCAGGACGACGACGTCCGCGTTCTTCTGGGTCTTGAGGACCTTCGCGGTGAAGTCGTGGACCGCCTTCGCCTGGAGGTGGCGCTGGGTCTCGGAGCCGCGCGACGGCGGCTGGTACTGCGAGGTCAGGCTCTGGTCGCCGCCCTTGGAGGCGAAGTGGTTGGCGATCACGATGACCGTGCGGCCGCGGAAGACGAACTCGCCGGCCAGCGGCTTGCGGCTGTTCTCGAAGGCATGGGACGTCGGATCGATCCGGCCGGGGGAGTGCGTCAGGGCCGCCTTGCCGCGCACCTTGGCGACGCCGACGGCCGTGGTGGCGTCGCCGCCCGCGCGGTCGGTGAAGGAGACCCGCTCCGGGTCGAAGAGGAACACCTGGCGGATGTTGCCGCCCGGTTCGCCGCCGTCGGCCTTGTCCGCCGGGTCGACGGAGCGCCAGTCGTAGCGCGGGCCGCCGGCCGCCTCGATCGCGTCGATCAGCCCGGCCACCGTCTCGTCGGCGGCGACCGTGCCGTCGTCGGTGGAACCGTTGTTGTCCTGGATCTCCTCCAGGGAGACGATGTCAGGCGACCTCAGGTGGCGCACGATCGCGTCGGCGTGCGCGGCGAAGGTGCCGTCGGACGGGTCGAGGTTCTCCACGTTGTAGGTGGCGATCGCCAGTTCACCGGTGTGCTGCCGGCGGGTGGACTCGCGCCGCTGGTCCTTGCTCTTCAGCGTGCCGAGTTCGCCCGCCACGAGCGTGTAGCCGCCGAACTGGTTGAAGTCCAGCGGGCCCGCGGTGGTGCCGGCGAGGGTGTCGCCGACGTTCGCGTCGGGGAAGTCCGCGGCCCGGCCCAGGGACTGGATCTGCAGGCGGCCGGTGTTCCGGTCGTCGTAGGAGCCGTAGACCGTGCCGCCGCGCAGGGTGCGGTTCTCCCACGGCTTCACGGTGACCCAGAGTTCGGTGTACGGGTCGGTGGCGCCGACCACCCGGGCGTCGGAGACCTGGACGTTCATGCCCTCCAGGGACTCGTAGAGGTCCAGGGCGTACCGGTCGGGGCGCAGCGGGAGTGCGTTGACCGAGCCGTTCGCGGCGGGGTCGCCGGCCGGGGTGTAGGCGGCGGGTACGGACCGCGCGTCGATCCTGGTGGCGGCCGGGACCGGGTTGCCGCGGGAGACGACGGTGACCGTGGGCCGGGTGATCTCCGTCAGCGACTGGTTGCCGGAGGCCGTACCGCCGGGGACGAACTCCGTGACCGTGCCGGAGACCGTGACGGCGTCGCCGACGGCGACCCCCTGGGGGGTCGAACCGGTGAAGACGAAGACGCCCTCGCTGGTGGCCGGGTCGGCGTCCGGGTTCGGGTCCTGGATCCAGAAGCCGCGGGACGAGCCGTAGGTGCGGATGCCGGTGACGATTCCGGTCACGTCGGTGACCTGCTGTCCGGCGTACGGCGATATCCGGGTGTCGCCCTGGATGTCGTGGATGCGCACGGACTCCGCGTGCGCGGGCGAGGCGAGGGTGACGGCGGACGCCGCGCACACGGCGGCGACGGTGAGCGCGGCGAGGCGCGCGGACGACTTGCTCGGCAACGGATTCCCTCCGGGAAACGTGATGAGTGCCGGGGCGAGGGTGGCAGATGTGACGTGCGGGGCGTGCGGGGTGTACGGGGTGTACGGGGCGTGCAGGCCCGGTGCGCGACCGTCCGCCGTTTTCTACGCGCGTCAATCTCCAGCCTGGCCAGGCCACTTGTCAAGGTTCCAGCCATGTACGGCGGCTGAAGGAGAGGTGAAGCGGGCGGCTTGGGGGGGAAATCCGTCTAGGCTGAGCGGTTGAGCCACATGAGGCGCCGAGGACAGCACCTAGGAGAAACAGCCGATGTCAGACAGCTCCACCCTGCCGCCGGCGCGACTGCACCCCGACGCGGAGCTGGCGCGTGAAGCACTGTCCACGCCGTTGCTGTCCCGGGCGGTCCGACTCGCCCGCTGGGCCGGACCCGAGACCCGGGTCGACGCCGGTGGCGGGCTCGTCGACGCGCAGCTGCCCGCGGCGGCCGAGGTGCTCGGGCTGAGCGGGGAGGAGGCCGCCGCCGACGCCGGTGAGGCGTGGCGGGTCGCCGTGGACGCCGGGCTCGTCGACGTGGTCGACGAGGAGGAGGGCACCGTCACCGCGGGTGCCGACCTCGCGCTGCTCGCCGGGGGCGCGCCGCAGGACGTCCTCACGGTCTGGCTCGCCGCCCTGGAGACGGTGCTCGCCGACGCGAGCGTGCCCGACCTGGAGGGGCTCGTCGACGCCATCGCCGCCGGGGACGGATCCGGCGAACTCGACCTCGCCTCACTCGACTGGAACCCCGAGGCCGAGGCGGAGTTCCTGGACGGGGTGCTCCGCAACCTCTACCTGCTGACCGCCGGTGAGGAAGGCCCCGCCGGGGTACCGGTGCCGCTGCCCGCGCTGGCCGCGTCCGCGCTCGTCCCCGACGACATGCCGGAGCCCACCGACGACGTGCTGCGGCAGGTGTCCGACGCGATGATGCGGCTGGACGACCAGTTCCGCATGCTGGCGCCGGTCGGACTCGTGGAGTACCAGCCGGTCGACGAGACGCTGTTGGTCGAGACCGATGAAGAGTCTGTGGATCCTGCAGAGTCCGTGGAGTCCGCGGAGCCGCAGGACGACACCGACGTCTCCCGCTACGGCGTGGTGCGGCTGACCCCGCTCGGGCTGTACGGGCTGCGGGCCCGGCTGCTGGAGGCCGGGTTCGAGGCACCGGCGGTCGGGGACCTCGCGGACAAGGGTGCCGACGCGCTGCTCGACGGTACGGCCGTGTTCCCGCCGTCGGCGGCTCACGCGGAGACCGAACAGTGGCTCGCCCGGCGTGAACCGCTGGCCGCGGCACGGGAGTTGCTGGCCGCGGCGCGCGGGAGCGACAAGAGCGCCCCGCTGCGGCGGCTGCAGTGCCAGCAGGCGCTGTCGCTGGTCGGCCTCTCGGCCGAGCCCGCCCTGCGGGAGGTGCTCGACGACGCGGAACTCGGCGGGCTGGCCCGGGTGTGGCTGACCGAGCACGGGGCCGCCGACGTCCCGCCGCCCTCCGAGGCGATGATCTTCTGGCTGACCGTCGACACGGTCGCCGCGCAGCTCGCCGCCGAGGGCAACTCCGAGGAACTGCGGGCCCTGGTGGAGGGACTGGCCCGCCAGCACAGCGGCTTCTTCGCCACGGCCTGGCGGGTGGAGCACCCGGCCACGGCGGAGGTGCTGGAGGCGATGGGCCGGCTGCACCCGGACAAGAAGATCGCCAAGGAGGCCCGCAAGGCAGCCTTCAAGGCCCGCTCGCAGCACGGGGGTTGAGGGTTCCCACTCGGGGGCCTTGGAGCACGTGCGGGGCCGGACGGCCCCGTGCGGTTCACCGAAGCGGTGGCCGGGATGCCCCGCGGAGTTCAATCGGCGTTCAGGCGTGGGCGGAAGCGTGACGGTGTACGAGGCCGGTCCTCACGGCAACTCACCGCCACAGGAGACTCCATGTCGCTCACCCGCAGGGACTTCACCAGAACATCCGCGGTCGCCGGTGCCGGTGTCGCACTGGTGGGCAGCGTCGGCGCCCTCGCCTCCGCACCCCACGCCCTCGCGTCCCACGACGCCGAGAGCGTGGGAGAGGACCGGGAGCAGGCCCGGCGGCACCACCCCACGGTCGGCTACGGCCCCCTGGTCCCCGACCCCGACGGCATCCTCGCCCTGCCCGCCGGCTTCTCGTACCGCATCCTCACGTACACGGGCAGGACCAGGCTCGAGACCGGCGAGTTCACCCCGGCCGAGCACGACGGCACGGCCGCCTTCCCCGGCCCGCGCGGCACCACCCTCCTGGTCAACAACCACGAGATCGACGGCCCGCGCGACGAGGCGGAGTTCCCCGTCCCGCTCGCCGAGGGCCTCGTCTACGACCCGGGCGCCCCCGGCGGCTGCACGGTCGTCGAGGTGCGCCCCGACGGCAGCGTCGCCGAGTGGGTCGGCATCGCCGGCACCGCCGACAACTGCGCGGGCGGCAGCACCCCCTGGGACACCTGGCTCACCTGCGAGGAGAACTCCGACCGGGCCGGCGAGAACGGCATGACCAAGGACCACGGCTACGTCTTCGAGGTCGACCCGGCCGACCGGCGCGCCAACCGCGACCCCAAGCCGCTGAAGTTCTTCGGCCGTTACGACCACGAGGCCGTCGTCATCGACCCCAGGCGCGGCCACGCCTACCTCACCGAGGACGCCGACGAGCCCAACGGCCTGTTCTTCCGCTGGAGTCCGCCCGAGGACTTCCGCCACGGCCCCGGCAGGTTCCGCACCCTCGCCGACGACGCGGGCGTCCTCCAGGCGCCCAAGTGCTACGACTCCGGCGGCCGGTTCGTCGACGACCTCTCCCGCGCCACCAGGACCGGCACGGTGTACGGCGTCGACTGGGTCGACGTACCGGACCGCGACGCGCGGACCGTCTCCGTGCGCGAGCAGTTCGGGCCCGGTGAGATCACCCGGGGCCGCAAGCTGGAGGGCATGTGGTGGGGCGACGGCGGGGCGTACTTCGTCTCCTCGTACGCCCGTGAGGAGAGCCCCGTCCAGCACGACGGCCAGGTCTGGTTCTACGACCCCCGGCGCCGCACCCTGACCCTCAAGGTCCTGCTCGGCGTGAACCCCGACCCCGGCAAGGAAGGCGCCTTCGACGGCCCCGACAACATCACCGTCTCCCCGTACGGCGGGCTGGTCATCGCCGAGGACGGCGACGGCGTGCAGCACCTGTTCGGCGCCACCGACAGCGGACGCACCTACCCCATCGCCCGCAACGAACTGAACATCGGCACCGAACAGGAGCCGGAGTTCAGCGAGTTCACCGGCGTCACCTTCTCGCCCGACGGAAGGACCCTGTACACCAACATCCAGGAACCGGGCATCCTGCTCGCCGTCACCGGCCCCTGGAAGCGGCAGAAGCGCCGGTAGTTAATTCGCTCGCCCGACCGAGGGTCGCCCTTTTAGAGTGATGCACGTCCAGGTGCGAAGGCAGGACCTACTTCCACTCATAATGGGGCGGTCACGGGTTCGAGTCCCGTCACCGGCACAACACGCCGGTGTAGCTCAGGGGTCAGAGCACCATCGTCGGTTCCGCCGGCCTTGATCTCTGGACACCACAACTTCATGCACCTCCCGGTGCGCGGGCGAAGGTTCCTTCGTTGTGATCGAATCCAGGCCGCCGCCGACTTGATCTCGGGAGGCGCGGCATCTGGTGGGTGCCCGGTGCGCAGGCAGCGGGTACTTCTCGGATCGGGTTCATTGCGGGTTCGAATCCCGTCATCGGCTTCGGGCCGGTGTGGCGGAAGTGGAAGACGCGCCTGACTTGTTCCGCGGCCGCCTCGTTTCTCGGGCACCCTCCTTTGTCGTGCCTCCCTCCGGAACGGAAATGAATTCGGGGGAATTCACCATGGCGCGATTCAACACCCGGGCCGCCAAGGCACAGTCGGCGTCGCGCGTGACGTCGACCGGCCGCGTGCTGCGTACGTACGAGGGCGGCCGTGGGCGCGAGCGGGAGCCGCGCTCCGAACTCTTCCTGCTCGCCGTCTCCCACCTCGTGACGCAGCGGACCTTCTACGAGGCCGGCGACGACCGTGACGACCGGTTCGCGAAGCTCGTGCGCGAGCTCGCCGTGAGCGACCCGTCCTGGACGGCCGGGCTGCTCGGCTGGCTGCGCGGCGAGGGAAACCTGCGGACCGCCTCGATCGTGGGCGCCGCCGAGTACGTCAAGGCCCGCCTCGACGCCGGCGTGACCGGCGGCCCGTCGAACCGGCAGGTCGTGGACTCCGTGCTGCGGCGGCCCGACGAGCCCGGCGAACTGCTCGCCTACTGGACCGCGATGTACGGCCGGAACGTCCCGAAGCCGGTCAAGCGAGGTGTCGCCGACGCCGTACGGCGGCTCTACGGCGGCAAGGCCCTGCTGAAGTACGACACCGCCTCCAAGGGCTACCGCTTCGGCGACATCCTCAACCTGGTGCACGCGGCCCCCGACCCGGACAAGCCGTGGCAGGGCGAACTGTTCCGGTACGCCCTCGACCGCCGGCACAACCCGGACACCGCGGTTCCGCCCGCCCCGAACCGTGTCCTCACCGCGCACCACGAGCTGATGGCGCTGCCCGTCGAGGAGCGGCGCGCGGTCGTCACCGCACCCGACGGAGCCGAGCGGCTCGCCGCCGCGGGCATCACCTGGGAGGCGCTGGCGGGCTGGCTGCAGGGGCCGATGGACAAGGCGGCCTGGGAGGCCATGATCCCGTCCATGGGCACGATGGCCCTGGTGCGGAACCTGCGGAACTTCGACGAGGCGGGGGTGTCCGACGAGGTCGCCGCGCGGGTCGCCGACCGCCTCGCCGACCCGGCGGAGGTCGCGAAGTCGCGGCAGTTCCCCTTCCGGTACCTCGCCGCGTACCGGCACGCGCCGTCGCCGCGCTGGTCGTACCCGCTGGAGCGGGCGCTCGGTCACTCGCTGGCCAACGTGCCCGCGATGCCCGGCCGCACCCTGGTGCTCGTCGACCGCTCGGGCTCGATGTTCTCCTCACGGATGTCGGACCGCTCCGAGCTGACCCGCGCGGACGCGGCGGCGGTCTTCGGCACGGCGCTCGCGCTGCGGGCCGCGAAGGCGGACCTCGTCGAGTTCGGCTCGACGAGCAAGCCGGTGCCGTTCCGCCGGGGCGAGGCGGTGCTGAAGATCCTCGGCCGGTTCGGCGACCTCGGCGGCACCGACACCACCGGGGCGGTGCGCCGGCACTACGAGCGGCACGACCGGGTGCTGATCGTCACCGACGAGCAGTACACCCACAGCCGGCACGGCGACCCGACCGAGCAGGTCCCGGCCGATGTGCCGGTCTACACCTGGAACCTCGCCGGATACCGTGCGGGCCACGGCCCGTCGGGCACGGCGAACCGGCACACCTTCGGCGGCCTGTCGGACGCCGCTTTCCGCATGGTCCCGCTGCTCGAGGCCGGGCGGGACGCCGACTGGCCGTGGGCCGTCTGAGCCGGTCCCCGGGGAGGCCGGCCCACGGTCTTGTCGGCGCGCTTACTGACATCTAACATTTCAGTCATGGAGGCCATGCGACCCGTACGGCGCACCCTGCTCAGGGAGCGTGCCCACGAAGCGATCCGGGACGCCATCGTGGCCGGGGAGATCGAACCCGGGGCGGTGGTGCGGGACGCCGAGCTCGCCGAGCGGCTCGGGCTGTCCCGCGCACCGGTGCGCGAGGCGTTCTCGCGGCTGGTCGACGAGGGGCTGCTGGAGAGCAAGCCGCAGAGCTACACCCGCGTGACCCCCCTGGTGGCCGGTGACGTCCAGGACGCGGCGGCCGTCGTCGGCGCCATGCACGAACTGGTCACCCGCGTCGCCGTACCGCGGCTGCGCGAGGCCGACGTGGACCTCATGCGTGCCGCCAACGAGCGGTTCGCCGCCGCCGTACGGGCCGGTGACGTGGACGGCGCGCTGCGCGCCGACGACGAACTGCACGACGTACTCGTACGGGTGAGCGGCAACCGCGCCGCCGCCGCGACCGCCGCCCGCTACACGCCCCTCATCCGCCGGCTGGAACGGCAGCGCTTCGGCGAGGGCGGCACCTGCCGTTCCGCCGGGCTGCACGAACGGCTGATCGAGGCCTGCGCGGCCGGAGACCCGGACGAAGCGGTCCGGGTCACGGCGGAGATCTGGCGGGGTCTGGTAGAGCTCGCCGACGTTCCCGAGGCTCTCTGACGGAAGGATCGCCCATGTCCCTGTCTGCCTACGAGCGTTACCCCCTGCTCTTCGGACCCTCGCCCGTGCATCCGTTGGAGCGGCTGACCGCGCATCTCGGTGGCGCCACCCTGTGGGCCAAGCGTGAGGACTGCAACTCCGGTGTGGCCTACGGCGGGAACAAGACCCGCAAGCTCGAGTACCTGGTCGCCGACGCGCTCGCCCAGGGCTGCGACACCCTGGTCTCCATCGGCGGGGTGCAGTCCAACCACACCCGCCAGGTCGCCGCCGTCGCCGCCCGCGCCGGACTGGGGTGCGTACTGGTGCAGGAGAGCTGGGTGGAGTGGCCGGACGCCGTGTACGACAAGGTCGGCAACATCCTGATCAGCCGGCTCGCCGGCGCCGATGTGCGCCTGGTGCGGGCCGGTTTCGGGATCGGCTTCAAGGAGAGCTGGGAGCAGGCGCTCAGGGAGGTCGAGGAGGCCGGCGGCAAGCCCTATGCCATCCCGGCCGGCGCCTCCGACCATCCGCTCGGCGGGCTCGGCTTCGCCAACTGGGCGCAGGAGGTCGCCGAGCAGGAGCGAGAGCGGGGCGTCTTCTTCGACACCGTGATCGTGTGCTCGGTCACCGGGTCCACCCAGGCCGGCATGGTCGCCGGTTTCCGCGCCCTGGAGGAGGCGGGCGGGCGCCCCCGGCGGGTGATCGGGATCGACGCGTCGGCGGCACCCGTCCGCACCCGCGAACAGATCGCGCGGATCGCGCAGAACACCGGCCGGCTCATCGGGGTCAAGGCCGAGTTGACCGAGGGCGACGTCGAACTGGACGAGCGGTACCACGCGGGCACCTACGGCATCCCCGACGACACCACGCTGGACGCGATGCGGCTCGCGGCCCGCACGGAGGGGATGGTCACCGACCCCGTGTACGAGGGCAAGTCGATGGCCGGGCTGATCGACCTGGTGTCCCGCGGCGAGATCGGCCGCGAGTCCACCGTGCTCTACGCCCACCTGGGCGGGCAGCCCGCGCTGAACGCGTACAGCGCGCTGTTCTGAGCGGCCGGTGGGCAACTGGTTCTGAGCGGGCGCCCCATGGTCGGGGCGCCCGCGGGACCGTAGGCGTGGCTACAGCGACTGGGCGGCCGGTTTGACCATGCCGCGGACCGTGCGGGACTTCACGAACTCGCCCATCGCGGTCATCTCCCACTCGCCGGTGAACTGGCGGATCAGCTTCGCCATCATCACGCCCGTCTGCGGCTCGGCGGAGGTGAGGTCGAAGCGGACCAGCTCCTCGCCGGTGCCGGCGTCCAGGAGACGGCAGTACGCCTTGGCCACCTGGGTGAACTTCTGGCCGGAGAACGAGTTGACCGTGAAGACCAGGCCGGTGACGTCCTGCGGGAGGCGGCCGAGGTCCACCGTGATCGTCTCGTCGTCCCCGGCGCCCTCGCCCGTGAGGTTGTCGCCGGAGTGCTGGATCGCGCCGCCCACGATCTGGAGCTTGCCGAAGTAGCAGCTGTCGATGTGGTTGCGCTGCGGGCCGTAGGCGATGACCGAGGCGTCGAGGTCGATGTCCTTGCCCCGGTACGCGGGCTCCCAGCCGAGGCCCATCCGGACCCGCGAGAGCAGCGGGCGGCCGCCCTTCATCAGGGAGACGGTCTGGTGCTTCTGGAGGCTGACCCGGCCCTTGTCGAGGTTGATCTTCCCGGTGCCGGGCGCGGCGGCGGGCGGCGCCTGGGGAGCGGCGGGCGCCGGCGGGGCCTGCGGGGCGGACGTCGGCGGGGCCGGCGGGCTCACCGGCGGCTGCACGGCGGGCGGGGGCGGGGTGACCGGCTGGGCGGGGGCGGCCGGTTCCTCGACCGTGACTCCGAAGTCGGTGGCGATGCCGGCCAGGCCGTTGGCGTAGCCCTGGCCGACCGCGCGGGCCTTCCAGGCGCCGTTGCGCAGGTAGATCTCGACGACCACCAGTGCCGTCTCGGAGCCGAGGCTCGGGGGAGTGAACGTCGCCAGGACGGCGCTGCTGTCCGCGTCGCGGATGGTGGCCGTCGGCTCGATGCCCTGGAAGGTCTGTCCTGCGGCGTCGGGGCTCGCGGTGACGACGATCTTCTCGATGCCGGGCGGGACGGCCGCGGTGTCGATGATGATGGCGTCGGGGGCCGTGCCGCCGCCGGAACGGTAGGTCACACCGGGGCCGGCGGGCTGGTTGTAGAAGATGAAATCGTCGTCGGAGCGCACCTTGCCGTCGGCGGTGAGCAGCAGGCCCGAAACGTCGAGACGCACGGGCGCGGCGACGTCCACCGCCACACGGGCGGTGGAGAGGGGGATGTTCGAGCCGGGGGTCATAGCTGTCATGCCGGGTGAACGAGCGGGGGCGTTTTACTGTTCCCTTACCTGGGATCGGATCGGGGAGCATTGGTTTCCCGGGAGGATTTCGCCCTCGCCGCCCCTTCCCATTCCCATCCCGACCTGGGGCTCCGCCCCAGACCCCGGTCCTCAGACGCCGGACGGGCTGAAATCAGCCCGTCCGGCGTCTGAGGACCGGGGCCCGCAGGGCCGAAGGGAACCTACGGCACCACCACGGTCTTCATTTCACGGCTCCCAGCGACAGGCCCTGGACGAGTTTGTCCTGAGCGGCGAACCCCGCGGCGAGCACCGGCAGGGAGATGACCAGCGACGCGGCGCACACCTTGGCCAGGAAGAGGCCCTGGCTGGTGATGAAGCCGGTCAGGAAGACGGGGGCGGTCCCGGCGACCACGCCCGTCAGCACCCGGGCGAACAGCAGTTCGTTCCAGCTGAAGATGAAGCAGATCAGGGCCGTCGCCGCGATGCCGGGCAGCGCCATCGGGGCGATCACGCGCGCCAGCACCGTCGGCAGCCGGGCGCCGTCGATCCGGGCGGCCTCGATCACCGCGACCGGGATCTCCGAGAGGAAGGAGTGCATCATCCACACGGCGATCGGCAGGTTCATGGACGTGTAGAGCAGGACCAGCAGCCAGATGTTGTCGAGCATCCCGGTGTTCTTGGCGAACAGGTAGATCGGCAGCAGGCCGGCCACGACCGGCAGCATCTTGGTGGAGAGGAAGAAGAACAGGACGTCCGTCCACCGCTTCACCGGACGGACGGACAGGGCGTACGCCGCCGGGAGCGCGAGCAGCAGGACCAGGAGCACCGAGGCCACGGACGCCACCGTCGAGTTGATCAGGGACGGCCAGGGGCTCGCGCCGCCGCCCGCGCCGAAGAACTCGCGGTAGCCGTCCAGGGTGAGGGCGGCGGTGAAGGACGGCGGGTTGGTGGCCGCGTCCTCCTCGGAGTGGAAGGACGTCAGCGCCATCCAGGCGACGGGCAGGAAGAAGACGATCCCGGCCAGCCAGGCCACCAGACCGAGACCCGCTCCCCTGCGGATCCGGCCGCGGGTGCGTACGGCGGTGGTGCTCATGCGCGGGACACCTCCTCGCGGAACAGGGACGACACGACGCGCAGGGCGAAGGTCGCGATGATGATCGAACCGATGACGACCAGGACGCCGGCGGCCGAGGCCAGGCCGTTCTCATGGGCCTGGTAGAAGGTCTGGTAGACGGTGTAGGGGAGGTTGGCGGTGCCCAGGCCGCCGGACGTGATCGTGAAGACGGCGTCGAAGTTCTGCACGATGTAGATCGAGCCGAGCAGGGCGCCCAGTTCGAGGTAGCGGCGCAGGTGGGGCAGGGTGAGGTGGCGGAAGATCTGCCAGTCGCTCGCGCCGTCGACACGGGCCGCCTCGAGCTGCTCCTGGTCCCGGCTCTGCAGCCCGGCGAGCAGGATCAGCATCATGAACGGCGTCCACTGCCACACCAGCGCGGCCTGAACGGCCGGCAGCGGGGTGCCCGAGATCCAGTCCGGCTGCGGCCCGCCGACATAGTGCAGCAGGCCGTTGAGCAGGCCGTACTCGGGGTTGTAGAGCACGTGCTTCCACAGCAGGGCCGCCGCCACCGGCACCACCAGGAACGGGGCGATGAGCAGGGTGCGGACGATGCCCCGGCCGCGGAACCTCCGGTCGAGCAGCAGGGCGAGCAGCAGTCCGAGGACCAGGCTGGTGAGGACGACCGCCACCGTCAGCAGGATCGTCGTCCAGACCGACCGGCGGAGGGCGGGGTCGCCGAGGACCTCTCCGTAGTTCTCGAAGCCGGCGAACCGCCGGGCGTCGGGGTAGAGGGAGTTCCAGTCGAAGAAGGAGATCACCAGCGTGGCCACGAAGGGCAGCTGGGTGACCGCGATCATGAAGATCAGGGCGGGCAGCAGCGGGGCTCTGGTGGCCCAGCCGCGCAGCCGGCCGGAGCGTCGGCCACCGCTCGTGCGGCTGTCCGGGACGGCTGAGGGGGCCGGTGCGGTGGCGGTCATCGTCCCTCGTACTCCTCGGAGATCTCTTCGGCGAGCTGCTGGGACTTCCTCAGGGCCGACTCGACGGACTGGCGTCCGGCGATGGCCGCGCTGATCTCCTGGGAGACCCGGGTGCCGAGGTCCGTGAACTCGGGGATGCCGACGAACTGGATGCCGGGCGCGGGCCGCGGCTGCACACCCGGGTCGTCCGGGCGGGCTCGCCCGATGGCCAGCCGGGTCATCTCCTGGAAGGCCGCGGCCTCCGCGCGGTAGTCGGGGTTCTCGTAGGTGGAGGCGCGCTTGCCGGCCGGGACGTTCGACCAGCCGATCTCGTCGCCGACCAGCTGCTCGTACTCCTTGCCGGAGGCCCAGGAAACGAACTTCCAGGCGTTGTCCGGGTTCCGGGAGGCGTTCTGGATGCCCCAGGCCCAGGTGTAGAGCCAGCCGGCCGACTCCGTCTTCTCGACGGGGGCGGGGGCGTAGCCCATCCTGCCCTTGACGGGGGAGCCGGCGGACTCCAGGGAGCCGGCCGCGGAGGTGGCGTCGTACCACATGGCGGTCTTTCCCTGGGTGGTGTTGTTCAGGCACTCGGCGAAGCCGGACTGGGCGGCGCCGGCCTGGCCGTGCTCGCGGACCAGGTCGACGTAGAACTTCGTCGCCCGGTGCCACTCGGGGGAGTCGAGGCGGGCGTTCCAGTCCTCGTCGAACCAGGTGCCGCCGAAGGTGTTCACCACGGTCGTCAGCGGCGCCATGACCTCGCCCCAGCCGGGCAGACCGCGCAGGCAGATGCCCTTCATGCCGGGCTCGGCCCCGTCGAGTTTCGCGGCGATGTCGGCCACCTGCTCCCAGGTGGGGTCGGCCGGCATCGTCAGGCCCTCCCGCTCGAGGATGTCCTTGCGGTACATCAGGAACGAGGACTCGCCGTAGAAGGGCTGGCCGTAGAGCCTGCCGTCGTCGCCGCTGAGGGACCGGCGCATCGGCTCCAGGACGTCCTGTTCGTCGTAGGCGGTGTCCTCGTCGACGTAGGAGTCCATCTCCCGGAGCCAGCCGTTGCGGGCGTAGATCGGGATCTCGTAGTTGGAGAGGGTGGCGACGTCGTACTGGCCGGCCTGGTTGGCGAAGTCCTGGCTGATCTTGTCGCGGACGTCGTTCTCCGGCAGCACGGTGAAGTTCACCTTGATGCCGGTCTCCTCGGTGAAGTGCGCGGCGGTCAGCTTCTGCAACTCCACCATCTGCGGGTTGTTGACCATCAGGACGTTGACGGCGTCACCGCCGGATCCGGCCCCGCCCGCTCCGACCCAGCAGCCGGAGAGCAGCGGGGCGAGCAGCGTCCCTGCGGCGGCCGCGGCGAGTGCGGCTCGCGGCGGCCGCCGCCGGCTCGGGGTTCGCATGGATCACTCCTCGGCATGAGCGGTCGTACGGGGAGGTACCGGGCATCGCCTGGACGGTTCGGCCCGCGGGGAGGTGGAACGGTGTGCGGTGGAAACGGCGCGCGGTGCGTCGTGCCTCCATGGCGTGGGGGCGTGGGGCGCGCCGGGGTGCGCCGTGGTGCGGTTCCGCCGGCTCAGACCCGGATGACCTGGGGTCCCAGCAGGGAGTAGCGATGGGCCTCGGACGCCGGGAGCAGCGTGCTCGTGACGATCGCTTCCAACGCGCCGACCTCGGCGAACCGGCAGAAGCTGACCGCCCCGAACTTGGTGTGGACGCCCGCGAACACCACCCGGCGCGCGGCTCGGACCGCCTGCGTCTTGACCTGGCTGACCGCCGGGTCGGGCGTGGTCAGCCCGTGTTCGCGGGAGATGCCGTTGGCGCCGATGAACGCCAGGTCGACGACGAAGCCGGAGAGCATCTTCGTCGTCCAGTGGTCGACGGTGGCGAGGGTGCCGGAGCGGACCCGGCCGCCGAGCAGCAGCACGGACATGGTGCCGGTCTCGGCGAGCGCGCCCGCGACCGGCAGGGAGGCGGTGACCACGGTGAGCGGCCGGTCCCGGGGCAGTGCCTCGGCGATGAGCTGCGGGGTGAAGCCCTCGTCGACGAAGACCGTCTCCGCGTCGCCGAGCAACTCGGCCGCGGCGTTCGCGACCCTGCGCTTCTCGGCCACATGGCTGGTGGCGCGGAAGGCGAGCGTGGTCTCGAAGGCGGCGCTCTCCACGGGATAGGCGCCGCCATGGGTGCGGCGCACCAGGCCGTGGTCCTCCAGCGCGCGCAGGTCCCGTCGCACGGTCTCCTTGGCCACGCCCAGATCGGTGGCGAGCGCCGTGACGTCGACCGAGCCGGTGGCGCGCGCCACCCGCACGATCTCCCGCTGGCGCTCTTCGGCCGTTCTGTCACGCATGGCCGAACACCTGCTTCCTGATCTCGCTGCCCGTTCGGGCCCTATGAGGTCCTTGCAGGCAGTTGTACAGGTGGTCCGCGCGGCTGACCAGGTCTGTTGTAGAACCGGTATCGCCCGTTCCCGCCCGTTCGCCTCCAGCAGTGCCCGGCTCGGACCTGCACGGGGGTGGGGCGGGGGACGGAAACGGGCATCACGCGTGCCCGAATGCGGCGGCGGGCGGGCCCGTTCGGTGCCCGCCCGCCGGTGGGGGCGTCGGATGTCCGCCGCGGCCGCGTACGCGCGTGCCGTCGGTGTGTTGGTGCCGGTGCCGGTGTCTGCGTCTGCGTCTGTGTCGGTGCCGCGCCGGGCCCGTGGCTTCGGTGGTGCGTCGGGCCCGTGGTCTCAGTACGGCCAGATCGGCGGGTCGGTCACGAAGTGGCCGCCGATGCGCGCGTGCGCCTCGTTGTCCGGATCCAGCTCGCCCTGCTCGGCGACGAGCTTCGCGGCGAACGGTTCGGAGTCGTCCTGCGGGTCGTAACCGAGCGCACGCGCGGAGGCGAGGTCCCACCACAGGCGTGTGTTGGCGGAGGAGCCGTGGACGACCGTGTGTCCGACGTGCTCGGCGGTCAGGGCGGCGTGCAGGAGGCGGGCGCCGTCGGCGGGGCTCATCCAGATCGAGAGCATCCGCACACTGGTCGGCTCGGGGAAACAGGACCCGATGCGTACGGAGACGGTCTCCAGGCCGTGCTTGTCCCAGTAGAGCTGGGCGAGGTCCTCGCCGAAGCACTTGGACAGACCGTAGAAGGTGTCCGGGCGGTGCGGGGTGTCGACGGGGATGAGCGGGCCGTCGGCCGCAGGGCGGGGGGTGTAGCCGACGGCGTGGTTGGAGGAGGCGAAGACGATGCGCCCGACGCCCTCCTCTCGTGCGGCCTCGTACAGGTGGTAGGTGCCCTCGATGTTCGCCGCGAGGATCTTCTCGAAGGAGGCCTCGAGGGAGATGCCCGCGAGGTGGATGATCGCGTCGACACCGCGGACCGCCTCGCGCACGGCCTCCTGGTCGGCCAGGTCCGCGACGATCGCGTCCGGCTCGCCCTCGACCGGGTGCAGGTCGAGCAGGCGCAGCCGGTAGCCGTAGTCCGGGAGCAGGCCCCGCATCAGGGTGCCGAGGCCGCCGGCGGCGCCGGTGAGCAGAACGGTGCGGGGAGCGGGCATCCAGGGGTCTCCTTGCATCACCGGCCGTGCATGTGTGCGCACGGCATTCATATTCGTGGACACGCTAGGGAGGAGGGCCGTGGCCCGTCAAGTATCCCGTGCCTTCGCGCGGATGGGGGGAATCGGCTGCTGCCTGCCCGGTCGGCCTGCTTGACCGGCGTCCCCCGGGCGCCCTAGCGTGGCATCGTTCAGAGATGTAGACGTCAATCATGAATATGGACCAGGGAGAGCTTGTGACGCCAGCCCCTCTCGCCGCCCGACTCGGCAACCCCAGCGGACCGCTGTTCTTCCCGGTCACCGCCTACGGAACCGACGGCGCCATCGACCTCGACACCTACCGGCTCCATGTACGGCGCGGGGTCGAGGCCGGGGCCGCCGCCGTCTTCGCCTGCTGTGGGACCGGGGAGTTCCACGCCCTGACGCCCGAGGAGTTCGAGGTCTGTGTGCGGGCCGCCGTCGAAGCGGCCGAGGGACGCGTCCCGGTCGTCGCGGGCGCCGGCTACGGCACCGGGCTCGCGGTGCACTGGGCCGGACTCGCCGAACGCGCCGGGGCGGACGGGCTGCTCGCCATGCCGCCCTACCTGGTACGGGCCGGCCAGGAGGGGCTGCTGCGGCACTACCGGGAGCTCGCCGCGGCGACCACCCTGCCGGTGATCGTCTACCAGCGCGACAACGCCGTGTTCACCCCCGCGAGCGTCGTCGGACTGTCCCGCACCGACGGGATCATCGGCCTCAAGGACGGCCACGGCGACCTCGACCTCCTGCAGCGGACCCTCAGCGCCGTACGCACCGAGGCTCCCGGCGACTTCCTCTACTTCAACGGGCTGCCCACCGCCGAACTGACCCAGCCCGCCTACCGGGGCATCGGCGTCACCCTCTACTCGTCCGCGGTGTTCTGTTTCCTGCCCGAGGTCGCCCTCGCCTGCCATCAGGCCCTGCGCACCGGCGACCGGGCCACCGTGGACCGCCTGCTGGACGGCTTCTACCGGCCCTTCGTCGAACTGCGCGACCAGGGCCCCGGGTACGCCGTCTCCCTGGTCAAGGCCGGGGTGCGGCTGCGCGGGCTCGACGTGGGCGAGGTGCGGCCGCCGCTGGACGAACCGTCCGGGGATCATGTCGAACAACTCGCCCGGCTGATCGAGCGAGGGCTCGCGCTGCTCGAGGAGGCCAAGTGAAGGCATCGGCGTTCGTCTACCCCTGGGACGTCAACGGGGACCCGGAGGCTCCCGCGCGGATCGCCGCGCTCGGCGTGGCGCAGGTGACGCTCGCCTCCGCCTACCACTCCACCCGTGCGCTGACCCCCCGCCACCCGCGCCACCGCGTGGTCACCGCCGAGTACGCGGCCGTGCTCTACCCGCCCGGCGCCCACTGGACGGGCCGCACCCCGCGCCCCCACCCGGCGGGGGACTGGGCCCCCGGCGACGCCTTCGGCGAGGCCGCGACGGCGCTCGCACAGGCGGGCCTGGAGGTGCACACCTGGGTCGTGCTCGCGCACAACTCCCGGCTCGGCGCCGAACACCCCGCCACCTCGGTCGTCAACGCCTACGGCGACCGCTACCCCTGGGCGCCGTGCATCGCGCAGCCCGCCACGCGCGCGTACCTGACCGACCTGGCCGCCGAGGCGGCGGTGCGGCCCGGAGCGCGCGGCACCGAACTGGAGTCCCTCGGCTGGTACGGGCTGGCCCACCTGCACGCCCACGACAAGACCGCCGGGGTCGGCCTCGGGGACGCGGGGCAGTACCTGATGTCCCTGTGCTTCTGCCCGTCCTGCCACGAGGGCTACGGGGCCCAGGGCCTGGACGCCGGTGAACTGGCCGCCTCCGTGCGGACCGCGCTGGAGCCGGTGTGGCGGGGGGCGCCCTCCGGCGGAGGCTGGACGGGCGTCGAGAAGCTCCTCGGCGCGAAGCCGGCGGCCGCCGCGCGCGCGTGGCGCGAGGAAACGGCCCGCACGCTCCAGGAGACGGCGGTCCGGGCGGTACGCGACGCGGCGCCCGAGGGCTTCCAGGTCCTGCTGCACGCGGACCCGGTGCCGTACCACTGCGGCGCCAACGCCGGCGTCGACCCCGGGCACATCCTCTCCGTCGCCGACGGTGTGGTCGTCCCCTGCACCGGGGACCCCGGCCCGCTGACGCCGTTCGCCCGGGAGAACCACCCGGGCAGCGTCCTCGCCGCCAACTTCACCGTGGTCTCCGGCATGGGCGGCAGCCCCGGCACCCTCACCGCGGACGCCACCGAGGCCCGCCGCCTCGGCGCCACGGAACTACGCCTCTACCACGCCGGCTTGGCATCGGACGACGACCTGGAGTCGGTACGCTCGGCGCTCGCCGCGCTCTGAAACAGCCTTGCCGCCGGCACCAGCAGGGCGAGTCCGAGGGCGGCCAGCACGGGCCGGTGGTCGATCAGCTCCACCAGCGCCGCGCCGGCCGCCAGCCCGATCACGTTCGGGGTGAACACCAGGGTGTTGGCGGTGGCGGTGACCCGGCCCAGCAGCGGGCCCGGGGTCTCGCGCTGCACGGCGGTCAGCGCGGCGATCAGCAGGGCGGGCAGCCCCGCACCGATCGCCGCGCTGCACGCCCACGCCACCGGATCGGACGGCACCGCCCGCAGCGCCACCCCGCCGGCCAGCAGGACGATCCCGTACGCCGCGAACCGCCGCTCGCCCAGGCGGCGCAGGGCGGGCCCCGCGCACAGGCCGAGAACCACCGACCCGGCGCCCTGGACGGCGTACAGCACACCGGAGTACGCGGGGGAGTGGCCGAGGCCGTCGACGACGGCGTAGACCAGCGCACCGTTCAGTCCCGCGCACAGCATCGTGGCGCCACCCGCCAGGACCAGGGGCCGCAGGGCCGGGTGGGAGCGGAGGAAGCGGATGCCCTCGGCGGTTTGTCCACGTCGGCCGGGGGCCGGCGGTGCGGGACGCTCCTCGCGGACCTGCAGGAACAGGTACAGCACCGCCGCGCCCGCGAACGTGACCGCGTCCAGAAAGGCGACTGCCGCTCCGCCGTGGGCCGTGTAGAGGCCCGCGCCCGCCAGTGGGGCCAGCAGTTTCATGCCCTCGGTGGCGGTCATGCGCAGCCCGCCCAGGTCACCGAGGAGCGACCGGTCCACGGCGGTGGCGGCCAGCGCCGACTCGGCCGCGTCGTTCACGACGCCTGCCGCGCCGTACACGAACAGGACGGTGAAGAGGAGCCACAGGGTCTGCGGCGAGTCGACGGTGACGAGGGTGAGCAGAAGCGCGGCCATCAGCAGACTCGTGCCGATCAGCAGGGGCTTGCGGCGGACCCTGTCGGAGAGTGTGCCCAGCAGTGGGCCGGCCAGGGTGGGCGCCCACATGGCCAGCAGGCACAGGGCGGCCAGACCGTCCGAGCCGGTGAGGTCCTTGACCCAGATCCCGGAGGCGAGCCACAGCGCGGAGGTGCCGAAGCCGGAGACCACGACCCCGGCGAGGAGGAGCCCGGCATTCGGGTCACGGAGCACGCGCACCAGCGCCCACGTCGGGCCGTCCGGCGTCCCGCCTGTCGTCCTGTTCGTCGTCATACCCGGTCATCGTGGGGCTAAGGACCGGACGTGGGGATCGGGCAGACGCCGTAGAGGACACAGGAAGGAGCGATGAGTTCCGGGTGCGGCATAGGTCCACCTCCCAGGAAGCACATCCCTGCACGGCCACGGAGGAGCAGCCCATGACCGACTCGATTCTCGACCTCGGGCCGCAGGTGCGGGTCGTGGCGCGGCTTGCCGAGGGGGTCGCCGACGTGCAGCTCGTGGACGGGACGCCCTGCCCGCGGTACGCGGTGCGCGACATCCTGGGCCACCTCGTGGGGCTGTCCGCCGCCTTTCGCGACGCCGGGCGCAAGGACCTCGGCGCCACCACCGACACCAGCCCGGACACCGCCCTGCCGGACCTCGGGCCCGGCTGGCGCGAGGAGCTGCCCCGAGTGCTCGGCGAACTCGCCGACGCCTGGCGGGACCCCGGGGCCTGGACCGGCATGACCAGGGCCGGGGGAGTGGACCTGCCGGGCGAGGTGGCCGGAGCCGTGGCCGCCGACGAACTGGTGATCCACGGCTGGGACCTGGCCCGCGCCACCGGCCAGGACTACGCGCCCGACCCCGCCGCCCTCGAGGCCGCGCACGCCTTCCTCCGCGCCGCCGCGGCGGAACCCGGCCGGGACGGCGGCGAGGGCATCTTCGGCCCCGTGGTGCCGGTGCCGTCCGACGCCCCGCTGCTGGACCGGACCGTGGGGCTGGGCGGCCGCGATCCGGGGTGGACGCGAAAGGCCTGACCAGGAGTTCTCCCGGACGGCCGGGCACCCGGACGAGACGGGTGCCCGGCCGTCGCGTGCGCGGCCCCGGAACTTCCTTTGTCAGAAGCATTGACGAAACCCCGGGCCGCTTCTAGTTTCATCGCGTCGTACTTCGTACGTCATATATGAGACGCGATATGTGAGATCCGAGAGGCGCGCATGACCTCTGTGCCCCTGCCGATCCCCTCCCGCACGCAGTACGTGCTGGAGGAGATCAAACGACGCATCCTCACCGGCCGGCTGACACCGGGCCAGGCCCTGGTCGAGGCCGACCTCGCCGCGCAGTTCGGGGTGTCCAAGACCCCGGTGCGCGAGGCCCTCAAGACCCTGGCCGGTACCGGGCTGGTCGTGATGAGCCAGTACAAGGGCGTCACGGTGCGCATGGTCGACGCGGACATGGCGCGCGAGGTCCAGGACGTGCGGCTCCTCCTCGAACCCGAGGCGCTCCGGCGCACCGTCCGGCGCGGTGCCTCCCTGGACGCCGCGCGCGACGCGCTGACCCGGGCCGACGAGGCCACCGACACCGCCGAACGCTCCCTGAGCAACCGCGAGTTCCACCGCGCGCTGTACATGCCGTGCGGCAACCCGCTGCTCGGCCGGATGCTCGACGAGGTCCGCGACCAGGCGGCACTCGTCTCCGCCGTGGCCTGGGCCGCCGACCCCTCCTGGGAGCGGGAGGCGAGCGAGCACCGCGAGATCCTGCGGCTCGCCCTCGACAAGGACGCGGACGGCGCGGCACGCGCCCTGCACGCGCACATCGCCTCCTTCGTGCGCCGGGCCTTTCCCGACGCGGACCTCGAGACCCGGGCACCCCGGGCGGCCCAGGAAGCACCGGAAGCCCCGAACCAGAAGAGCGAGGACGGTCAGGCATGACGACGACGTTCGAGACCCAGCGGGCGGCCCTGGCCGACGTGGTGGCGATCCCGGTGACCCCGTTCGCCGAGGACGGCTCCGTCGACCAGGCCGGCTACCGGGCCCTGCTGCGCCGCCTCCTCGACGCCGGCGTCACCACCCTGACCCCCAACGGCAACACCGGCGAGTTCTACGCCCTGACGCCCGAGGAGCGGCGCACCGTCGCCGAGCTGACCATGAAGGAGACCGGTGACGGCTCGTCCGTCCTGGTCGGCGTGGGCCACGACATACCGACCGCGGTCGCCTCCGCCCGGCACGCCCGTGACCTCGGCGCACGGATGGTGATGGTGCACCAGCCCGTCCACCCCTACGTCTCCCAGAGCGGCTGGGTCGACTACCACCGCGCCGTCGCCGAGGCCGTGCCGGAACTGGGTGTCGTCCCCTACATCCGCAACGCCCGGCTCACCGGCTCCCGCCTCGCCGAACTCGCCGACACCTGCCCCAACGTCATCGGTGTGAAGTACTCCGTACCGGACGCGGCGAAGTTCGCCGCCTTCGCGCGGGACGCCGGCATCGAGCGGTTCGTGTGGGTCGCCGGGCTGGCCGAGCCGTACGCCCCCTCCTACTTCTCGGCGGGTGCCACCGGCTTCACCTCCGGCCTGGTCAACGTCGCCCCGTCGGTGTCGCTGAACATGATCGGGGCGCTCCGGTCGGGCGACTACGCGACCGCCATGAAGGTCTGGGAGCAGATCCGCCGTTTCGAGGAACTGCGCGGTGCCGACGGTTCCGCCGACAACGTCACCGTCGTCAAGGAGGCCCTCGCCTCCCTCGGCCTGTGCCGCCGCGAGGTCCGCCCGCCGAGCAGGCAACTGGCCGAGCACGAGCGGGCCGAGGTCGCCGCGATAGCCGCGGGGTGGTCCGTATGAGCACACCGGTGAACACCCCGGTGAACGCCTCGACGAATGTCTCGACGGACGTCCCGAGGAAGCGGCCCGAGGAGCTGCGCAGCCACCAGTGGTACGGCACGGACGGGCTGCGCTCCTTCAGCCACCGCGCCCGCACCCGCCAGCTCGGCTACCTGCCCGAGGAGCACCTGGGCAAGCCCGTCATCGCCGTGCTCAACACCTGGTCCGACATCAACCCCTGCCACAGTCACCTGCGCGACCGCGCGCAGGCGGTCAAGCGGGGCGTCTGGCAGGCAGGCGGCTTCCCGCTCGAGTTCCCGGTCTCCACGCTCAGCGAGACCTTCCAGAAGCCGACCCCGATGCTCTACCGCAACCTCCTCGCCCTGGAGACCGAGGAACTGCTGCGCTCCTACCCGGTCGACGGCGCCGTGCTGATGGGCGGCTGCGACAAGTCCACGCCCGCCCTGCTCATGGGCGCGGCCAGCGCCGACCTGCCGGCGGTCTTCGTCCCGGCCGGGCCCATGCTGCCGGGCCACTGGCGGGGCGAGGTGCTCGGTTCCGGCACCGACATGTGGAAGTACTGGGACGACAAGCGGGCCGGCGTCATCGGCGACTGCGAGATGCAGGAGATCGAGAGCGGCCTGGCCCGCTCGCCCGGCCACTGCATGACCATGGGGACGGCCTCCACGCTGACCGCCGCCGCCGAGGCCCTCGGCGTCACGGTCCCGGGCGCCTCCAGCATCCCCGCCGTCGACTCCGGGCACGACAGGATGGCCGCCGCGGCCGGCCTGCGCATCGTCGAACTGGTCCACCGGGACCGGAAACTGAGCGACATCCTCACCGCGGAGGCCTTCGAGGACGCGGTGACCACCGTCCTGGGCCTGGGCGGCTCCACCAACGCCGTGATCCATCTGATCGCGATGGCCGGCCGCGCGGGCGTCGGACTCACCCTCGACGACTTCGACCGCATCGCCCGCACCGTCCCGGTGCTGGCCAACGTACGGCCCGGCGGACAGACGTACCTGATGGAGGACTTCCACTTCGCGGGCGGTCTGCCCGGCTTCCTCTCCCGGATACCGGACCTGCTCCACCTGGACCGGCCCACCGTCTGCCACGACACCCTGCGCGAACAGATCGCCGGCGCGCGGGTGCACCACGACGACGTCATCCGGCCCCGGGACAAGCCGGTCGCCGACGAGGGCGGGCTCGCCGTACTGCGCGGCAACCTCTGTCCGGACGGCGCCGTCATCAAGCACATCGCCGCCGAACCGCACCTGCTGCGGCACACCGGACCCGCGGTCGTCTTCGACGACTACCGGACCATGCAGCGCACCATCAACGACCCGGCGCTGAACATCACCGCCGACCATGTGCTGGTGCTGCGCAACTCCGGCCCCAAGGGCGGGCCCGGGATGCCCGAGTACGGGATGCTGCCCCTGCCCGACCACCTGCTCAAGCAGGGGGTGCGGGACATGGTGCGGATCTCCGACGCCCGGATGAGCGGCACGAGTTACGGCACCTGCGTGCTGCACGTCGCCCCCGAGTCGTACGTCGGCGGGCCGCTGGCGCTGGTACGCACCGGCGACTCGATCACCCTCGACGTCGAGCAGCGGAAACTGCAACTCAACGTGGACGACGAGGAGCTGGCGCGCCGCAGGGCCGAGTGGACGCCGCCGCCCGTGCGCTACGAGCGCGGCTACGGCGCGCTCTACAACGAGCAGATCACCCAGGCCGACACCGGCTGCGACTTCGAGTTCCTCGCCCGGCCGGGCGCGGTGCAGGACCCCTACGCGGGCTGACCCACCGGGCTGCCGGCCTGTCCGCACACCCATGTAGAAAGCGCTTCACCCCGTACCGGGAACGCCCTGTACCGGGAACGTCCCGTACCGGGAACGCACCGCACAGCACGACGTACCGAGAAACGGAGAACAGTCATGGCCCAAGCCGCAGCCGTGGCGAAACCGCCCACGCCACCGAGGCGGCGCCGTGCCTCCGCCACGCCGCGCAGACTGCCGTACCTGCTGATCGCCCCGGCGGGACTGCTCATGCTGGGCTTCATCGCCTACCCCGTCATCAGCGTCTTCTACTACAGCCTGCAGCACTACAACCCCACCAAGCCGTGGCGGAACGGATTCGCGGGCTTCGACAACTTCGTCCACCTCTTCACCGAGGACCCGCTGTTCTGGGACACCCTGGTCTTCAGCGCCAAGTGGGTCTTCGTCGAGGTCGGCCTGCAGCTGATGTTCGGGCTCGCGCTGGCGCTCATCGTCAACCAGACCTTCGTCGGCCGGGGCATCGGCCGCGCCCTGGTCTTCTCCCCGTGGGCCGTCTCCGGCGTACTGACCTCGGCGATCTGGGTGCTCCTCTACAACTCCCAGACCGGCATCACGCGTTACCTCGCCGACATGGGCATCGGCGACTACGGCACCAGCTGGCTGTCGGACACCTCCACCGTCTTCTCGGCGGTGGTCGTCGCCGACCTGTGGCGCGGCGTCCCCTTCTTCGCCATCCTCATCCTGGCCGACCTCCAGTCCGTCTCCAAGGACCTGTACGAGGCCGCAGAGGTCGACGGGGCCAGCCGCTTCCAGCAGTTCACGCACATCACCCTGCCCCACCTCAAGGACGCCATCATCCTGTCCACACTGCTGCGCGCGGTGTGGGAGTTCAACAACGTCGACCTGCTCTACACCCTGACCGGCGGCGGACCGGCCGGCGTGACCACGACGCTCCCCCTCTACATCGCCAACACCAGCGTCGACGCCCACAACTTCGGTTACGCCTCGGCGCTCACCACGGTCGCGTTCGTGATTCTGCTCTTCTGCTCGATCGTCTACCTGCGGCTGAGCAAGTTCGGAGGCGAAAGCAAGTGATCACCAAAGAGGCGGCTCCGGCCGCCCCCGCCCCCGCGCGCTCCGCCGCCGAGCCGCCGAGCCGCCCCGCGAGGAAGAGGCACCGCGCCTGGGACGAGGTGCCCCGCTGGCACATCTACCTCCCGCTGGGCATCTACCTGCTGTTCACGCTCATCCCCTTCTACTGGATCCTGCTCTTCGCGCTGCGCCCGGCCGGCTCGACCTCGCTGGTGCCCTGGCCGATGACCACGGTCCACTTCGAGAAGGTCTGGACGGACCGCGCCTTCGGCACCTTCTTCCAGAACAGCGTGCTCGTGGGCGTCGCCACCCTGCTCGCGACGACGCTCGTCGCGCTGGCCGGCGGCTACGCGCTCGCCCGGTTCGACTTCCGCGTCAAGCGGGTCTTCATGCTCGCCCTGCTGTGCTCCCAGTTCGTGCCCGGCGCGCTGCTCCTGGTCCCGCTGTTCGAGATCTTCGCCGGGCTGCAGATGATCAACTCGCTGGGCAGCGTCATCATCGCCGAGACGGTCTTCCAGCTGCCGCTGTCGATCATCCTCATCAGCAACTTCATCAAGAACGTGCCGTACTCCCTGGAGGAGGCCGCCTGGGTCGACGGATGCAGCAGGATGCGGGCGTTCCGGGTGATCGTCCTGCCGCTGCTGCGGCCCGGTCTGATCGCCGTCGGCTCGTTCGCCTTCGTCCACTCCTGGAACCACTTCCTGTTCGCCCTGATGTTCCTCAACAACCAGGAGAAGCAGACCATCCCGGTCGGCCTCAACACCCTGATGAGCGCGGACAGCGTCGACCTCGGCGCCCTCGCCGCGGGCGGCATCATCGCGGCCGTGCCCGTCGTGATCGTGTTCGCCTTCATCCAGAAGTGGCTGATCACCGGTTTCAGCGCGGGGGCGGTGAAGGGATGACCGTGCCTCAGTCCACGTTCCGGTCCGCGCCCCGGCCCGTGTCCCGCCCGATCCCCGTCGTGCTCGCCGGTGCCCGCGGCCACGGCCGCTGGCACCTGGAGAACATCCGCCGGCTCCAGGAGGCGGGACTCGTCCGGCTGGCCGGCGTCTGCGAGCTCACCCCGCTCACCGAGGACGAGTTGGAGGGCGGGCCCGGCGGCGAACTTCCCGAGCAGTCCGCCGACTTCGGCGCCCTGCTGGAGTCCACCGGAGCCGGGATCGCCGTCGTCTGCACCCCGATCCCCACCCACACCGACCTCGCCCTCGCCGCCGCCGAACGGGGCGTGCACATCCTGCTGGAGAAGCCGCCCGCGCCGTCCTACGCCGAGTTCCGCCGGATGGCCGACGGGGTCGCCGCGGCCGGTGCCGCCTGCCAGATCGGTTTTCAGTCGCTGGGCTCGCACGCCGTGCCCGCGATCCGCGAACTGGTCGCCGAGGGCGCGATCGGCCGGGTCACCGGGATCGGCGGCGCCGGGGCCTGGGTGCGCGCCGAGGACTACTTCCGGCGGGCTCCCTGGGCGGGCCGGCGCCGGATGGACGGCGTCGACGTGGTCGACGGGGCGCTGACCAACCCGCTCGCCCACGCCGTCGCCACCGCGCTGGCGCTGGGCGGCAGCACCCGCGCCGAGGACGTCACCGGCATCGAGACCGAACTGCTGCGCGCCAACGACATCGAGTCCGACGACACCTCCTGCGTCCGGATCACCACCGCACAGGGCCGGCCGGTCACCGTCGCCGCGACCCTGTGCGCGGAGCGGTCCGGCGAACCGTACGTCCTGGTGCACGGCACCAGCGGCCGCATCACCTTCTGGTACAAGCAGGACCGCGTCCTGGTCCAGCGCGCGGGCCACGGTCCCGAGGAACTCCACTTCGACCGCACCGATCTGCTGGAGAACCTCGTCGCGCACCTCACCACCGGCGCCCCCCTGCTGGTCCCCCCGGACGCGACCGGCGCCTTCATGAAGGTCGTCGAGGCGATCCGGCGGGCCCCCGACCCCGCCCCGCTGCCCGACGGCGCCTGGCACCGCGTCCCCGGCGAGAACCGCCGGGTCGTGCCCGGCGTCGACCGGCTCGTCGAGGCCGCCGCCGACACCCTGTCCCTCTACTCCGAACTCGGCGCCCCCTGGGCGCCGCCCGCCCAGCGCCCCGCACAGCACCCGCCGAAAGAGGTGAACACCCGATGACCAGCAACGACTCCACGGTCCTGCGCGTCGCCGGGCGGCCGGTCGGCCGGTACGTCTCCCGGCCCGAGCTGCCCCGCAGGCTCTCCCCGCGCCCCTATCTGCACCCCGTCACCACCCTGGCCGGCACGGCGGTCACCGAACTGTCCCCCGCGGACCACACCCACCACCTCGGCGTCGGTGTCGCCGTTCCCGACGTCGAGGGGCACAACTTCTGGGGCGGACGCACCTACGTCCGCGACCGGGGTCCGACCGAACTGGACAACCACGGCGCCCAGCGGCACACCTCCTTCCAGCTGCGGGACCCCGACGGCTTCGTCGAGGAACTGCGCTGGATCGCCGCACCGGGCGAACTGCTGCGGGAGCGCCGTACGGTCACCGCCACCGAACTCACCGACACCGCCTGGGCGCTGGACTTCACCTTCTCCCTCACCAACGCCACCGGGCTCCCGCTCTCCATCGGCAGCCCGGCCACCAACGGCCGCCCCGGCGCGGCCTACGGCGGCTTCTTCTGGCGGGCCCGCAAGGAGGCGACGGCACCGGACGTCTTCACCGCCTCCACCGAGGGCGAGGCCGCGGTGCACGGCCACCGGGCCGACTGGCTCGCCCTGGCCGGCACCCGCTGGACGCTGGTCTTCGCCGGGGCCACCGCACCGACCCGCCGCGACCCCTGGTTCGTGCGCACCGCGGAGTACCCCGGCGTCGGCTCCTCCCTCGCCCACGACGAACGGCTGCCGATCCCGCCCGGGGAGACGGTGGTCCGCCGCGTCGTCACCGTCGTCGCCGACGGACGGCTCGGCCGGGACGACGCCGCCGCCCTGGTCCGCAAGGCGGTGAGCCCATGAGTGCCGCGCCGACGGACGCCACCTACCGGAACCCGGTCCTGAACGCCGACTGGTCCGACCCCGACGTGATCCGCGTCGGCGACGACTTCTACCTCACCGCCTCCAGCTTCGGCCGTGTCCCCGGACTGCCGCTGCTGCACTCCCGCGACCTGGTCAACTGGACGCTCGTCGGCCATGCCCTCGAACGGCTGGAACCCGAGAGCGAGTTCACGGCTCCCCGGCACGACTGCGGGGTCTGGGCGCCGGCCCTGCGCCACCACGACGACCGGTTCTGGATCTTCTGGGGCGACCCCGACCAGGGCATCTTCCAGGTCAACGCCCCCGAGATCCGGGGCCCCTGGACCCGCCCCCACCTGGTGAAGGCCGGCAAGGGCCTGATCGACCCGTGCCCGCTGTGGGACGAGGAGAGCGGCGAGGCGTATCTCGTGCACGCCTGGGCGAAGTCCCGCTCCGGTGTCAAGAACCGGCTCACCGGCCACCGCATGCATCCCCACGGCACCGAACTCCTCGACGAGGGCAAGGTGATCGTCGACGGCGACCGCATCCCCGGCTGGTTCACCCTGGAGGGCCCCAAGCTCTACCGGCACGACGGCTGGTTCTGGATCCTGGCGCCCGCCGGGGGAGTGGAGACCGGCTGGCAGGGCGCCTTCCGGTCACGCGGGTTCTTCGGGCCGTACGAGGAGAAGGTCGTCCTGGAGCAGCGGGACACCGACGTCAACGGCCCCCACCAGGGCGGCTGGGTGCGCACCCCGTCAGGCGAGGACTGGTTCCTGCACTTCCAGCAGCGCGGGGCGTACGGCAGGGTCGTGCACCTCCAGCCGATGCACTGGGAGTCCGCGGGAGGCTGGCCGGTGCTGGGGGACGCCGGCGCGCCGGTCGCCGGGCACCACAGGCCGGACCTGCCCGCGCAGCCGGCCGCGGCACCCGCCACCGACGACGACTTCCCCGGAGGCCGTCACGGCCGCCAGTGGCAGTGGACCGCGAACCCCCAGGAAGGCTGGGCCACCCAGCACTCCGCCGACGGGCTGCGGCTGACCTGCGTGCGCACCGCCGACGCGCACGACCTGCGCGGACTGGCGAACGTGCTCACCCAGCGGCTGCCCGGCACCCCGTGCACCGTCGAGGTGGAACTGCGGCTCGACAGCCGGGAGCCCGGGGCACGGGCCGGCCTCGCGGTCCTCGGCGACGCCTACCGCTGGATCGGGCTCCAGCGGGGACCGGACGGCACCGCGCACCTGGTGCACCGGTTCGCCGAGACGGTGGCGGAGAGGGAACGCGACGCCGACCATCCGCGGCTCGTCCCCGAGGGCCGGGCGAGGCTGCGGATCGAGGCCGGGGCCGGTGCCCGCTGCCGCTTCTCGTACGACACCGGGGACGGCTTCCGCCCCTCCGGGCAGACCTTCGCCGCCACCCCGTGGCGCTGGGTCGGCGCCCTGCTCGGCCTGGTCGCCCTCGCCCCGACGGGCCAGGGGCACGCCGGGACGGCGACCTTCACGCAGTTCAGGATCAGCGCCGCATAACCACCCTTCATAACTACCCCTCCCCGTGAGCCTGCCGGGAGCCGCAACGACGCACCTCCACGGCAAGCGCTTACCGACGCCGCCCCACGTGGCTGAGCACCACCGGACGACCGCGAGACGCCCCCCACCCGCACACCCCGTCGGAACCAGAAGCGAACCAGAAGAAGAGAGCCGACCAATGAAGATCAGCAATCGCAGAAGCAGCACGGGCCGGCGCCGGACGTCGGCCGCCGTCGCCCTGGGCGCCGTGCTCGCGCTGACCGTCACCGCCTGCGGCGACGACGGCAGCGGAGCCGGCGGCGACAAGGGTGCCGAGGGCAGCGGCACGGGCAAGATCACCTTCTGGGACAACAACGGCGGTGTCCGCACCGCGATCTGGAAGGAGATCATCGCCGACTTCGAGAAGGCCAACCCGGAGATCGACGTCGAGTACGTCGGGATCGCCGCCACCGAGTACCAGTCCAAGGTCGACACCGCCCTCCAGGGCGGCGGCCTGCCGGACGTCGGCGGGATCGGCGCGTCGATGCTCGCGGGCTTCTCCGCCCAGAAGGCGCTCGCCCCGCTGGACGACCGGCTGGGCAAGTCGCCCCTCGACGGCAAGCTCAACAAGGACATGATCGAGTCGCTGCGCGCCGCCGGCGGCGGTGACGACAAGCTGTACTCGGTCCCGACCTCCGCGAACAACGGCGTCCTCTACTACCGCACCGACCTGTTCGAGAAGGCGGGCCTGGAGGAACCGACCAGCTGGGAGCGCTTCTTCAAGGCCGCGGAGAAGCTCAGCAACAAGGGCAAGAACGAGTTCGGCTACACCATCCGCGGCGGCGCCGGCTCCATCGCCCAGGCCCTGGACGCGATGTACGGCCAGTCCGGCATCACCACGTTCTGGGACTCCACCGGAGAGAAGAGCACGGTCAACGACCCGAAGAACGTCGAGGCCCTGGAGAAGTACGCGGCCCTGTTCAAGAAGGTCACTCCCGCCGCCGACCTGAACAACGACTTCACCAAGATGGTCGCGCAGTGGGACTCCGGCACGATCGGGATGCTCCACCACAACCTCGGTTCGTACCAGGACCACGTGAAGGCGCTCGGCGACGACGCGTTCCGGGGCATCCCGCAGCCCACCGGCCCCGACGGCGCCCGGGTCCAGGTCTCCAACCCGGTCGACGGTCTCGGCGTGTTCCAGAGCTCCAAGAACAAGGACGCCGCCTGGAAGTTCATCGAGTACGCCGTCTCGGCCGAGGCGAACTCGAAGTTCAACGAGTCCGCCGGACAGGTGCCGGCCAACCTCGACGCCGCCAAGGACGACTGGATCCAGAAGGCGGAGCCGACCAAGCTGGCCGCGGACGCGCTGAGCGACGGGTCGACGACCATCGTCCAGCTGCCGTACTACCTGCCGGACTGGAACACCATCTCCAAGGCCGACAACGAGCCGAACTTCCAGAAGGTGCTGCTCGGGGACATGAGCGCGAAGGACTTCCTCGACAACCTGGCCGAGCAGCTGAACGAGGCCCAGGCCGAGTGGCAGGAGCAGATGGCCTGAGCGGTTCCGGGTGTCACCGCGGGGCGGCCGCCGGCCCGTTCGCCGAGGGCCGCGGCCGTCCCCGCACCCGGCCGCGCCCCCGCGGCGCGGCCGGCCCGCACACAGGTACAGTCCCGCGCCCCGAGAGGCGCTCTTTTGGACCCTTGCTGAAAGGCACAGGCTTGTGTCGCTCACCCGCCGACAGGTTTCCGCCGCCGGACTCGGCCTCCCCCTCGCCCTCACCGTGACCGGCACCGCCCAGGCCGCGCCCCGACGGCCCCGGCCCCGCACCCTCCACATCGCCGGGGACTCCACCGCGGCCCAGAAGTACGCCGACGCGGCACCGGAGACCGGATGGGGCACGGCGCTCCCCTTCCTGCTCCGCCATGACCTCGTGGTCGCCAACCACGCGGTGAACGGACGGAGTGCGAAGAGCTTCGTCGACGAGGGGCGGCTCGACGCCGTCCTCGACGCCATCCGGCCCGATGACCTCCTGCTGATCCAGTTCGCGCACAACGACGAGAAGGCCACCGACCCGAGCCGCTACCGAACACTTGCCCAGTGCTCCACCCTTCAGGGTGGAGGTGTAGGGCATCCTGCCCGTAGTGGCCCGAAGGGGCGCGGCGGCATGGCTAAGATCGCCTTGTCCGACGACGGAGTTGTCGGACCTACCGCCGGACGGGCGGGAAGTCAGGCCTGCGGAGGCCGTGTAAGACCGACCCTCACCGGTCGGCAGTGGCCTGTGAAACAGGAACCCGAGGTGGTACCGCGAAGCGGTACCGACCGGAATCTCCTGCCCTCGGGCAGGAGAGGGCGTCAAACCGAGCCCTGGACGACGTACCGGGAGCACCTGCGGCTGTACGTCGCCGGGGCAAGGGCCCGCGGGGCGCGGCCCGTACTGGCCACCCCCGTGGAGCGCCGGAGGTTCGGCCCGGCCGGCGACGCCGTGCCGAGCCACGGCGCGTACCCGGCGGCGATGCGGGCGCTGGCCGACGAGGAGCGGGTCGCGCTGCTCGACGTCCAGGCCCTGTCGCTGGCGCTGTGGCAGGAGCTGGGCGTCGAGGAGACCAAGAAGTACTTCAACTGGACGGCGACCGAGCAGGACAACACGCACTTCAACCCGCCCGGCGCGATCGCCGTGGCCCGGCTGGTCGCCCGGGAGTTGCTGCGCACCCGGGTGCTTGCTCCGCGGGACGTGCGCCGGCTGGACGAGACGATCCCCGAGTCCTGGATCACCTGGCCGGACGCCGCCGCCTGACGCCTTCACCACAGACACACCGGCACCGGACACACAGGCACCACAGACACGCGAGGAATGAGAAAAGGGAGAGTCACACCATGAACAGACCGACATGGCAGGGGCATGCCATAGTGAGAGCCGCCTCGCTGGCCGGCTGCACCGCCCTCGTGCTGGCCCTGGCCGGCACCGGCGCCCAGGCCCATTCCGGCCACCACCCCGGCCACCCCCGCGACGCCGCCCGGCAGACGCTCGGCGCGAACGACGGCTGGGCGTCCCACGGAACCGGCACCACCGGAGGTGCCGCGGCCACCGCCGAGAGCGTTCACACCGTCAGCGACTGGGCCGGATTCAAGGCCGCCCTGGCGGCCGGCGGCAGCGCCCCGAAGATCATCAAGGTGCGGGGGACGATCGACGCGGTCTCCGACGGCTGCGACGCACTCGCCGCCCCCGGCTACGACTTCGACGACTACCTCGGGGCGTACGCGCCCGAGACCTGGGGCCTGGAACAGGACCTGGCCGACGAGCCCGACGACAGCCCCGAGGGCCTGCGCAGGGCCTCGGCCGCCCGCCAGGACACCGCCATCAAGGCGAACATCCCGGCCAACACCACGATCATCGGCGTCGGCCGGAACGCCGGGTTCAAGGGCGCCAGCCTGCAGATCAAGGGCGTGGACAACGTCATCGTCCGCAACCTCACCCTCGAGAGCCCGGTGGACTGCTTCCCGCAGTGGGACCCGACCGACGGCGACCGGGGCAACTGGAACTCCGAGTACGACACCGCCGTCGTGTACGGCTCCACCCACGTCTGGCTGGACCACAACACCTTCACCGACGGCGACCACCCCGACAGCGAGGCCCCCACCCACTTCGGGATGCTGTACCAGCAGCACGACGGAGAGCTGGACATCGTCCGGGGCGCCGACTACGTCACCGCCTCCTGGAACGTCTTCACCGAGCACGACAAGACGATCCTGATCGGCAACAGCGACGGCGAGTCCACGGCCGTCGGCGACCGGGGCAGGCTGAAGGTGACCTTCCACCACAACCTGTTCTCGAAGCTGGTCGAGCGCGCGCCACGGGTCCGCTTCGGACAGGTCGACGTCTACAACAACCACTTCGTGGCCGGCCAGGGCTACGGCTACAGCTTCGGCGTCGGCAAGGAGTCCCAGCTCGTCGCCGAGCACAACGCGTTCACGCTGGCCGAGGGCGTCAGCCCGGCGAAGATCCTCAAGCGGTGGAACGACTCGCCGCTCACCGACCGGAACAACCGCGTCAACGGCAAGCGGGCCGACCTGATCGGCCTGCACAACGCGGAGAACCCCGGGACGCCCCTGCGCTCCGGCGCCGGCTGGACCCCCACCCTGCGCACCGCCGTCCACCCGGCGCAGGCGGTCCCGGCGCTGGTCAAGCTCGGCGCGGGAGCGGGCCGCATCGGCTGACACCCCCTGACACCCCCTGACACCCCCGCACCCCCATTCGCCGGGGCGGGCGCGCTCCACCCCCACTGTGGCGCGCGCCCGCCCCGGTCCTCCCCGTACCGAAGGAGCCCCGCATGCCCTCCTCGCTGCCCGTGTCCCGGAGGGGTCTGCTGCTGGCCGGCGCGGTGGCCGCCACCGCGCCGGCCCTGGCGGCCGAGGCACCCGCCCGGGCGGCCTCCCACCCGCGCCGCCCGTTCGGCCGGTACGGTTCGCCGGCCGACCGCCTGACCCCCCGAACCCTGTACGTCCACCCCGGCGGCGCCGGTGACTTCACCTCCGTCCAGGCGGCCGTGACCGCCGCGACCGGCACCGGCCGCGTCCTCGTCCTGGCCCCGGGCACCTACCGGGAGACGGTGTCCGTGGCCGCCGACCGCACCGACATGACCTGGATCGGCGCCTCGCAAAGCCCCCGTGACGTCGTGATCGTGTACGACAACGCGGCGGGCACCCCGAAACCGGACGGCTCCGGAAACCACGGAACCTCCGGCTCCGCCACCACCACCGTGCGCCCCGACGGCTTCACCGCCCGCTGGATCACCTTCGCCAACGACTGGCTGCGCGCCGACCATCCCGGCACAAGCGGCACCCAGGCCGTCGCCCTGAAGGTGCAGGGCGACCGCAGCGCCTTCGCGCACTGCCGTTTCCTCGGCCACCAGGACACCCTGTACGCGGACTCCGCGGCGCTCGGCACCTTCGCCCGCCAGTACTTCTCCCACTGCTACGCCGAGGGCGACGTCGACTTCGTGTTCGGCCGGGCGACCGCCGTCTTCGCGCACTGCCACTTCCGCGCCCTGATCCGCCCGGACCTGGCCGGGGCCCCGCACGGCTTCGTCTTCGCGCCCTCCACGGCCGGCGCCAACCCGCGCGGCTACCTCGTCACACGGAGCAGGATCAGCAGCGATGCACCCGACGGCCACTACAAACTGGCCCGCCCCTGGGTGCCCAGCTCCGACCCCACCGCCCGCCCGATGCTCACCGTCCGCGACACCCACCTCGGCCCCGGCATCGACGCCGTCGCGCCGTACACCGACATGGCGAGCGGTCACCCCTGGCAGGACCAGCGCTTCGCCGAGTACCGCAACTCCGGTCCCGGCGCCGTGGTCACCGTCCCCGAGAACCGGCCCCAGCTCACCCGCGCCCAGGCCGCCGCCCACACCCGCGAGAGCCACCTCGGCGACTGGCACCCCCGGACCGGCACATGACCCCCGCCCCGCCCGGCCCGCCCGGCCTCCATCCGGCGCTCAAGGACGACCTGACGTTCCCGCTGGCCTGGGGCACCTCACCCGTCCGGGACTTCCCGGCGTGGCGGCGGGCGGCCCGGGACAAGGTCGGGGAACTGCTCGTCGTGGCGGACCAGGACGGCACACCGTACGCGCCCGAGTTCACCGCGGGCCCGGACGGGGACGGCTGCACCCGCCAGTGCGTGGAGCTCTCGCTCACCCGGTACGGCAGGGTCCGCGGCGCCCTGCTCACCCCGCGGGGCGCCGGGCCCTTCCCGGCCGTGCTGCTCCTGCACGACCACGGTTCCCGCTTCGACATCGGCAAGGAGAAGGGCGTGAGGCCCTGGTACGACGACACCCGGCTCGCCTCCGCCGAACAGTGGGCCGAGCGGTACTTCGCCGGGCGCTTCGTCGGCGACGAACTCGCCCGGCGCGGCCATGTGGTGCTCTGCCTGGACGCCCTCGGCTGGGGGGAGCGGGGGCCGCTGGTCTACGAGCGGCAGCAGGAACTGGCGAGCAACCTCTTCCACCTCGGCTCCTCGCTCGCTGGACTCCACGCCCGCGAGGACCAGCGGGCCGCCGCCTTCCTGGCCGGCCTCGACCGGGTGGACGCGCGCCGGGTAGCCGCCCTCGGCTTCTCCATGGGCGGCTACCGGGCCTGGCAGGTGGCCGCGCTCAGCGACCACGTCGCGGCGGCGGCGAGCGTGTGCTGGATGACCGGGCTGAAGGAGATGATGGTGCCCGGGAACAACACGCTGCGCGGGCAGTCGGCGTTCCACATGCTCCACCCCGGGCTCGCCCGGCACCTGGACATCCCCGACGTGGCGAGCATCGCCGCACCCCGGCCGATGCTCTTCTTCCACGGCGGGCTCGACGCCCTGTTCCCCGCCGACGGGGTGCGCACCGCCTACGACAGGCTGCGTGCCGTCTGGCGCTCCCAGGGCGCCGAGGACCGGCTGCGGCTGAAGACGTGGCCGGACAGGGGCCACGTCTTCGACGACGCGATGCAGGACGAGGTGTACGCCTGGCTCGACTCCGTCCTGTGAGGACCGCCGCCCGGACCGGTCAGGTGCCCGGCCGGGTCACTTGTAGGTGATGTCCGAGTCCGAGAACTTGCAGTACTTCCCGTCGGCGCCGGAGCCGAGGTCCTTCGGCTCCTTGCCCGTGTTGTTGCCCTGGTAGCGGGTGCAGGTCTTCATCTTCTTCTTGCTGTCCCCGTGGATGCGGATCTGCGACAGCGTGGCGGTGTCCCCGTAGTTGGTGTTGATGCCGACGATCGACTTGCCGGGGACCGTCAGGTCGATGTCCTTCAGCACGATCGTGCGCTTGTACTGCGTCTTGCAGTTGCCGCAGGAGCGCACCAGCTTGCCGAAGTCCTCGACCTGGAAGCCGCTCACCGTCAGCGTCCCGGCGCCGTTGAACTGCAGCACCTTGTCCTCGGCCTTCCTCGCGCCGCCGCCGATCACCTTGTACTGCGCCGACGACGACTTGCCCTTGAAGCTGGCGGCGTCCTCGCCGACATCCAGCCACCACACGTTCTGCAGTGTGCAACTGCCCTTGCAGTGCACGCCGTCGGCGGCCGGGGTGCCGATGACGACGTTCTTGAGCGTGGCACCGTCGGCCAGCTCGAAGATCGGGTCCTGGCCCTCGTCCTGGCTGTCGCCGCCCAGATCACCGGTGCCGTAGTACTTCTTCATGCCGCCGTCGAGGACCCCGGAGACCGGGACGGTCTTCGACACCGGCTTGCCGCCGGTGTCCTTGGGCCACGAGGAGGCGGCGCTCGCGGTGGACAGCATCGTCGAGGTGACGACCGCCGCCCCCGTGATGCCGAGCGCGGAGACTCCGGCGATCACCGCCCGCCTTCTGCCGGTCCGGCGGCGGTGGGAGACGCGCTGTTCGGCTCGTGCAGTCATGCTCGTTCCTTGCAAGAGGGGAATCGTTTCGCCTCTTGGTTGCCGCAGGACGGGAAAGGGTTGCCGCGACCGGGAGGTTTTTTCCGGCTTCCCGTCGGCCACCCGCGGCCCGTCGTCCGCCCCGCGGGCGAACGGCGGGAACCGCACCGCGCGTCAGTCGTCCCGGGCCGCGAAGTCGCCGCCCACCAGAAGCCGTTCGGAGCCGGTGGCGGCCGTCGCGGTGTACGTGTCGCCCCCGGCGTCCCGGCCGCCGCGCGCGTGGTCGTACTGCCCCGCGAAGACCCACTCGCCCGGCGTGACGGTGCGCCCCTTTTTGAGGGTCCAGGTGTGGACGAGGAAGCCGTCCCGCTCGTCGGTGGTCAGCAGGAAGTCCTCCTCGGGCAGGGAACGCCAGGCGCCCGTGGAGGAGACCCCGCCGGTCTGCGCGATCCGCAGCTCCACGGTGAGCGCGGTCAGCGGCTCGGTGGTCTTCAGGGTGATGTTGCTCTGCGCCCAGAACTCGTTGCTGTGCCGGTCCACCGAGCCGTCCGACCACAGCGGCCCGTCCTCGACGCCTCGGGGCTGAGGCGTGGTCCCCGGTGCCTTCGTCGTGGGCGTCTCCGTCCCCGGGGTCCGGGCCGGTGCCGAGCCCGGCTCGCCGGTCTCCTTCGGGGGGCCCGTCGACGGCTGCGCCGGCGGCAGGGGCGCCCGGCTCGTCGCGTCCGGCGACGGTGTGGGCTCCGGTGCCGGCGAGACCGCCACCTTTCGCTGTGCGGGAGGCTCCTCGCCCGTCACCACGGACGCGACCGCGAAGCCGCCCGCCGCGAGCACTCCGGCGACCGCGGCCGTCGTGCCCGCCACCCGGATCCACCCGAGCACCGGAGGGCGGGTGGCCCGGCGGCCGGGCCGGGCCGGCCGGGCCATGCCGCGTTCGACCCGGGCCAGGATGCGCTCCCGGTCGGGCTCGTGCTCCCCGGCCGTCTCGTGCAGCCGGGCGCGCAGCTCCTCGTGCACGTCCCGCCGCATCGTCATCGGTCCCTTCCCGTGTCCTCGCCGGCGGGCTTCCCCGGGTGCCCCGCCGCGGCGTGCACCCTTCGGGGCACCTCCGCCGTGCCCAGCAGCCGCTGCAGTTCGGCCATCCCCTTCGAGGTCTGGCTCTTCACCGTACCCACCGAGACGCCCAGGGCCAGCGCGGTGTCCTTCTCCGACAGGTCGAAGGCGTGCCGCAGCACCACACACGCCCGCTTGCGGAACGGCAGTCTGCGCAACGCCTCCCGCACATCCAGCACGCCCGCGACGTCCGGATTCTCGACCCGCTCCTCACGCTGCGGCCAGAACAGGGCGATCCGGCGCCGCTCGCGCACCGCGCCGCGGATGCGGGTACGCGCCATGTTGGCGACCACGCCCCGCGCGTACGCCACCGGATGCTCGGCGGCGCGCACCCGGTCCCAGCGGTGCCACAGGGCCAGCAGCGCGTCCGCGGCCAGGTCGTCGGCGGCGTCCGCCTCGCCCGTCAGCAGCCAGGCCAGACGGGACAGTTCGGCGTAGTGACGCTCGAAGAAGGCGTGGAACTCCACGGAGGCGGCGTCGTCGACGAGCGCACCCACGGGCCACCTCCCCTCGCAGCGGTGTCGAATGCCGGGCGAGCCCACGGATGTGACGGTGCGTGCCCTGTGGACGACACGCGCATGTCAGGGGTCGGCCGTGCGGGTTCCGGAGCGTAGCAGTGATCATCCAGGGGACTGTGTGACGGGTCGAACGGTGGACGGCCCGTCGTCACCGGAATCCGTACCCCGCGGCGGCCCCGCGCGCGGGGCCGCCCGTGCGGTCAGAGCCTCCGGGTGGCCAGGGTCAGCCGGTCGCGCGCGTCGAACAGGGCGTCCTTGACCATCTGTTCGTGTGCGGGGGTGAGCCGGGCGACCGGCACCGAGCAGCTGATCGCGTCCCGCGCGGGCGTGCGGTAGGGGATCGCCACCCCGAAGCAGCGCAGCCCGAGCGTGTTCTCCTCGCGGTCCACGGCGAAGCCCTGCTCGCGCACCTGGTGCAGCTCCTCGATGAGCTTCTCCCGGTCCGTGATGGTGTTCTCGGTGAGGGCGGGCAGCGTCTGCGGGAGCATCTTGCGCACCTGCTCGTCCGGGTACGTGCTCAGCAGCGCCTTGCCGAGCGACGTCGAGTGCGCGGGCAGCCGGCGGCCGACCCGGGTGAAGGGGCGCAGGTAGTGCTGCGACTGCCGGGTGGCCAGATAGACGACGTTGGTGCCGTCGAGCCGGGCCAGGTGGATGGTCTCCGTGGTGTCGTCCGAGAGCCGGTCCAGGGTGGGACGGGCCGCCGCCACCACCTCGTCGCCGTCGATGTAGGACGTGCCCACGAGCAGCGCCCGCACGCCGATGCCGTACCGGGTGCCCGTCGCGTCCGTCTCCACCCAGCCGAGGTCGACGAGGGTGCGCAGCAGCATGTAGAGGCTGGACTTGGGGTAGCCGACGGCCTCCTGGACCGCCGCCAGGGAGTGCATACCGGGGCGTCCGGCGAAGTACTCGAGCAGTTCAACGGTCCGCACCGCGGACTTGACCTGTGCGCCGCCGCCCGTCTCGCCAGCCGACATGCCCTTGACCCTTCGTTCGACGAGAAGCTGAAGTTATAGTCTCCAGCAGCACATTCATCATCAGAGACAGTGTTCAGTATATCGAACGCCGCCGATGGGTGACGTACATACTCCGGCATTGTGGGCGGCAGTCAAGTGGAGGGACTCGCGGTGGCAGCAGCACCAGTCTGGAGCGTCGACCCCCGTACCGGGAAACAGCGGGAACAGGTCGCGGTGGAGGCCACGGTTCAGGAGGTGGACGCCGCCGTCCGGGCCGCGCACGACGCGCGGGGCGCCCTGGCCGACCGCATCGTCCGCGCGGCCTTCCTGCGCAGTGCCGCCGACGAACTCGAGGCGGCCAGGGACCGGCTCGTCGAGGCCGCCGACGCCGAGACCGCCCTCGGCCCGGTCCGGCTGACCGGCGAACTCGCCCGCACCTGCTACCAGTTGCGGGCCTTCGCCGGCATCGTCGAGGAGGGCGCCTTCCTCGACGTCGTCATCGACCACCCCGACGACACCGCGACCCCGCCCGTCCCGGACCTGCGCCGCTACAAGGTCCCGCTGGGGGTCGTCGCCGTCTACTCGGCCTCCAACTTCCCCTTCGCCTTCTCCGTCCCCGGCGGCGACACCGCGAGCGCGCTCGCGGCCGGCTGCCCGGTGGTCGTCAAGGCCCACCCCGACCACCCGGGCCTGTCCGAGCTGGTCGCCAGGGTGCTGCGCCGCGCGGCGGCCCGGCACGACATCCCCGAGAGCGTGCTCGGCCTGGTGCACGGCTTCGAGGCCGGCGTCGAACTGGTCCGGCACCCGCTGGTCGCGGCGGCCGGCTTCACCGGCTCGGTGCGCGGCGGACGCGCCCTCTTCGACGCGGCGGCCGCCCGCCCGGTCCCGATCCCGTTCCACGGCGAGCTGGGCTCCCTGAACCCGGTCCTGGTCACCGAGGCCGCCGCCGCCGAGCGCGCCGAGGCGATCGGGGCCGGTCTCGCCGGTTCGATGACGCTGGGCGTCGGCCAGTTCTGCGTCAAGCCGGGCCTCGTCCTGGCCCCGGCGGGCGCGGCCGGCGACCGCCTCGTCACGTCCCTGACCGACGCCGTCAGCGCCGCCGACGCCGGCGTCCTGCTCGACCACCGGATGCGCGACAACTTCGTCGCCGGGGTCGCCGAGCGCGCCCAACTGCCCGACGTGGAGTCCCCGGTGACCCCGGGCGCGGGCGGCGAGCACACGGTCAGCGCCGGGTTCCTCACCGTCCCGGCGAGCAGGCTCGCCACGGAGGGCGAGCACGACCTGCTGCTGGAGGAGTGCTTCGGACCGGTCACCGTCGTGGTCCGCTACGAGGACGACACCGAGGTCCGCTCCGTCCTGACCCGCCTCCCCGGCAACCTCACCGCCACCGTCCACCTGTCCGAGGAGGAGGGCGCCGGACAGGGCCGGGGCGCGGAGATCCTCGCCGAACTGACCCCGCTCGCCGGCCGGGTGCTCGTCAACGCCTGGCCGACCGGTGTCGCGGTCGCCCCGGCCCAGCACCACGGCGGCCCGTACCCGGCGACCACCTCCACCTCCACCTCGGTCGGCGGCACCGCCATCGAGCGCTGGCTGCGTCCCGTCGCCTACCAGAACAGCCCGGCCGCCCTCCTGCCGCCGGAACTGCGCGACGACAACCCGCAGAAACTGCCCCGCCGCTTCAACGGCGGCCTGGAGCGCTGAGCGCGCACCCGGCACGGCACGGTACGCAGGGCCCGTCCGGCAGGATCCGCCGGACGGGCCCCCGCGACGGAACGCGGCGGAGGCCGGCCCACCGGGAACCACCGCCCGCCGGGGAACGTCCTGCAGTGCATGATCGAATCGCACCGGACCGTGGACTCCTTGGTGATCAGGACGGCCCTGGCGGCCGAGGCCGCGGACATCGCCGCGCTGCACCTGCGCGCCCGGTCCACGTACTACCCGGACGGCCTCCCCGAGGACGGCACCGACTGGCCGGCGCGCTGGCGGGAGGCCGTCGAGCACCCCGACGGGCAGGTGCTGTGCGCGGTGCGGGACGGCCACCTGGCCGGCATCGCCTCGTTCCGCACCCCGCCGGGCGCTCCCGCCGACACGGTCAAGCTGTTCCAGTTCCACGTCGACCCGGGCCAGTGGCGCGCCGGCATCGGCACGGCCCTGCACACCGCCTGCGTCGAGGAGTGGCGGGCGAACGGACGGCGGACCGCCGTGCTCGAGGTGCACGCCGACAACCGGCGGGCCCAGGCCTTCTACACCCGCCGGGGCTGGATCCCGGACCCGGGGCGTCCGCCCGCCGAGGACGACCACCACCTCCACCTGTGCTTCGCCGTGCCGGGGGAATGAACCCCACTGGTTGAACGTTCACGCAGGCAGCGGAGGGAGTCTCCGTGTCCCCACGACCGGGAGAGTGCCTGAACGATGCGTGTCGAAATCTGGTCGGACATCGCGTGCCCCTGGTGTTATGTCGGCAAGGCGCGGTTCGAGAAGGCGCTCGGCGAGTTCCCGCACCGTGACGACGTCGAGGTGGTGCACCGCTCCTTCGAGCTGGACCCCGGCCGGGCCAAGGACGACATCCAGCCCGTGCTCACGATGCTGACCAAGAAGTACGGCATGAGCCAGGCACAGGCCGAGGCCGGTGAGGACAACCTCGGCGCGCAGGCCGAGGCCGAGGGACTGCCGTACCGCACCCGGGGCCGCGACCACGGAGCCACCTTCGACATGCACCGCCTGCTGCACTTCGCCCGCACCCAGGGCCGCCAGGTGGAACTGCTCGACCTCCTCTACCGGGCGAACTTCGCCGAGGAGCGGTCCGTCTTCGGCGACGACGCACGCCTCCTCGAACTCGCCACCACCGCCGGCCTCGACACCGACGCCGCCCGCGCGGTCCTCGCCGACCCGGACGCGTACGCCGCCGAGGTGCGCGAGGACCAGCGGGAAGCCGCGGAACTCGGTGCGCGGGGCGTGCCCTTCTTCGTCCTCGACCGCACGTACGGCGTCTCCGGCGCCCAGCCCGCCGAGGTGTTCACCCAGGCGCTGACCCAGGCGTGGGGCGAGCGGTCGCCGCTGAAGATCGTCGACGGCGACGCGGAGGCCTGCGGCCCCGACGGCTGCGCGGTCCCGCAGAGCTGACCGCGCCGGACGGGCCCGAAAGCCGGTGGACGGGGAGGATCCGGGACCGCAGAGTGGGCCCATGGAGACCTTCGCGAACCTCGTCCGTGCCGAGTTCACCCCGAAGAACACCTTCCTGAACACCGCGAGCAGCGGCCTGCTGCCCGCGCGTACGGTGACCGCCCTCGAGGAGGCCGTGCGGCTGAGGGCCGAGGGCGGCCCGCTGGATCCGCTGTTCGACGACGTCGAGGCGTGCCGGGCCGCCTACGCCCGGCTGGCCGGCGTCCCCGTCGAGCGCGTGGCGGCCGGCGCCACCGCCGCTCTCTGCACCGGGCTGATCGCGGCCGCACTGCCGCCGGGCGCCGAAGTCCTCACCGTCGAAGGCGACTTCGCCTCGGTGCTCAATCCGTTCCACGTACGCGGGGACCTCAAGGTGCGGGCCGTCCCCCTGGAGCGGCTCGCCGGGTCCGTCCGTCCGGACACCGCCCTGGTCGCGGTGAGTGCCGTGCAGTCCGCCGACGGCCGGATCGCCGATCTGCCGGCGCTGCGGGAGGCGGCCGGGGAGCACGGCGCGCGCACCTACGTCGACTTCTCCCAGGCGGCCGGCTGGCTGCCGGTCGAGGCCGGCGCCCACGACTACTCCGTCTCCATCGTCCACAAGTGGCTGCTCGGCCCGCACGGGGCGGCCTTCCTCGTCGTGCCGGAGGACTTCGGTGGGCTGACCCCGGTGCAGGCGGGGTGGGTCGCGGCGGAGAGGCCCTGGGACAGCTGCTACGGGCCCGTCACCGAACTCGCCTGCTCGGCCCGCCGGTTCGACGTGAGCCCGGCCCTGTTCACCTACGCGGGACTGCGCGCCTCCCTCGAACTCGTCGAGGAGATCGGTGTGGAGACGATCCACGCCCATGACCTCGCCCTCGCCGACCGCTTCCGGGCGGGGCTCGCCGCGCTGGGCCACGAGCCCGTGCCTGCACCCGGCTCGGCCATCGTCTCCGTGCCGGAACTGGGCCGTCTCGAGCCCGAGTTGGACCGGGCCGGCCTCACTCTGTCCGACCGGGCCGGCCATCTGCGGGCGTCCTTCCACCTCTACAACACCCCGTCCGACGTGGACCGGCTGCTGGACGTCCTGTCCGGCTGACTGTCCGGCTGAGCAGGCCGGGGCCCCGCACCGGCCCGGTCCCGCACACGGCAGCAGGCCGGTGCCTCCCCTACCGCACGAGGAGGACCGGCCCGCAGTCGCGGCGCGCACGTCACGCGTTCGCGGCACCTGTTCCAGGTCCCGCTGCTCCAGGTTCCGCGCTCACCTCACCGGTGTGAAGTCCCGTGCCCCGATGTACTCGGGACGCCGGATCGGCGCCGCGAACGGCTCGACGGCCGTGTTGTCGACGCTGTTGAACACGATGAACACATTGCTGCGCGGGAACGGCGTGATGTTGTCCCCGGAGCCGTGCATGGCGTTGCAGTCGAACCACGTCGCCGAGCCGGCCGCGCCGGTGAACAGCCTGATGCCGTACTCGGACGCCAGCGCGGTCAGTCCCTCGTCGGAGGGGGTGCCCGCGTCCTGCATCTGCAGCGACTTCTTGTAGTTGTCCTTCGGTGTGGCCCCCGCACACCCGAGGAACGTCTTGTGCGACCCCGGCATGATCATGAGCCCGCCGTTGGTGTCGAAGTTCTCGGTCAGCGCGATCGACACGGACACCGTCCGCATCCGCGGCAGACCGTCCTCGGCGTGCCAGGTCTCGAAGTCCGAGTGCCAGTAGAAGCCACTGGCCCCGAAGCCCGGCTTGACGTTGATCCGGGACTGGTGGACGTACACGTCCGAGCCGAGGATCTGCCGGGCCCGGCCGACCACCCGCTCGTCGCGGACCAGCCGTGCGAACACCTCGCTGATCCGGTGGACCTCGAAGACCGAGCGGATCTCCTTGGACTGCGGTTCGACGATCGACCGCTCGTCGGCCCGGATCGCCGGGTCGGCGACCAGCCGGTTCAGCTCGTCCCGGTAGACGGCGACCTCGTCCTCGGCGATCAGCCGATCGACGGCGAGGAAGCCGTCACGCTCGAACGACCCGAGGTCGGCCGGCGTGATCGGGCCGGGCGCGTCCGGGGCGCCCCAGACGACCGGGTCCTGCCGCGGGGTGATGACCTCGGCCGAGCCGCGGGTGGGATAGAGGTCGGGGACGTGCGTCTCGGTGCTGGGGGTCACGGTGGTCATGGAACCTCACACCTCCTCGGTGAGCAGCGGGTATACGCCGTTCTCGTCGTGGTCCTCCCGTCCGGTCACGGGCGGATTGAAGACGCAGATGCAGCGGAAGTCCTTCTTCACCCGCAGCGTGTGCTTCTCGTGCCCGTCGAGGAGGTACATGGTCCCGGGCGTGATCGTGTGCGTCAGCCCGGAGTCGTGGTCGGTGAGCTCTGCCTCTCCCTCCACACAGACGACGGCCTCGATGTGGTTGGCGTACCACATCGACGTCTCCGTACCGGTGTACAGGACGGTCTCGTGCAAGGAGAACCCGACGTTCTCCTTGGCGAGGACGATGCGCTTGCTCTCCCAGGTGCCCGACGCGGACTTCACGTGTCGGTCGGTGCCCTCGAGCTCCTTGAAGGAACGGACAATCACGGTGCTGCGATGCCTCCTTGGTCATGGTGACGGTGGTGACGGTGCCTGCGGGCCGTCCGGACCCCGGGCCGAAGCCGGGGCCCGGACGGTTCGACAGGCGGTTCGGGCGGTTCAGGCGGCCCAGGCGGTTCGGGCCGGTTCAGGCGGTCTCGCGGACGGCGCGGGCCAGCGTCCTCAGCCCTTCGTCCAGCTCGTCCGGGGTGATGGTCAGGGCCGGGAGGAGTTTGACGACCTCGCTCTCCGGGCCGGAGGTCTCGATCAGCAGCCCGAGCTGGAAGGCCCGCGCGGCGATCCGCCCCGCGCGCTCCTTGTCGTGGAACTCCATGCCCCACACCAGCCCGCGACCGCGGTACTCCTTCACGTCGGCGCGGTTCTCCTCGGCGATGGCGACCAGTGACTGCTCGACCTGCTCGCCGCGCGAACGGGTCTGCTTCTCCATCGCCGACCCGTCGGCCCAGTAGGCCTCCAGGGCGGCGGTCGCCGTGACGAAGGCCGGGTTGTTGCCGCGGAAGGTGCCGTTGTGCTCGCCCGGCTCCCAGACGTCCAGCTCGGGCTTGAACAGGGTCAGCGCCATGGGCAGGCCGTAGCCGCTGATCGACTTGGACACGGTGACGATGTCCGGGGTGATGCCCGCCTCCTCGAAGGAGAAGAAGGCGCCGGTGCGGCCGCAGCCCATCTGAATGTCGTCGACGATGAGCAGCATGTCCTGGCGTGCGCACAGCTCGGACAGGGCGCGCAGCCACTGGGGCCGGGCGACGTTGATGCCGCCCTCGCCCTGCACGGTCTCGACGATCACGGCGGCCGGCTTGTTGAGGCCGGAGCCCTGGTCCTCCAGCAGCCGCTCGAACCACAGGAAGTCCTCGACCGTGCCGTCGAAGTAGTTGTCGAACGGCATGGGCGTGCCGTGCACCAGCGGGATACCGGCCCCGGCCCGCTTGAAGGCGTTGCCGGTCACGGCGAGGGAGCCCAGCGACATGCCGTGGAAGGCGTTGGTGAACGACACGATCGACTCGCGCCCCTTCACCTTCCGGGCCAGCTTCAGTGCCGACTCGACGGCGTTGGTGCCCGTCGGGCCCGGGAACATGACCTTGTACGGCAGGTCGCGCGGGCGCAGGATCCAGTTCTGGAAGGACTCCAGGAACGCGCGTTTGGCCGTCGTCGACATGTCGAGCCCGTGGGTGACGCCGTCCCGCTCCAGATAGTCGATCAGCGCCCGTTTCAGTACGGGGTTGTTGTGGCCGTAGTTGAGTGAACCGGCTCCGGCGAAGAAGTCGAGGTACTCGTGGCCGTCCTCGTCGTACATGTGGCTGCCGTGTGCGCGGTCGAAGACGGTGGGCCAGCCACGGCAGTAGCTGCGCACCTCGGACTCAAGGGTCTCGAAGACGCTCAGATCGGGCTGGGTGATGGTCACGACGAATCGCTCCTCGATGGCGTGGGAGGTCGTAGGGAGTCGGGATCGGCGGAGTGACGCACTTCTTCGTGCGCGGGGCCGGAGGTCAGGGGGTGAGGGGACCGATGCGGTACAGCACCTCGGGGTCGTGCGGTCCGTCGGGGAACCGGTCGGCCTCGAACAGCACCTCGCGCTCCAGCCGGGCGCCGCGGCGTTCGGCGAACGCGGTGAACAGACGCTCGGAGGCGGTGTTCCCCGGGGTGATGGTGGTCTCCACGGTGTTCACTCCGTGTTCCGTGGTGGTCCGTGCGACCAGACCGTCGAGCAGAGCGGCGGCCAGACCACGGCCCCGGTGCGCCTCGTCCACCGCGACCTGCCAGACGAGCAGGGTGTGCGGGCTGTCCGGCCGCAGGTAGCCGGTGACGAAGCCGATCGGCTCCCCGCCGGCGTCGCGTGCGACGGCCGATGTGGCGGCGAAGTCCCGGCACCACAGGAGATAGCTGTACGACGAGTTCAGGTCGAGGGTTTTCGAGTCCCTCGCTATCCGCCACAATGCGGCTCCGTCCGCCAGGGCGGGGCGGTCGATCTGCGGGTCTGCTTGAGCGGCAGTCATGTGAATTCAACTTACCCAGGTAAATTCGAAAATGCATCGGCTGCCGGGGTTACCTGGTGGCTTGAACTATGTTATCGCGCGGGCGTGAAGCCGCAAGCGGGACCTCGGCGAGATGCCCCGTTTTGCAGTGAATACAAGGCGCAAATCGGTCGCGCTGTGGAGCCGGTCACAAGTACGTAACTCCCGTGAGGGGGCCCCGGATGTGCCGCTTCACGCCCCGCTGAATCGGTGCGTTTAGGTTCGAGAAAAGCGGGCAGAAGAACGTGGGAAGCTGCTCTGAAAGATTGTATTGAAATAAGCGGGAGAATGCCGGGCAATAGTGCCCCTGATTACTTCCGGTAATCCTGTGGAATTCGCGATTCGGTCACCCGTGGCCGGTCGGCCGCTCATGTCCCCGTCGCGCCGCCGGCACACTCCCGCTCCGCTCCGGAGCCGTCCCGCGCGGGGCTCACCGCCAGGCGTCGTCGGCCGCGCTCAGGGCGCCCTGCACGTCCACCGTCAGGCCCTGCCCCGCCAGCGCGGTGCCCAGCGCCGCCAGGCTCGCGCGTACCGCGCCCCGGGTCGCGTCGGAGCCGTAGTGGTTGACGCGGATCATCTCCTTGGCCAGTGCCCCGCCCCCCGCGGCCAGCGGGAGCGCCGGGTCCACGGCCAGGGCGCGGGCCACCAGCTCCGCGGCCACCGTGCCCGACGGGGCCCGCAGGGTCGTGGCGACCGGAGCCGCCTCGGACGCCTCGTGGACGTACGGCACCAGGCCGCCGCCCAGCGCGAGCGCCCCCGCCCGCGTCGCCGCGGCGGCCGCCGCATGCCGCCCCGTCACCGTGTCCAGGCCCACCGCCTCGATGCGCTCCACGCACGCCTGAAGCGCCAGCATCTCCAACTGGGCCGGCGCGTGCGGCAGCGCCGTACGGCCCCCGTCGATCCAGCGCTCCTTCCAGTCCAGCAGCGACAGGTACGAGCGGCGCGGCGCCCGCGGGTTCGCCGCCATCCGGGCCCACGCCCGCTCGCTCACCGACACCGCCGACACGCCCGCCGGACCGCCCATCGCCTTCTGCGCCCCGATCACGCACAGGTCCACGCCCCACGCGTCCGGCAGCACCGGCTCCGCCCCGACCGACGCCACCGCGTCCAGGTAGAACAGCGCCCCGTGCTCCCGCACCGCCTCGCCGATCTCCGCGACCGGGTTGGTGTTCCCGGTGGCCGCCTCCGCGTGCACCAGGGAGACGAAGTCGATCTCCGGATGTCCGGCGAACGCCTCGCGGATCTGCCCGGCCGTCACCGCGGTGTGGAACGGCACCGCCAGGTCGATCACCGTGGCGCCGCAGTCCCGCAGCCAGTTTCCGAAGGTCTGCCCGTAGGGGCCCGTGACGACGTTCAGGGCGGTCGTGCCGGGGCCCGCGGCCGCGCGGATCGCGCCCTCCAGCGGCAGCAGCGCCTCACCCTGCATGATCACGACGTCCTGCGTGGTGCGCAGCAGCCGTGCCACGCGGTCCTCGATCGAGGCGAAGTGCGGGGCGCTCAGCGGGGCCAGACCGAGGAAGGGGTGGGTGCTCACGGCGGTGCTCTCTCCAGATCGCGGCTTCACGTCCTCGTGCCGCCACGAGGGTGTGCCTGCACGAGGTCGTGGGGGTACACGTGCGAGCGTACGGGAGCCCGTCCGACGCCGGATTCCCCGGCCGGACGGGGAGGCGGAGACCCCGGACCGGGTGGGCCCGTCCGGGTGGCGGCTCACTGGAAACCTCCGAGGACGCTTCCGGCTTCAGTCGGGGGATGAATCGGAGTCCTGCGGAGCAGGACAGAGAACGGGATTTCGCCCAAAAGGTGAAAGACCGCCCGGATGGCCGGGTAGGCTGAGCGCCGTGCGTTGCGAGAGCCAAGCACGCGCAACTCCTTTGTCTTGAATGGGCAACCGGGCAGGTTCCGTCCCGGCTGGTGCTGAGAGCGTCAGACTCGTTCGCTTGCTGAGTGAATGAGCTGCTTGAGCCAGGAATCCCCCTGCTTCAGCTGGGGGAGGGTTCAATAGGGTGCGGTGTATGAGCGAACGCGCGGTGCTGCACGTGAAGGGCCGGATCCTCGTCGGGCCGGACGAGAACCAGGTCCGCGACGAGCTGTGGGTGGTCGACGGGCGGATCTCCTACGACCGCCCCGGCACCGCCCGGGACGTCCGGACCGTCGAGGGCTGGGTGCTGCCCGGCCTGGTCGACGCCCACTGCCATGTGGGCCTCGACCGGCACGGTGCGGTCCCCGCCGAGGCCGCGGAGAAGCAGGCGCTCACCGACCGCGACGCCGGCGCCCTGCTGCTGCGGGACGCGGGCTCACCCTCCGACACCCGCTGGATCGACGACCGCGACGACCTCCCGAAGATCATCCGGGCCGGCCGGCACATCGCCCGCACCCGCCGCTACATCCGCGACTACGCCTGGGAGGTCGAACCCGACGACCTCGTCGCCTACGTCGCCCAGGAGGCCCGGCAGGGCGACGGCTGGGTCAAACTCGTCGGCGACTGGATCGACCGCGACCTGGGCGACCTGTCGGCCTGCTGGCCGCGCGGCGCCGTCGAGGCGGCGATCGCCGAGGCGCACCGGCTGGGCGCCCGCGTCACCGCGCACTGCTTCGCCGAGGACTCCCTGCGGGACCTGGTCGAGGCCGGCATCGACTGCGTCGAGCACGCGACGGGCCTGACCGACGACACCATCCCGCTGTTCGCCGAACGGGGCGTGGCGATCGTCCCGACCCTCGTCAACATCGCCACCTTCCCCGGCCTGGCCGACGGCGGCGAGTCCAAGTTCCCGCGCTGGTCGGCCCACCTCCGCCGGCTCCACGAACGCCGCTACGACACCGTGCGCTCCGCCTACGACGCCGGCATCCCGGTCTTCGTCGGCACGGACGCGGGCGGCACCCTCCCGCACGGCCTGGCGGCGGCCGAGGTCGCCGAACTGGTCACCGCCGGCATCCCGCCCGTCGACGCCCTCGCGGCCGGCACCTGGGCCGCCCGGGCCTGGCTCGGCCGCCCCGGCCTGGAGGAGGGCGCCCCGGCCGACCTCGTGGTCTACGGGTCCGACCCGCGCGCGGACGTGCGGGTGCTCGCCGACCCGCGCCGGGTGGTACTGAACGGGCGCGTGGTCGGCTAGGAACCGCTGCCCGGCGGGCGAAACCCGCCCACCGGGTGACGTGTGGGCGGTGGTGGGGAACAGTCGTGCCCCAGGATTCGAATGTGTCGGCGGACCCGCCACGAAGGAGTGAAGTGTCCTCGGATCGCTGACGGTCGTCTCCCGGGACGGTCATTCTTTCCGGGTCCCACTTACGTCTCATGGGGGTCCCACCACCTTGAACAGCACCAACTTCCGCATGCCCGCACGCCGTTGGTCCGCCGTCGCCGCGGCCACCGTCCTCGCCGCAGGTCCCGCGGCGCTGGCCGGAGCGGGTCCCGCGCAGGCCACCGGGGAACACGGCAGCGCGAGTGCGGCCGTCCTGCGCGCCGGGTTCGACGTGGCCCTGCTCGACAAGAGCGTGAACGCCCCGCTCACCGTCTCCCTCAACGAGGTCCGTGCGCCGCAGAGCGCCCAGAAGACCCTCCTCACCGCGGACCTGGAGGGCGTCGACAAGGGCCGCCCCTTCAGCGTGCTGCGCGCGGAGGTGGCCGACGCGAAGGCGACGGTGGAGGGGAACCGGGCCGAGTCCTCCACCACCCTCGCCAAGGCCCGGGTCCATGTGCCCGGACTGCCGCTGCTGTCGCTGATCGAGCTCGAGAAGGTCACCTCCAGGGCCGTCTGCGAGACCGGCCGGACCCCGCTCGCCTCGGTCACCCTGCCCGGCTCGGTGACCGTGCTCGGCAAACGCGTCAGGTTGACCTCCGAGGGCACCACCGAGGTCACGGTGCCGGGCGTCGGCAAGGTCCGCCTGGACCTGTCCAGGACGGAGACCACGTCCCGCACCGCCGCCGCCACCGCGCTCCGGCTCGAGGTTGCCGTCGACCCGCTGAAGCTGAACGTCGCCGAGGTCGACGGCACCGTCACCCTGGCCGAAGCGAAGTGCGAGGCCCCCGGCGCCCCGGCCGAGCAGCCCGCAGCCCAGGCTGAGAAGCCCGGCGCCCCGGCCGGGCAGTCCGACGCCCCGGCCGGGAAGCAGGCGGCTCCGGCCGAGGTCCCCGCCGCTCCGGACGCTTCGGCCGATGAGCCCGCCGCCCCGGCCGGGAAGCAGGCGGCGCCGGCGGAGTCCGAGGAGTCCAGGACCGCCGACGTGCAGCCCCAGGGCGCGCGGGCCGGACAGGCGGCCTCCGCCGAGAAGGCGGCCGGGGCGGACCTGGCCGAGACGGGCAGCGACTCGACGACCCCGTACGTCGCGGCCGCCGCCGTCGTGCTCCTCGCGGCGGGCGGCGCGGGAGTCGCCCTCTCCCGCCGGGGCCGCCGCACCTGACGCCGGACACCGGCATACCAGCACACCGGTACACCGGTACATCGGTACACCGGTATGTCGACGGGGACCGGCGCTCCCACCGCCGGTCCCCGCCGTACCCACCGGGACACACCGACGGCCGCTCCCTCCCCGCGGGCCGCGCGGGGAGGGCAGGTCAGCCCGCGTCCAGCGCCCGCTCCAGGGCCCCCAGGAACGCGTCCGTGGTCCGCCGGTCGCGTACCGCGAGGCGCAGCCACCGCTCGCCCAGCCCCGGGAAGGTGTCTCCGCGGCGCACCGCGAAGCCGAGGTCGCGGAGCCGGTGGCGTACGGCACTCGCGTGCTCCAGCCGGAGCAGCACGAACGGGGCCTCGGCGGGACGCACGACACTCAGGCCGTGCGCGGCGAACTTCTCCAGCCCCGCGAGCAGATGGGACCGGTCCGCGGCGATGCGGTGGGCCGCCCCGGCCGCCTCCGCCAGCGCCCCGGCCCCCACGCACGCCTCGGCCGCCGCCAGTGCGGGGGTGGACACCGGCCACAGGGGCTGCGCCCGCTCCAGTGCCGTGACGGTCTCCGGCGCGGCCAGGACGTAACCGATGCGCAGCCCCGCCAGCCCCCACGTCTTGGTGAGGCTGCGCAGGACCACCAGGCCCGGTACGTCCGTCCGGCCGGCCAGCGCCTCCCGCTCGTCCGGCACCGCGTCCAGGAACGCCTCGTCCACGACCAACAACCGCCCGGGGCGGGCCAGTCGGGCGATCGCCGCGGCCGGGTGCAGCACCGACGTCGGGTTCGTCGGGTTGCCGATCACCACCAGGTCCGCGTCCTCGGGGACCATCGCCGGATCCAGCCGGAAACCGTCCTGCGCGCGGAGCAGCACCCGCTCGACGGTGTGCCCCGCGTCCCGCAGGGCCGCCTCCGGCTCCGTGAACTGCGGATGCACCACCACCGGCCGGCGCACCGGCACCGCCCGCGCCAGCAGCACGAACGCCTCCGCCGCCCCCGCCGTCAGCAGCACCCGCTCCACCGGCAGCCCGTGCCGCGCCGCCACCGCCGCCCGCGCCGCCCGCCCGTCCGGGTAGGCGGCGAGACCGGTGAGCGAGGCGGCGATGCGCTCCCGCAGCCACGCCGGGGGCGTGTCCGCGCGGACGTTCACGGCGAGGTCGACCAGCGCGGCGCCGTCGTCACGGACCTCGGCGTCCCCGTGGTGCCGCAGGTCGTGCACCGCCGTCGGTGCGGCGGCCTCCGGTTCAGTGCGCATGGGAGTGCGCGTGACCGTGCCCGTGGTGCCCGTGATGGTGGTGGCCGTCGTCGTCCGGGTGGAAGTGCGGCTGCTGCGGCGCCCCGACCTTGTCCTCGAAGCCCGGCAGCGCGATCCGGTACACGCAGCTGTCGCAGTTCATCCGCAGATCGCCCTGCACGGCCTCCGTGTACCGCTCCATCACCAGGTCCAGCAGCTCCGGCTCCGGCCCGATGACGTCCGCCGACCGCACCTCCGTCTTCGGGTGCGCCGCCGCCCACTGCTCGGTCTGGTGCCGCACCCGGTCCGGCAGGATGCCGGTGAACAGGAAGTACGGCAGGACGACGATCCGCCGGGCGCCGAGCCGCGCGCACCGGTCGAGCCCGCTCGGCACGTCCGGCGCCGCCAGCGACACGAACGCCGTCTCCACGGCCCCGTAGCCGCGCCCCTCCCACAGCAGCCGCGCTGCCTTGAACACCTCGGCGTTGGCGTCCGGGTCCGTCGAACCGCGCCCCACCAGCAGCACCGTCACCTCGGCGGGGTCCCAGGAGGGATCCACCGCCTGCCGAAGCCGCCGCTCCAGCACGTTCAGCAGGGCGGGGTGCGGGCCCAGCGGACGGCCGTAGCTGTACGAGATCCCGGGGTGACGCTCCTTCTCACGGGCCAGCGCCGCCGGGATGTCGCCCTTGGCGTGCCCGGCGGACACCAGCATCAGCGGCACGGCGGCGAACCGCCGCACCCCCTGGCCGACCAGCTCGGCGACGGCCTCACCCAGCGGCGGCGGGGACAGCTCGATGAAGCCGCCCGCGACCGGCAGTTCGGGGTGACGGCGCCCCAACTCCTTCACGAAGTCGCGGAACGCCTGAGCTCCGGCGTCGTCCCGGGTGCCGTGTCCGGCGACGATCAGGGCGGGCGGGGTGGTCACAAGGTCTCCTCAAGTGAAGTGGGGTGGTACAGCAGGGCGTTGAGCGCGGCTGCGGCGACCGCCGAACCGCCCTTCTCGGACACGTTGCTCACCGCGGGCAGTCCGCTCTCGCGCAACGCGGCCTTGGACTCGGCCGCTCCGACGAAACCGACGGGCAGCCCGATGACGAGCGCGGGGGAGGCGTCCAGGGTCAGCAGCTCCTCCAGGGCGGTCGGCGCGCAGCCGATCACCCACAGCGCCCCGGGGCCGACCTCCTCGTACGCCAGGCGCATCGCGTGCGCCGAACGCGTGAGTTCGGGCCCGGCCTCGGCGTCCTTGAGACGGCAGACGGTCCCGCGCCGGGTGATCCCGGCCGCGACCATCTCCACGTCCACCACGACGGGCGCCCCGGCGTGCAGCACCGCGTGCGCCTTCGCCAGTTCGCCCTCGTCCATGACGAGATCGTCCGCGTACGCCAGATCGGCCGAGGAGTGGATGACCCGCTCCACGACCGCCCGGGTCAGCGGCGGGAAGTGCCCGGTGTCCAGCCGGGCGCGCAACCGGCGGAAGGACTCCTGCTCGATGGGATGGACCACACGCCTCACCGGGACTCCTCCTGCCAGCGGTAGCCGCGCGGGGTGACCATGCGCCCCGCGATCTCACGGGTCGCCGTGTTGCCCACGGTCACGACCGTCATCATGTCGACCGTCGCCGGGTCGAGCGCGGCGAGCGTGGTCAGGCGACTGGACTCGTCGACGCGGGACGCGTTCCGGACGACACCCACCGGCGTCGTCGGCTCCCGGTGCCCGGCGAGGATCGCCAGCGCCTTCGGCAGCTGCCAGTCACGGCCCCGGCTGCGCGGGTTGTAGAACGTCACCACGAGGTCCGCCTCGGCCGCCGCCCGCACCCGCCGCTCGATGACCTCCCACGGCGTGTGCAGATCGGACAGACTGATCGACACGTGGTCGTGGCCCAGCGGCGCGCCCAGGATCGCCCCGGCCGCCAGCGCCGCCGTCACCCCCGGCACCCCGGCCACGTCGATGTCGTCGGACGCCTCGGCGAGCGCCGGGGAGGCCATGGCGTACACGCCCGCGTCCCCACTGCCGATCAGCGCGACCGCCTGCCCCCGGCGGGCCTCCTCGACCGCCGTGCGGGCCCGCTCCTCCTCCGCACCGAGCCCGGACTCCAGGACCCGGGTGCCGGGCCGCAGCAGATCGCGGATCTGGTCGACGTACTGGTCGAGACCCACCAGCACGGACGCGCCCCGCAGTTCCGCCCTCGCCCGCGGGGTCAGCAGGTCCCGGGCCCCCGGCCCGAGCCCGACCACCGCGAGCCGCCCGCGCCCCGGCCGCCGTACGACGGCACAGGTCGCCATGGCCGGCTGCCCGTCCGCACGCTCCGACTTCCGCTTGGGCACCAGGAGTTCACCCCCGCGCACCAGCGCCGCGGCCTCCGCCACCGACGGGGTGCCCACAGCGGCGAGCGGCGCGTCGGAGGGGTTCGGCACCTCGACGCGCGCCAGCTCCCCGGCGGGGTACGCCACCAGCGGCACACCCAGCCGCCGGGCCGCCTCCACGATGCCGGGCTCCTCGGACTTCGCGTCCACGGTGGCCAGTTCGGCGAGCGACGCGGCCGACAGACCGGCCTCCCGCAGGGCGCCCTCGACCAGCGCGAGGACCTCCTCGACGGGGGCGCCCTTCGAGGCACCCACCCCGACCACCAGGGTGGGCGGCCGGAGGACCGCCTCCCGCGGCCCCGCCCCGACCAGCCGGTCCGTGAGACGGATCGTGTACGCACCCTCGTCCGCGACCGGCAGCGGGGGCAGCGGCCAGACCACGTCGGCGCGCAGCGCCACCGGCTCACCGTCCAGCAGGGCGCGCGACACGGCGGCCACGTCCCCCTCCACCGGGAAGCCCAGCGTGTCCAGGCCGGGCAGCCCCGCCGCGTCGGTCGCCGTGGTCACCACCGGCTCGGCGCCCAGCACCTCGGCGACCCCACGCGCGAGATCGTTCGCCCCGCCGCCGTGCCCGCCCACCAGGGAGACCGCGAACCGGCCGCCCTCGTCGACACAGACCACGCCCGGGTCGCTCGCCTTGTCGTCCAGCAGCGGTGCCACCAGCCGCACCACGGCACCCGTGGCGAGAAAGCACACGAGCTGCTCGCACTGCGCGAACGCGGCCCGTACGGCGTCCCCGACGGGACCCTCGTACACCCGCGTACGGTCCGGCCACGCGGCGGCCAGTCGGTCCCGCGCGGCGGCTCCCGCCGCGGTGGCGGAGATGAGGCCGATCACTGAGGGGCTCCTTCGATGTCGGTACGTGCCGGGGGTCTGGAACCCCACAGCAGGAAAACGGGATTGGCCGCCGCCAGCCGGGTCACGTCCCCGGGCAGCGGCGCCAGCCGCGACGACTGCAACAGCACCCCGTCGCAGGTGAAGCCGGCACCGGCCAGCGCCTCGCGCACGGCCGGCACCCGGTCCAGGGCGGCCAGGGCGACGACGACCGTGCGCCGCGCCCGCCGCGCACACGCGGTGACGATGGCGGGCAGCTCCCGCCCGCCCCCGCCGACGAACACGGCGTCGGGGTCCTCGAGATCGGACAGCACGGTCGGCGCCTCCCCGTGCACCACGTGTACGTCCACCCCGTGCGCGAGGGCGTTGGCACGGATCCGCCCCACCCCGTCCGCGGTCTTCTCCACCGCGGTCACGGCGGCGCCCAGCCGGGCGCACTCCACGGCCACGGACCCCGAACCCGCGCCCACGTCCCACACCAGTTCGCCGGGGCGCGGCCCGAGCCGGGCCAGCGCCAGCGCCCGCACCTCGAACTTGGTGATCATCGAGTCCCGGTGGGCGAACCCCGCCTCGTCCAGCGCCCAGCCGGCGGGCGGCGTACCGGCGCCCGCGACGGTCCGTACGGGACCGAGACCCCGCGACTCGTCCAGGCACAGCACGACGCTGACCGCCGGACCCCAGTACCGTGCCGCCGCGGCGGCGGGCGTGACCCGCTCCACCCGCTCCCGCCCGGGATCGCCCAGCGCGGAGGCGACGACCAGCACCCGGCCCAGGGAGTGCCGGGCCAGCGCCGCCCCCAGCTCCGCCGGACCGGCCCCCGGCCCCGTCAGCACGGCGACCTTCGGGTGGGCCCGGCACAGGTTGACGGCCGTCCGCGGATCCCGGCCGTGCGCGCTGACCACCACGGCGTCGTCCCAGGGCAACCCGACCCGCGCGAAGGCGGTGGCGACGGAGGAGACACCCGGCCGCACGTCCAGCAGCTCGGACCCGAACCGCTCGGCCAGCGCCCGCACGATCCCGAAGAACCCCGGGTCACCGGAGGCCAGCACGACCACCGGACGCTCCTCGGCGACGTACTTCCCCACGGTGTCCAGCGCGGGAGCCAGCGCCCCGAGGACGACCCGCTCGGCCCCCTCGGGCAGCCGCACGGCGTCCAGGTGCCGCCGCCCGCCCACCACGAGCTCCGCCCCGGCGAGCACGGCCTCCTCGACCGGCGCCCCGGTCCCCGTGCCGACGACCGTGATCACGTGCTCGCACCCCGGGTGCGCAGCGCCCTGCGGGCCTCGGGGTCGGCCTTGCGGTAGCCGTGGAAGTGACCCGGGTGGTACAGGTGCGAGCGGGTGCCGCGCGCGTCGAGGGCGGGACCGACCAGGAACAGCGTGTGCTTCCAGAGCTTGTGCTCCTTGACCGTCTCCTCCAGCGTGCCGATCGTGCACTTCACGACCAGCTCCTCCGGCCAGGTCGCCTGGTACGCGACCACCACCGGCGTGCTCGTCGGATAGCCGCCCTCCAGCAGCTCCCGCACCAGCTGCCCGCTGCGCGCGGCCGACAGGAAGATCGCCATGGTGGTGCCGTGCCGCGCGAACTCGCGGACCTCCTCCCCGGGCGGCATCGGCGTCTTGCCGCCGCCGAGCCGCGTCAGCACCACGGACTGCGCCACCTCGGGAATGGTCAACTCCCGCTGCGCCAGCGCCGCGACGGCGGAGAAGGACGACACACCCGGCACGATCTCGGTCGTGATGCCGAGCTCCACGCACCGGTCGAGCTGCTCCTGCGTGCCGCCCCAGAGCGCAGGGTCCCCGGAGTGGATCCTGGCCACCCGCAGCCCCTGAGCGCGGGCCCGCTCGTACACGGCCACGACGTCCTCCAGCGACATCGTCGCCGAGTCGAGGACCTCGGCGTCCTCCCGCGCATGCTCGAGGACCTCCGCCTGGACCAGGCTGGCGGCCCAGATCACGATGTCGGCCTCGGCGATCGCGCGCGCGGCGCGCAACGTCAGCAGATCGGCGGCGCCGGGGCCGGCACCGACGAAGGTCACCTTGCCGGTGGGGGCATCGGCCATGGGGAAACGATCCTCTCCTGTGGGTTCTGCGAGTCCTGCGGGTTCTGCGGTTCGTGCGGTTCGTGTGATGTCTGCGAAGGGACCGGCAGGACCGGCCGGCCGGCCGCCCTCGCCCGGCTGCCCGCTCACAGCTTGCCGCCCCGCCCGCCGTCACGCCGGGGCGGTGCGATGAGCGTCGACAGATAGGGCAGGGGCGACCCGTCCAGCTCGGCGGCCGGCCGGACGAACTCCTCCGGCAGCCCGAGCGCCGACCCCCACACGGCGTCACCGAGCCGCCCGCTCTCCCGCAACGCCTCGGCCACCTCGCCGGCCCGCCGCCCGAACTTGTAGGCGACGACGGTGCCGGGCCCGGCCAGCGCCTCCTTGAGTACGGCGGCCCCGGCGGTCACCGGCACCAGGGTGAGCGGTTCGGTCCCCTCGGTGAGCACGGCCCCGGAACGCGCCGCCAGATCCTGCATCGCGGTGATCCCCGGCACGGTCTCGACCACCGTCCCCGGCACCGACTCCGCGACGGTCTGGGCGAGATACGTGAACGTCGAGTACACGTTGGGGTCGCCGATGGTCGCGAACGCGACATGGCCCCGCTCCCGCAGCAACCCGGCCACCCGCTCACCGGCCGCGTCCCAGGCCGTCTCGCGCCGCGCCCGGTCGGTGCGCTCGTTCAGCGCGAACACCACCCGGACGACCTTCTCCCCGGACACGTAGTGCAGCACGGTCGCCTCGGCCCGCCCCGGCTCCCCGCCGTCCCTTCCGTCGGGTGCGGCCATCACCGGCACGACGACGACGTCCGCGGCGCGCAGGGCGTTGACGCCCTTGACGGTCACCAGCTCGGGGTCCCCGGGGCCCACCCCGACTCCGATCAGCCTGCTGCTCATGACGTCCGGCACCTCTCCACGAACCGACGGGCGACACCGGGTTCGGACGCCCAGTGCGTGTGCAGATAACTCGCGTGCACACCTCGCTGTACAAAACCCTCGACGCGCGGTTCAGGGGACCGCACACCCCACGCGGGCGCGTCCCCCGCCCCCGGCTCCACGACCGTGCGGTGGAACTCGTGACCCCGCATCCGCGTCCCGGCCCCGGCCAGCGCACTGTCGGACACGGCCACGGCGTCCCGGTAGCCCAGGGCCAGCCGCTCGCTCATCCGCGCGGAGGCGTCCAGCACCCCGCACATGGGCAGCCCGTCCAGCTCCCGGCACAGATACAGCAGCCCCGCACACTCGGCGGCGACCGGCGCACCGCTCAGCGCCAGCTCGGCAACGGCCTTGCGCAACGCCTCGTTGGCGGACAGCTCCGCGGCGTACACCTCGGGAAACCCGCCACCGATCACCAACCCGCCGGTTCCGTCGGGCAGTTCCTCGTCCCGCAGGGGATCGAAGACGACGACCTCGGCCCCGGCGGCGGCGAGCAACTCGGAGTGCTCGGCATAGGAGAACGTGAACGCGGCCCCACCGGCCACGGCGACCCGAATCAGCGGGTCCCCGGGTGCAGCCACCTGGGTCGAGGAACCCAAGACCTCGGCCGCGTCCCACGCGGCACACGGCAACGCACCCGCACCCCGCGCCAGCCCGACCAATGCCTCGAGATCGCACCCCGCCTCCACCTGCGCGGCCATCGCCGCGACCGCCCCGACCGCCGCGGCCCCCCGCTCGGCGACCGGCACCAGCCCCAGATGCCGCGACGGCGTCTCGACCTGCGCGGCCCGCCGCAGCACACCCAGCACGGGCACGCCGACGGAGTCCAGCGCCTCCCGCAGCAACGCCTCGTGCCGGTCCGACGCGACCTTGTTCAGGATCACGCCCCCGACCCGTACCTCCGGATCCCACGTCACGAAGCCGTGCACCAGCGCCGCCACCGACCGCGACTGCGACGACGCGTCCACGACCAGCACCACCGGCGCCCGCAGCAGCTTCGCCACCTGCGCCGTGGACGCCAGCTCCCCTTCCCCCGCGGCCCCGTCGTACAGCCCCATCACGCCCTCGACGACCGCGATGTCGCACCCGCGCGACCCGTGCGCGAGCAGGGGACCGACCAGCTCCGGACCGCACAGGTACGCGTCGAGGTTGCGCCCCGCCCGTCCCGTGGCCAGCGCGTGGTACCCGGGGTCGATGTAGTCCGGCCCGACCTTGTGCGGGGACACCGCGAGCCCCCGCGCGGTGAGCGCGGCCATCAACCCCGTGGCGACGGTGGTCTTGCCGCTGCCCGAAGAGGGCGCGGCAATCACCAACCGGGGCACGGAGGTCACCACTCGATGCCCCTCTGCCCCTTCTGCCCGGCGTCCATCGGGTGCTTGACCTTGGACATGTCGGTCACCAGGTCGGCGAACTCCACGAGCTCGTCGGGCGCGTTCCGCCCGGTGATCACCACATGCTGCGTCCCCGGCCGGTCCCGCAGCACCGACACGACCTCGTCGGTGTCGATCCACCCCCAGTGCATCGGGTACGCGAACTCGTCCAGCACGTACAGCTTGTACGTCTCGGCGGCCAGGTCGCGCCTGACCTGTTCCCAGCCCTCGCGGGCCTTCTCCTCGTTGTCCATCTGCGCGTCCCGCTGGACCCAGGACCAGCCCTCACCCATCTTGTGCCAGTCGACGGTCCCGCCCTCGCCGGAAGCACCGAGCACCCGCAGCGCGTTCTCCTCGCCGACCTTCCACTTCGCCGACTTGACGAACTGGAACACCCCGATCGGCCACCCCTGGTTCCAGGCCCGCAGTGCCAGCCCGAACGCGGCGGTCGACTTGCCCTTGCCGATCCCCGTGTGCACCACGACCAGCGGCCGGTTGCGTCGCTGACGCGTCGTCAGCCCGTCGTCCGGCACCACACTCGGCTGCCCCTTCGGCATTACGCGGCCCTCCTCGAAGTCCCCTGTTGTACGTCCCTGACCAGACCGGCGATCGAGTCCGCCCGCAACTCGTCCAGCGTCACCGCCGTACCGCCCAGCTCACCCGCGAGCTGCCCGGCGAGCCCCAGCCGCACCGGCCCCGACTCGCAGTCCACGACCACCGACGCGGTCCCGTCGGCGGCGAACAGCCGCGCCGCCCGCCCCGCGAGGGCGACCGGTTCCGGACCGCCGGTGGCCCGGCCATCCGTCACCACGACCACCAGCGGCCGTCGCGCCGGGTCCCGCAACCGCTCCACCCGCAGCACGTCGTGCGCCTTGAGCAGCCCCGCCGCCAGCGGCGTACGCCCACCCGTCGGCAGCGACTCCAGCCGGGCCGCCGCCGCGTCCACCGACGAGGTCGGCGGCAGCGCCACCTCGGCGGCCGATCCCCGGAAGGTGACCAGCCCCACCTTGTCCCGCCGCTGGTAGGCGTCCAGGAGCAGCGACAGCACGGCGCCCTTCACGGCGCTCATCCGCTGCCGCGCCGCCATCGACCCCGAGGCGTCCACGACGAACAACACGAGGTTCGACTCGCGTCCCTCACGCGTGGCCTGCCGCAGATCGTCCCGCCGGACCACCAGCCCGGGCCCCGACCGGCCCCGGGCCCGCTGATGCGGGGCCGCCGCCTGCACGGTCGCCGAGAGGTGCAACTTGGTCAGCGTTCCCTGCGGCCGCCGGGCCCCGGTGGTCCGCCCCTGCTCGGTCCGGGCGCGGGAACGCCGTCCGGCGGCTCCCTGACCGATGCCCGGCACGTTCAGCACCTTCGTCCGGAACGGTTCCGCGGCCCGTACGGCGGACTGCTCCCCGGCGCCGGGTCCCGCCTGCGGCTCCCCGCTCTCACCGGTTTCGGGCCGGGCAGCGGTGTCGCCATCGCCCTGAGGGCCCTCATCGGGCGCCGGCTGCCCACCCGGACCACCGTCCGGTCCCGGGTCGGGATCGTCGTCGCCCCCGTCCTCACCAGGCCCGCCGAACTCCTCCAGCGTCTCGTCGAGCTTGTCCTCGTCGAGTCCGGGTGCGTCGAACGGCGAACGACGCCTGCGGTGCGGCAGCGCCAGCAGCGCGGCCTGCCGCACGTCCTCGGCGAGCACATCGGTGCGCCCCGCCCAAGCCGCCAGCGCGGTCGCGGTCCGCGCCATCACGATGTCGGCCCGCATGCCGTCCACCTCGAAAGCCGCGCAGGTCGCGGCGATCTGCCGCAGCGCCCCGTCACCGAGGTGCACCGAGGGCAGCAGCTTCCGCGCCGCCGCGATCCGCGCCCGCACGGCGGCCTCCTCGTCGGCCCAGCGTGCGGCGAAGCCGGCCGGGTCGTCGTCGTACGCCAGCCGCCGCCGGACGACCTCCACCCGCTGATCGGGCTCCCGCGAGGCGGACACCTCCACGGTGAGCCCGAAACGGTCCAACAGCTGGGGTCGCAACTCGCCTTCTTCGGGGTTCATGGTCCCGACGAGCAGGAAACGCGCCGCGTGCCGCACGGAGACACCCTCGCGCTCGACGTACGAGGCACCCATGGCGGCGGCGTCGAGCAGGAGGTCGACGAGGTGGTCATGCAGGAGATTGACCTCGTCGACGTAGAGGATCCCGCGGTGCGCGTCGGCCAGCAGACCCGGCTCGAACGCCTTCACACCCTCCGCGAGCGCCCGCTCGATGTCGAGCGCACCCACCAGCCGGTCCTCGGAGGCACCGACGGGCAGCTCGACCATCCGCGCCGACCGCGACTCGAATGCCCCCGGCTCGTGCGGCCCGTCCGGGCACGCGGGGTCGGGGGAGCCGGGGGTGCAGGAGAAACGGCACCCGGAGACGACGTCCAGCTCCGGCAGCAGTGCGGAAAGGGCGCGCACGGCGGTGGACTTGGCGGTCCCTTTCTCCCCACGGACCAGTACGCCACCGACCTGCGGTGACACCGCGTTGAGCAGCAGCGCGAGCCGTAGGTCGTCCTGCCCGACAACGGCCGTGAACGGGAACGGGGTGGTCACTTGTCGTCGCCCTCCAAGTCGCCTTCGAGCTCCAGATAGGTGGCACGCAGCCGCTCGAGTGTGTCTGCGTCCGGCTCCGCCCAGAGGCCTCGGTCCGCGGCCTCCAGCAAGCGTTCGGTGATGCCTCTCAGGGCCCAGGGATTCGACTTCCGCATGAAGTCCCGGTTCTCGGCGTCGAAGACGTACTCGGCGCTGAGCTTCTCGTACATCCAGTCGTCCACGACCCCGGCCGTGGCGTCGTAGCCGAAGAGGTAGTCGACGGTCGCCGCCATCTCGAAAGCACCCTTGTAGCCGTGCCTGCGCATCGCGGCCATCCAGCGGGGGTTGACCACCCGCGCCCGGAAGACACGGTGCGTCTCCTCGCCCAGCGTGCGTGTCTTCACCTGGTCCGGTGTCGCCGAGTCCCCGACGTACGCCTCCGGGCTCTCGCCCGTCAGGTGTCGCACCATGGCGACCATGCCGCCGTGGTACTGGAAGTAGTCGTCAGCGTCGTGGATATCGTGCTCGCGCGTGTCGACGTTCTTCGCCGCCACCGCGATCCGCCGGAACGCCGTCTCCATGTCGCCGCGCGCCGCCCGGCCGTCGAGCCCGCGCCCGTAGGCGTAGCCGCCCCAGACCGCGTACACCTCGGCCAGGTCCGCGTCGCTGCGCCAGTTCCGCGCGTCGATCAGCGGCAGCAGACCGGCGCCGTACGCGCCCGGCTTGGAGCCGAAGATGCGGGCCGTGGCCCGGCGCCGGTCGCCGTGCTCGGCGGTGTCCTCGTCGGCGTGGGCGCGGACGTAGTTCTGTGAGGCGGGCTCGTCCAGCTCCGCCACCGCCCGCACCGCGTCGTCGATCAGCCCCACGACGTGCGGGAACGCGTCCCGGAAGAAGCCGGAGATGCGGACCGTGACGTCGATGCGCGGCCGGCCCAGCTCCTCCGGCCTCACCACCTCGAAGCCGGTCACCCGGCGCGAGGCGTCGTCCCACACCGGACGGCAGCCCAGCAGCGCCAGGATCTCGGCGATGTCGTCGCCCTGGGTGCGCATCGCGGACGTACCCCACACCGTCAGGCCGACGGACTTCGGATACTCACCCGTGTCCTGCAGGTACCGCTGTACCAGCGAGTCCGCCAGCGACTGCCCGACCTCCCAACTCAGCCGGGACGGGATCGCCTTGGGGTCGACGGAGTAGAAGTTCCGGCCGGTCGGCAGGACGTTGACCAGCCCGCGCGTCGGCGAACCCGACGGGCCCGCCGGGACGTAACCGCCGTTCAGCGCCCGCAGGATGTGCCCGATCTCGTCCGTGGTCCGGGCGAGCCGGGGGACGACCTCGCGGCAGGCGAACTCCACCACCGCCACCGCGTCCGGGAGTTCGGCGCCCAGCACCTCGCGCACCAGCGGCGCGCTCCGCTCGACCGCCCAGCCGCGCTCCTCCATGCCCTCCGCGATCCGCCGGCACAGCTGCTCCAGCAGGTCGATCGCGTCGGAGGCCGACCGCGCCGGACCGTCCACCAGGTCCGTCAGCTCGGCCGGCACCTTCAGCGGGGCACCGGGCTCGGCCAGCAACTCCTTCTCCACCAGCCCGAAGTGCTCGGCCAGCGAGGCCCGCAGGCCCGGCAGCGCGTTCGCCTGTCCGCCCCACACCTGCGAGGCGCGCAGCACCGCCAGTACGAGGTTCACGCGCGGCTCGCCGACCGGGCCGCCGCCGAGGATGTGCAGTCCGTCGCGGATCTGCACGTCCTTGATCTCGCACAGATAGCCGTCGACGTGCATGACGAACGAGTCGAAGTCGTCGTCGTCCGGCTGGTCGTCCACGTGCAGGTCGTGGTGGAGTTCGGCGGCCTTGATCAGGGTCCAGATCTGCGCCCGCACCGCCGGGGCCTTGTCCGGGTCCAGGTCGGAGACCAGGGCGTACTCGTCGAGGAGCTGCTCCAGCTTCGCCAGGTCGCCGTAGGTGTCGGCGCGGGCCATCGGCGGGACGAGGTGGTCGACCACCGTCGCGTGCCCGCGCCGCTTGGCCTGGGTGCCCTCGCCGGGGTCGTTGACGATGAACGGGTAGATCAGCGGGAGGTCGCCGAGGACGGCGTCCGGAGCGCAGCCCGCGCTCAGCCCCAGCCCCTTGCCCGGCAGCCACTCCATGGTGCCGTGCTTGCCCATGTGCACGAGCGCGTCGGCGCCGAAGCCCCCCTCCGATGTCGCGGCTTCCAGCCACCGGTAGGCGGCCATGTAGTGGTGCGACGGCGGCATGTCGGGGTCGTGGTAGATGGCGATGGGGTTCTCGCCGAAGCCGCGCGGCGGCTGGATCATCACCACGACGTTCCCGAACTGGAGGGAGGCCAGCACGATGTCCTCGCCGTCGACGTACAGCGAACCCGGAGGTTCGCCCCACGCCTCGGTCATCGCGTCCCGCAGCTTTGGGTCCAGCTTCTCGAACCAGGCCCGGTAGTCCGCGAGCGGCACCCGCGCGGGCGCGGCGGCCAGCTGGTCCTCCGTCAGCCACTCCACGTCGTGGCCGCCCGCCTCGATGAGCCGGTGGATCAACTCGTCGCCGTTGTCGGGGTACCCGTGCACCCCGTACCCGGCGTCCCGCAGGGCGTCCAGCACCCGTACCGCCGAGGCGGGGGTGTCGAGCCCCACCGCGTTGCCGACGCGGGAGTGCTTGGTCGGGTAGGCGGTGAAGATCAGCGCGAGCTTCTTCTCCGCGTTGTCCAGGTGCTTCAGCCGGGCGTGCCGTACGGCGATCCCGGCGACGCGTGCGGCCCGCTCGGGGTCGGCCACGTAGACCGGGACGTCCCCGGGGCCCTGCTCCTTGAAGGAGAAGGGGACCGTGATCAGCCGTCCGTCGAACTCCGGGATGGCGACCTGCATCGCCGCGTCCATGGGGGAGAGGGCGGCGTCCGACTCCTCCCAGGCGGCGCGCGACGAGGTCAGGCACAGCCCTTGCAGCACCGGCACGTCCAGGTCGGCCAGGGCCCCGATGTCCCAGGCCTCCTCGTCGCCGCCGGCGGACGCCTGCGAGGCGTGCGTCCCGCCGGACGCCAGCACCGTGGCGACCAGGGTGTCCGCCCGTCCGAGGATCTCGTACAGCCCGGGATCGGCGCCGCGCAGCGAACCGCAGTACACCGGAAGGGCGTTGGCGCCGTGTGCCTCGATCGCGTCGCAGAGCGTGTCCACGAAGGCGGTGTTGCCGCTCAGCTCGTGGGCGCGGTAGAAGAGCACGCCGACGGTCGGACGGTCCGGCGAGACGGTACGGGAGCCGTGCACCCCGTACTCCGGCATCTTCCGCGGCTCCTCGAAGCCCTCGCCGGTGAGCAGCACGGTGTCCGACAGGAACCGGGCCAGCTCGGCCAGGTTGTCGGGGCCGCCCTCCACCAGGTACTTCAGCGCCTCCGCCACGACGCCCGCGGGCACCGACGACTCGGCCATGAGCTCCGCGTCCGGCACGCTCTCCCCGCCGAGCAGCACCGTCGGGACGCCGGACGCCCTGAGCGCCGCGAGCCCGTCCTCCCAGGCGCGTCTGCCGCCCAGCAGCCGTACGACGGCGAGGTCCGCGCCGTCGAGCAGCGCGGGCAGTCCGGCCGCCACGTCCACGCGGGTCGGGTTGCCGATCCGGTAGGAGACGCCGGTGGCGGCGCGGGCCGCCAGCAGGTCCGTGTCGGCGGTCGACAACAACAACACTGTGCTCATGCGGGTGCTCCCGGTGGAATGAAAGGCAGTCCTTGCGGCGCGCCCGACTCGATGAGCCGCCAGAGCGCGTCCGTGTCCGCGTGCTGTTCGATCAGGTCGCCGAGCCGGTCGAGCTGCTCCTCGCGCAGCGCGGCGAAGGAGGTGTCGGGGGCCGGCACGAAACGGCGCCCCGCGGCGGCGGCCACCTCGCGCAGGAAGGCCCGGCGGAAGCCGTCGGACTCCAGTGAGCCGTGCCAGTGCGTGCCCCAGGTCTGGCCGACCCGGCAGCCGTCCAGGCCGTGTCCACTGTCATCGGAGAGGAACGCCGTGCCTCCCCGTACGTCGGCGACCCCGTGGTGGATCTCGTACCCCTCGACCCGCTCGCCGAGGGCTTCCCCGGTGGGCCGGGTCAGCGTCTTCTCCCGCGCGAACCGCACCCGTACGGGCAGCAGTCCGAGCCCGTCGACGTGCCCCGCGCGGCTTTCGACCTCGTCCTCGATGTGTTCGCCGAGGATCTGGTAACCCCCGCAGATCCCCAGCACGGGCCGCCCTTCGGCGGCCCGCCGCCGCAGGGCGGCCGCCAGCCCCCGCTCGTGCAGCCACTGAAGGGCCCGCACGGTTCCGCGGGTTCCGGGCAGGACGACGAGGTCGGCGTCGGCCAGTTCCTCGGGCCGGTCCACGAACCGCACGACGACGCCCGGTTCGGCGGCCAGCGCGTCCACGTCCGTGAAGTTGGACATCAGCGGCACCGCGCACACGGCGACCCGCAGCACGTCCTCGCCGACCGGCGGGGCGACGGCCGACTCCCGCACGGCGCCGCGCAGGGACACCGCCAACCCGTCCTCCTCGTCGATACCGAGCCCGTGCCGGAAGGGCAGCACGCCGTACGTGTGCCGCCCGGTCAGGCCGTGCAGCATGTCGAGGCCCGGCTCCAGCAACGACACGTCGCCCCGGAACTTGTTCACCAGGAACCCGGCGACCAGCGCCTGGTCCTCGGGGGAGAGCAGGGCGACGGTGCCGAAGAAGGAGGCGAAGACGCCGCCGCGATCGATGTCGCCGACGACGAGGACGGGGAGCCCGGCGTTCCTGGCGATCCCCATGTTCACGATGTCGGTGCGCCGCAGGTTGATCTCGGCCGGGCTGCCGGCCCCCTCACAGATCACCGCGTCATACGTGCCCCGCAACTGCGCGAGGCAGTCCAGCACCGTGCCCAGCAGTTGCTGTTGCCGCCCGCCGTGGTAGCCGCGCGCGCTCATCTCGCCGACCGCCTTGCCCAGCAGCACCACCTGGCTGCTCCGCTCCCCGCCCGGCTTGAGCAGCACGGGGTTCATCAGCGCGGTCGGCTCGACCCGGCAGGCCTGGGCCTGCATGGCCTGCGCCCGCCCGATCTCGGCGCCCTCGCGGGTCACGAACGAGTTCAGCGACATGTTCTGTGCCTTGAACGGCGCGACCTTGACGCCCTGCCGTACCAGCCACCGGCAGATCCCGGCGGTCACCACGCTCTTGCCGGCGTCCGAGGTGGTACCGGCGACCAGCAGACCCCCACCGCTCATGACCTGTGTCCCTTCCCTGCGATCCGTGCGGCGGCGATCCGCGTACCGGCGATCCGCGCGGCGGCACCGACGCCGAGCGTCAGCCAGCCGACGCGCCGTGAGAGCCGTACCGCCCGGTCGATGTCCGCCACGGCCACGGGACGGCCGGTGCCGTTGAGGACGGGCCGGTGTTCGACCCGTCCGGCGTAGGACAGTGTTCCGCCGAGCCGCACGCCGAGCGCGCCCGCGAAGGAGGCCTCCACGGGGCCGGCGTTGGGGCTGGGGTGCTTCGCGGCATCCGCGCGCCACGCCCGCAGGGCGCCCTGCGGGTCCGGTCCGGCGACCGCGGCGAGTACGGCGGTCAGCCGCGCCCCGGGCCACCCGGCGACGTCGTCGAGGCGGGCGGAGGCCCAGCCGTAGCGCCGGTGACGGGGCGACTTGTGGCCGACCATGGCGTCCAGGGTGTTGACGGCCCGGAACCCGAGCAGTCCCGGCACCCCGGCGACGGCGCCCCACACCAGGGCGCCCACCACGGCGTCGGAGGTGTTCTCGGCGACGGACTCCACCACCGCGCGGGCGATCCCGTCGGCGTCCAGCGCCTGCGGGTCCCGCCCGCACAGGTGCGGCAGCCGGGCCCGCGCCGCCTCGAGGCCCTCGGTGGTCCCGGTCTCCAGGGACCGTCCGATGGCACGGGCTTCCCGGGCCAGCGACGTCCCGCCGACGACGGCCCAGGTGGCGGCGCCGGTCAGGGCGACCGAGGCGGCGGGGGAGGACCGTACGCACCGGGCGGCAAGGCTCCCCAGCGCGACGGCACCGCCGACGCAGACGGCGGTGTGCAACGCGCCCCGGCCGCGGTCGTCCCGCCACAGCATCCGTTCCACGGCAGCCGCGGCCCGCCCGAAAGCGGCGACCGGATGTCCCCGGCGGGGATCGCCGAGGAGCAGGTCGCCGAGGAGGCCGGCGGCGGCGCCGTACGCGAACTCGCGATCGGCACCCATGGGTTCAGCCGGTGGGGGATCCGGTGGACAGGTCCGCCCCGAGTCGGGGGGGAACGTCGCTGGTCGACCTCGACGGGCAGCCGGGCATGGCGATATGTCCTCACTCAGGGTGTCCACGCCCTGGTTCGACGAGACCGGCGGTGAGAGTTCCTGGCTCCCGGGGTGTTCACCCCGGTGACAGTGGCGGGACCGCGCCGGACTTCCACCGGCTTCCTCTCCTGCCGCCGCATTGGCATCCGGCAGTCCACCACGGTCCGGAAGAACCGTCAACCTGCCTTTGACCTGCGAGGCTGAAGTGTGCTGAGACCCACAGAGGGGTTCGGGTGGGGGGAACGCGAACGGGCGGTGCGGGGCGTGAAGCCCCGCACCGCCCGTCGGACGGAGACGACCTTGATCAGGCCATGATCAGATAGATCCCGTACGCCACCGCCGCCGTGCAGGCCGCGAAGCAGGCGTAGGCGCCGGCGACCGCCAGGGCCGCGGACTGGCCCTGGGCCACGGCCTGCTCATGGCGGGACAGGCCGACGATGCCGAGGGTGAACAGGGCCACCAGAGCCACGGTGACCACGAGGCTGACGCCGAAGACGGAACCGAGGGCCGCCCAGTCGATCTGCATGGTGCTCTTCTTCCTTCGTGCCGGGGCGCGGTCAGACGGTGGTCTTGGCGGGCGGGTCGGCGGCGGCCGGGGCCGGGATGGTGGCCGAGAGCTCGCCGGCCGGGGGCGGGGTCACCGCGGCCATGGCGGCGGTCACCACGCCGGCCGACTCCTCGGCGGCGGCTGAACCGTCGGCCTCATCGTGGCCGTTGACGTTGGTGTGGTCGATGACCTCCCGCCGGGAGATCTTCCAGATCGCCGCGCTGGAGGCGACCAGGAAGACGGCGACGACGGCGGTGCCCCAGCTGCCGGCTCGGCAGACCAGTTCGGCGATGGCCCCGACCAGGGCCGCCGCCGGCAGCGTCAGACCCCAGGCGACGAACATCCGGGTGGCCGTCGACCAGCGGACGACACCGCCCTTGCGGCCCAGGCCCGCACCCATCACGGCACCGGAGACCGAGTGCGTGGTGGAGAGGGAGAAGCCGAGGTGGGAGGAGGCCAGGATGACCGTCGCGGCGCTGGTCTGGGCGGCGAAGCCCTGCTGCGGCTGGAGGTCCGTCAGGCCCTTGCCCATCGTGCGGATGATGCGCCAGCCGCCGAGGTAGGTGCCGAGCGCGATGGCGACGCCCGCGGAGACGATGACCCACAGGGGCGGGTCGGAGGCCGGGGCGAGGGCGCCGCCGGCGACCAGGGCCAGGGTGATGATGCCCATCGTCTTCTGCGCGTCGTTGGTGCCGTGGGCCACGGAGACGAGGCCGGCGGAGGCGATCTGACCCGCCCGGTAGCCCTTCTCGGACGCCTTGCCGTCGGCCTTCTTGCCCAGACGGTAGGTCAGCCGCGTGGCGAACATCGCGGCGAGGCCGGCGACCAGCGGCGCGGCGATCGCGGGGATCAGCACCTTGGTGACCAGGACGTCGCCGTGCACCGCGCCGAAGCCCGCCGAGGCGACGGTGGCACCGATCAGGCCGCCCATCAGGGCGTGCGAGGAGCTGGACGGCAGACCGACCAGCCAGGTCAGGAGGTTCCAGAGGATCGCGCCGACCAGTGCGGCGAAGATGACCTCGGGACGGATGCCGGCCTCGTCGACGAGGCCTTTGGAGATCGTGTTGGCGACCTCCACGGAGAGGAAGGCGCCCACCAGGTTCAGCACGGCGGACATGGCCACCGCGACCTTGGGCTTGAGAGCACCGGTCGAAATGGTTGTCGCCATCGCGTTCGCGGTGTCGTGGAAACCGTTCGTGAAATCGAACGCGAGTGCGGTTACCACCACAATCGCGAGGATCAGCGAGAAGCTTTCCATTTACCCAGGCAATCGTTCGAAGTCATTGGCGCGTTGAACGTAGGTAACCTGGGTGAACAGAAGATGAACTGGGATGGGCGCGTGGATGACCGTGGTGGGTGTTCTCGTTCCATCGGGTGGCCGTACGTCCACCATGACCCATCCGCGCCGGTGCGGCTGAAGGGCTGTGACTCCGTCAGCGGGCGTTCGCGGCCGACCGCGGAGCCGTTGAAGAGACCTTCGTCACCCGGCAGGATCACGGCATGACCGAGCAGCGACGTCAGGTGAGTGACGAGGAGGCGCGCGCCTGGACCGGCCTCGTCGAGGCCGCCCGGCGGACCGTCTCCGACGGACTCGTCGTCGGTACTTCCGGAAACGTCTCGGTGCGGGTCGGTCCGACCGTGCTGGTGACACCGTCGGGAGTGCCCTACGACCGGCTGACCCCGCACGACGTGACCGGTGTCGACCTCGCCGGCCGCCAGGTCCTCGGCACCCTGGTCCCGACCAGCGAGCTGCCCATGCACCTCGCGGTGTACCGCACGACCGGCGCCCGCGCCGTGGTGCACACACACGCCGTGCACGCGACGGCGGTCTCCACGCTCGTCGACGAACTCCCGCTCGTCCACTACATGGCCGCCGCGCTCGGCGGGCCCGTCCGGGTCGCCCCGTACGCGACGTACGGCACCGACGAGCTGGCCGAGCACATGCTGCGTGCCCTCGACGGCCGCACCGGCTGCCTCCTGAGGAACCACGGCACCCTCACCCACGGCACCACCCTCGACCAGGCCTACGACCGCACCGCCCAGCTGGAGTGGATGTGCAGGCTCTGGCTGACCGCCTCGTCCGTCCCGGGCCGCTCCCCGGCCCTCCTGTCGGCCGACCAGCTGGCAGAGGTCACGGACCGCCTGCGGGGCTACGGGCAGCGCGGCTGAGGCGCCGCCCGGGAGGGACGTCCACTGGCCGGGTGGCCGGTCCGCCGGGACACTGGGTTCCGTGCGCACTGCCAGAGCGACGGCCGCTGCCGTCACCGCCGTGATAGGTGCCGGCGCCGCCGCGGTGGCGGCCGGCCGGCTCGCCAGCGACGCGGCCCTCAAGGCGCCGCCGGGCAGGCCGCTGCCCACCGAGCCCCGGCTCACCGTGCACGCCACCGCGGCCGGCCAGGTCAGCCTCACCCGGGACCTCGCCGCGTTGCGCCCCGGCCGCTACGGCCTCACCGGTGACGACTCCCACGCGGTCGTCGGACCCGTGCTGGAAGGCGTGTCGGATTCCGCCGACACCGTCGTACGCCGTCTCGAACGCGTCGTGCGGGGCACCCTGAAGCCCGGCGACCGGGCGTGGCTCACCCCGAACCTGTACGTAGGGGACCCGGGCACCGCACTGGGCCTGGACCACACCGACATCGAGGTCCCCGGCGAACTCGGCCCCCTTCCCGCCTGGTTCCTGCCGGGCGTCCGGGACACCTGGGTGCTCGCGGTGCACGGCCTCGGCGCCACCCGGGAACACCCCATGAACGTCATGGAGTTCCTGCACCGCCACCACTTCCCGATACTGGTCCCCTCATACCGGGGCGATCCGGGCGCACCGCGCTCACCCGACGGCCTCAACCACTTCGGCGAGACCGAGTGGCGCGACCTCGACGCGGCGATCCGCCACGCGCTGGACGCCGGCGCGCGGCAGGTCGTCCTGCTCGGCTGGTCCACCGGCGCGACCATGGCGCTGCGCGCCGCGGCCCGCTCCACCCTGCGCGACCGCATCGCCGGGCTCGTCCTCGACTCCCCGGTGCTCAGCTGGGAATCGACCCTGCGCGCCCTCGCCGCCGCCCGCCGCACCCCGGGCGCGCTGCTGCCGCTGGCGGTCCGCGCCGCCCAGGGCCGCACCGGCCGCTACGGCGACCACCACCCCGGCACGGCGGAGGCGGAACACATCGGCGTCCCCACCCTGATCGTCCACGGCCCCGGCGACGTGGTGGCCCCCTGGCGGCTCTCCCGCCGCCTGGCCGCCGCCCAGCCCAACACGGTCACCCTGCTCACGGTCGAGGACGCTCCGCACGGCGCCATGTGGAACGCCGACCAGGACGCCTACGAAGAGGCCCTGCGCCGCTTCCTCACCCCGCTCATGTGACCTCCGCTCCTTCGGCATGTGACCGCCGTGCCCTCCGCGCCCGCCTCGTCCGCTCCGGCGGGCGGCCGGGCGGCCGGTCGGGCGGTCGGGCGGCCGGGTGGCCGGTGGTGCGGGTCCTCGTCGGGATTCCGCTCCGGGCCGTGGCGCCGGCCTGCCACCGCCCCTCGACCGCCCGCGCGACCCGGTGCGTTGGCCCTCTCCGTCGCCGCCGGTGACATTCCGTTTGGGTTTTCGGACCGTCAACCGCAAGACTGCACCCGTGACGTCCCGTATCCCGCGCGACTCCAGGCTTCGACTTGTCCGCCCGCGACCCCTGGCCGCCGCCCCCAGGGCGATGAACCAGCAGCGCTCGCGCCGTCCTGCGCCGCGCCCTCCGGAAGGCACACCGGCCCCCGCGGAGCTGGCCAGGACGGCACGCTCCGGTCTGGCCGGCGCGGCCCGCGTCGCCCGCTGGGCCGACGCCGCCCTCGGACCCGGCCGGAGCAGCGCCACCACCGCCGGCAAGGCCATCCTCTCCGACGCGACCGTCGCATGGGCGGCCGACGATCTGGGCCTGACCCCGGCTCAGGTCCGGGCCGACTGGGACACGGCCCGGCTCGCCGGTCTGGTCGAGGTGCACGGCGACACGGCCCGCCCCGGCTGGCGGCTGCGCGCCTGGGACCGCGACGACAGCGCCGTGCTGCGGGGCTGGGTCGCCCTCTTCGACGCCTGGTCGCTGGCCCACCCGGAACCCGAGGGCCACGAACCCGCCACCGTCGGCGAGGTCGTCTCGGCCATGCCGCAGGTGCTCTCCTTCCTCCAGCTCTCGGCCGGGCCCGTCCCCGTGCCCCAGCTCCTCGACCTCCTGCAGCAACGGGTCACCGAACTGCGCACGGAGCGCTGCGAGGTCGACTACGCGCCCCACTCCGCCGACGCCGCCCACCCCGGGCCCGGCCCCGCCCTCGCGCTCCGGTCCGCCCGGCCCGCGCCCGTCGAGCCGGGCGCCGCCGACGCCCCGCTCGCCCCGCTTCTCGAATGGGCCCTGCGCGCCCTCGCCGCGGTGGGCGCCCTCACCTACGGCGAGGGACAGGCCACGCTCACCCCGCTCGGCAGCTGGGCGGTCTGGGTCAAGCTGGAGCAGATCTGCGTCGCCGCGCAGAGCCCCGCCGGGAACATCGAGCAGAGCGCCGAGGACATGCTCCGCGGCTGCGCCCAGCTGCGCCCCAACGCGGCCCGCGCCGAGTACCGCGCCTGGCTCGCCGCCCGCCCGGTCGCCGGCGCCGTCACCGAACTGCTCGACGCCGCCCGGGGTGAGGACGCCCTCCTGCGCGGCCTCGCCTTCGAGGCGCTGCGCGTGGTCGGCGCCCCCGCCGAACCCGAGGTCCGCGCCGTGCACGACGAGCCGACGCTGCGGCCCTACGCCCTGCTGTGGCTGGCCGAGCACGAGGGCGCCGACCCCGAGGACGCCCACCAGGTCCTCACCCGGGACGAGGCCACCTGGCTGTGGGTGGACACCGCCGCCGCGGTCGCCGACCACGGTGAGGCCCCGCTGCTGGTACGGCACCTGGAGTCCGCGGTCCAGCCGACCGTCCCCGCGCTGCTGAACGAGGTGCGCGCGGTCGGACACCCGCGCACCGTGCAGGTACTGGTCGCGCTCGCCGCCGCGCACCCCGACCCGGCTCTGGCCAAAGCGGTCCGGCGGGCGGCCTTCCAGGTGCACACCGGAGGCTGACACCACCACCGCCGTCCCGCGGAGTCCCGGCGAGATCCCGCAGGCCCGCGCGGGCGACATCCCGGCTCCACCGCCCGGGACCGGGCTCAGGCCCCGGTCCCGGGCGCGTACGTACCGAAGCTCCAGACGTTGCCCTCGAGGTCCCGGGCCGTGTAGTCCCGCGAGCCGTAGTCCTGGTCCGTCGGGGGCGTCAGGATCTCCGCGCCCTGTGCCGCCGCCCGCCGGTGGTGTGCGTCGACGTCGTCCACGACGACGTACACCCCCGCGGGCCCCGCACCCTTCATCGCCGTGTCGAACACACCGCCGCGGCCCTGGGAACCCAGCATCACCGCGCCGTTGCCCTGCACCAGTTCGGCGTGCAGCACCGAGCCGTCCTCGCCCTCGTACACCGACAGCTCCGTGAAGCCGAAGGCCTCCGTGAGCTGCCGGATCGCCGCCTTCGCGTCCGCGTACACCAGCGTCGGGAAGACGCTCGGACGTCCGCCACCCGTACCTGCCATGGCCCCCGCTCCTCACCTCCCGCAGCCGGAAGCACCGCGACGGGAAAATCACCAGAAACCCGACCCGCCGACAGTCTGGCACCGGTCACTGACAACGCCCCGTGACCCGGCCGGGCGCGAGGCATCGCACACCCGCACACCGGAAAAGTGGTTGCGCGGCCCCGTTAGAATGGCCCGCATGGCCATTCTCCTTGTGCATTAGACGGCGGGAACGCCCTCAGCCGCCCACCGCCGACTTCCCCCGGGCTCCGTTCGAGCAGGGGACCCCACCGCCTGGAGTCTGACCCGTGATCTCCGCCTCCGGCATCGAGCTGCGCGCCGGTGCCCGTGTCCTCATCGAAAGCGCCACCTTCCGCGTCACCAAGGGCGACCGCATCGGCCTGGTCGGCCGCAACGGCGCCGGCAAGACCACGCTCACCAAAGTCCTCGCCGGCCTGGGCATCCCCGCCGCGGGCAGCGTCACCCGCTCCGGCGAGGTCGGCTACCTCCCCCAGGACCCCCGCACCGGCGACCTCGACGTACTCGCCCGCGACCGCATCCTCTCCGCCCGCGGACTGGACGTCCTGATCCGCAAGATGCGCGAGAACGAGCAGCGCATCGCGAACGGCCAGGGCGCCACCCGGGAGAAGGCCCTCAAGCAGTACGAGCGCCAGGAGACGGAGTTCCTCACCAAGGGCGGATACGCCGCCGAGGCCGAGGCCGCCACCATCGCCGCCGCGCTGAACCTGCCCGACCGGGTCCTGGGCCAGCCGCTGCACACGCTCTCCGGCGGTCAGCGCCGCCGTGTCGAACTGGCCCGCATCCTGTTCTCCGACGCGGACACCCTGCTGCTCGACGAGCCGACCAACCACCTCGACGCCGACTCGATCGTCTGGCTGCGCGACTACCTCAAGTCCTACCGCGGCGGCTTCATCGTCATCTCCCACGACGTCGACCTGGTCGAGACGGTCGTCAACAAGGTGTTCTACCTGGACGCCAACCGCTCCACCATCGACGTCTACAACATGGGCTGGAAGCTCTACCAGCAGCAGCGCGAGGCCGACGAGAAGCGCCGCAGGCGCGAGCGGCAGAACGCGGAGAAGAAGGCCGCGGCCCTCAACTCCCAGGCCGACAAGATGCGTGCCAAGGCCACCAAGACGGTCGCCGCGCAGAACATGGCCCGCCGCGCGGAGCGCCTGCTGGCCGGCCTCGAGGACGTCCGCCAGTCGGACAAGGTCGCCAAGCTGCGCTTCCCCGACCCGGCGCCCTGCGGCAAGACCCCGCTGACCGCCGAGGGCCTGTCGAAGTGGTACGGCTCCCTCGAGATCTTCACCGACGTCGGCCTGGCCATCGACAAGGGCTCCCGGGTCGTCATCCTCGGTCTCAACGGTGCGGGCAAGACCACCCTGCTGCGTCTCCTCGCCGGAGTGGAACAGCCCGACACCGGCATGGTCGTGCCCGGCCACGGGCTCAAGGTCGGCTACTACGCCCAGGAGCACGAGACCCTCGACCAGGACCGCACGGTGCTGGAGAACATGCGCTCCGCCGCGCCCGACATGGACCTCGTCGAGGTCCGCAAGGTGCTCGGCTCGTTCCTGTTCTCCGGCGACGACGTCGACAAGCCCGCCGGTGTCCTCTCCGGCGGCGAGAAGACCCGTCTCGCGCTCGCGACCCTCGTGGTCTCCTCGGCGAACGTGCTCCTCCTCGACGAGCCCACCAACAACCTCGACCCGGCCAGCCGCGAGGAGATCCTCGGCGCGCTGCGCACCTACAAGGGCGCGGTCGTCCTGGTCACCCACGACGAGGGCGCCGTCGAGGCGCTCCAGCCGGAGCGGATCATCCTGCTGCCGGACGGAGTCGAGGACCTGTGGGGCGCCGACTACGCGGACCTCGTCGCCCTCGCCTGAGCTGCCCCGGGACCCTCGCCCGAGCGGCCCCGGCCCGCCGCGCGCGTGACGGCAGGCGCGACCGCGGGAGTGACTGCTGACATGACCGAGGGCGTGATCCACCGGGTATGGATCATTCGGCCCATCGGTGATCCATCATTCGTGTGAGATCTCCTCGTACCGAGGTGTGTTCTCACCGTGTTTCGCGGCCGAGCCCCTGATCCACCGGGGCTCGGCCGCGACACCTTTCTGACCTGGGACTTCGCGGAGCAACCCGTTCGGTGGTGTCCGCGGCATCCGGCGGAATCCCTTACTCCGTTTGTGGGGATGCGCTCCTGTCGTCACCACCTTGTCGCACGGACCTTGCCGAATGGGTGGCCATCGGGCCCGAGAGGGGTGATCATGAGGAGACCAGAGCGCACTTCCCATGAGGAGGCACGGGTGGCCGAGACTCTGAAGAAGGGCAGCCGGGTGACCGGCGCCGCGCGCGACAAGCTCGCGGCAGACCTGAAGAAGAAGTACGACGCCGGTGCGAGCATCCGGGCGTTGGCCGAGGAAACCGGCCGCTCGTATGGCTTTGTGCACCGCATGCTCAGCGAGTCGGGCGTCACGCTCCGAGGGCGTGGCGGGGCGACGCGAGGCAAGAAGGCCCCTTCGGCCTGATTCCGGGCGCCGCCCCTCGATCCCGATGGTGGCCACCCGGTCGGCCGACTGACCGGCCGGGTGGTTACTGTGCAGTCACTCAGCTGTGCCGCAGGACGGCTCCACGCCGTCGTGCGGCGCGGAAGACGACCGCACCCATCGGAGGCGCCCCATGGCTTCGCCCGCCCAGGACCTCGGTCCGGTACTCGACAAGGACGGCGTACGGCTCACCGTCGACGGCGCGATCGCCACGGTGACGCTGACCAACCCGGCCAAGCGCAACGTGCAGAGCCCCGCTCTGTGGCGCGCGCTGACCGAGGCGGGTCGGCTGCTGCCGGGCTCCGTCCGGGTCGTGGTGCTCCGGGGTGAGGGCAAGTCCTTCTCCGCCGGGCTCGACCGGCAGATGCTCACGCCCGAGGGAATCGAGGGCGAGACCTCGTTCGTCGAGCTCGCGCGCAGCGGGGAGGCCGGGCTCGACGCGTCCATCGCCGAGTACCAGGAGGCGTTCACCTGGTGGCGGCGCAGCGACCTCGTGTCCGTCGCGGCCGTGCAGGGGCACGCCATCGGGGCCGGTTTCCAGCTGGCCCTCGCCTGTGACCTGCGGATCGTCGCGGACGACGTCCAGTTCGCCATGCGCGAGACCAGCCTGGGGCTGGTACCGGACCTGACCGGCACGCATCCGCTGGTCGGGCTCGTCGGGTACGCCCGCGCGCTGGAGATCTGCGTGACCGGGCGGTTCGTCACGGCCGAGGAGGCCGTGAGCACCGGGCTGGCCAACCTCGCCGTGCCGGGCGACGAACTGGACTCGGCGGTGCGCGACCTCGCGGCGGCGCTGCTGGCCGCGCCCCGCGACGCCGTGATCGAGACGAAGGCGCTGCTGCGGGGCGCCCAGGAGCGTACGTACGAGGAGCAGCGGATCGCCGAGCGCGCGGCCCAGGGCCGCAGGCTGCGGGACCTGGCCGGTCTCGGCGAGTGAGGGACCGGCGCCTCACCGATGAGGAACCGGTGAGGCGCGGCCGAGGCACGGGGGAGCCGGGGGAGAGCGTCAGTCGAGCGCCGTGACCAGTACCGCCACCGTCGGGCGGTCCGGCAGGGCGGCCGACACCGCCGAGCGGACCGCTTGGGCCACGTCCACCGCCCGGTGGTCCGCCAGGGCGGCGAGGTCCACGCGCGCGTGACGGCGGGCCAGAGAGGCCCCACCGGGCTGCGGGTGAGCCGTCAGGTGCACCGGGTGGCCCAGGGTGCCCGTCAGCCGGGACACCCCCGGGACGGCGAGCGCCGCGGCGGCCACCCGGCTCCCGTCGGAGTCACCGGGCTCCGGCGCGCCGGCCGGTGAGGCGTCGGCCGACCCGTCCGCGGGTCCGCCCGCCGCGTCCGGCGCCGGACCCGGAGGCGGCCCGCCCCGCGGGTCCAGCAGTTCGGTCACCCGCAGGTCCACCTCCGCCACCACCAGCCCGATCCGCTCCGCCGCGGCCCGCGACAGCACCGCCCGCAGCCGGTCCGCCGTCACCGGCAGCGGCTCGGCCGCCGTGGCCGCGAACCGGACCGTCACCCGCAGCGCTCCCGGCGGCAGAGCGCTCGGCGGGGGCGGCACCACCGGCTCACCGGCGTCCCGCGGATCGGCGAGCGCGATCCGCACTTCGTCCACGCGCACGTCCGGTGAGTCCCGCACCACCGCGCGCCGCAGGGCCTGCCCGGCGGCCGCTTCGGAGATCCACGCGCCGTCCCGCGCTCCGCCCAGGGGCACAAGCCTGCCCAGTCCCAACTGCTGTCGCACTGTCCGCGTCCACCGGTCCGCCGTCATTCCTCCAGCCTGCCGTATCCACGGCGCGCCACCACGCAACCACGCATACGGTGGGCATGTGGACGACGACCGGAAGGGACGTGCACCGATGAGCGACATGACGGAGGGCGGCTCGACGAGGGCCAGCGACCTCGAGAAGAGCGCGCCGGACACCTCCGGGCGCAAGGGGCCGGGCACCCGGCGCGGCGGCGGCGACCCCGCCACCCGCGGCCGCACCACGATCGCCGACGGCGTCGTGGAGAAGATCGCCGGTCTCGCCGCGCGGGACGTGCTCGGCGTGCACACCATGGGCAGCGGCCTGTCCCGGACCTTCGGGGCCGTGCGCGACCGGGTGCCGGGCGGGGCGAAATCGGTGACGCGTGGAGTGAAGGCCGAGGTCGGCGAGGTGCAGACCGCGCTGGATCTGGAGATCGTCGTCGACTACGGCGTCTCCATCAGCGATGTCGCCAAGGCCGTGCGGGAGAACGTCGTCGCGGCGGTCGAGCGGATGACCGGTCTCGAGGTGGTCGAGGTCAACATCGCGGTGAGCGACGTGAAGCTGCCGGACGAGGAGGACGAGGAGTCGGAGAGCCGCCTCCAGTGAGGCGACCCGTGATGAGCCGAGGAGCTGAGGAACTGAGGAGAGCACCATGAACATGGCCGTGGTCGGCATGATCGCCGGCATGGCGCTGGGCTTCGCCGGATACTTCGGCGGATTCGGGGCTTTCGTCCTGGTGGCCGCGTTGGGGGCCGTAGGTTTCGTCGCCGGGCGGTTCCTCCAGGGAGACCTGGAGCTCGGTGACTTTTTCCGTCCCCGTGACGATCGTCGGAGGTGACACCGGTGAGCACGGGGGAAGACGGGGCCGACGGCGCCCGCGTCGTCATGCCGCCGGGTGAGCGCGGTGCGACCAGGATCGCCGACCGGGTGGTCGCGAAGATCGCCTCCCAGGCGGCCCGTGAGGCGCTCGGACCGCTGCCCCCGGACGCCGAGCCGCCGCACGCCACGGTCGTCGTCCACAGCGACGACACCGCGCGGGTCCGCGTCCACGTCGAACTCGGCTATCCCGGCGACATCGGCGGCCGGTGCGGGCGGGTACGCCGCCAGGTGGTCGAGCGGGTGTCCGTGCTGGCGGGCATGCAGGTGCCGGAGGTCGTCGTCCAGGTGGAACGGCTGCACCTGGCGGCGGCACCGGGCGCGGCACGGGGGAGGAGGACCCGATGAGCGAACCCGGAGCCGCCGAGCAGCCCGCGGGCACCGTCCTGGAGAAGACACCGCCGCCCGGGCCGGTCGGCGCCGCGGCCCCGGGCCCCCGGCGCTTCTGGTCGGCGCGCAAGGTCCCCGCGGGCCTGCTCGCACTGCTGCTCCTGGTGATCGCGGTGGCGTTCCTGTACGACATCGTCGCGGTGCGCGCCGGCCGGCCCGCGATGGGCTGGCGCCGGGAACTGGCCCGCCAACTGGCCGAACGGCCCCTGGACGACGTCTGGGTGCTGCTGGGCGCCGGGATCGCCGCCGCCCTCGGGCTCTGGCTGCTCCTGCTGGCCCTCACCCCCGGGCTGCGGGCCCTGCTCCCGATGCGCCGCACCCACCCCGACGTCCGCGCCGCACTCGACCGGGACGCGGCGGCGATGGCGCTGCGGGACCGGGCCATGGAGATCGCCGGGGTGCAGACGGCGCGGGTACGGGTGACCCGCAGGCGGGCCGACGTCCGCGCGGTGTCGCACTTCCGTGAACTGGACGACGTACGGGCCGACCTGGACGCGGTACTCGCCGACGCCGTCGGGGGCCTGGGGCTGTCCCGGCCGCCCGCCCTGTCGGTGCGGGTACGACGTCCCGGCCGGAAGGGGTGAGGCCGGTGAACAGGATCGTCAACCGTGTGCTGCTCGGGATCACGGGCCTGCTCCTGGTGGCCCTCGGCGGGGCCGTGCTGGCCGTCGGGCTGGGAGCGCCGGCGCCCTCCTGGTGGCTGCACCACGGACGGCACGACGTCCTGCTGAGCGACGCCGAGCGGACCCGGTGGCGGGACACGGGCTGGTGGTGGCCCGTCGTGATCGCCGCACTCGCGGTCCTCGTCCTGCTCCTGCTCTGGTGGCTGGTCGCGGTCCTGCGCCGGCGCCGGCCGGCCGAGGTGTTCGTCGACACCGGCGACGGCGACGGAGCGGTCCTGCGCGGCCGGGCCCTGGAGGCGGTCCTCGCCGAGGAGGCGGGCGGGCTGGACGGCGTCGACCAGGCCCACGTCCGGCTGACCGGCCGCCGCGGTGCCCCGCGGACCCACGTCCGCCTCCGCCTGGAGCCCCACGTCGACCCCGGCACCGCGCTGAAGACCCTCACCACCGGAGCCCTCACCCATGCCCGTGAGGCGGCGGGCCTGGCCACCCTCCCGGCCGAGGTCCGCCTGCGAGCGGTCAAACACCGCGCGGAACGCGTCAGCTGACCCCGGCCCCCGCCCCGGAACCGGACGGACCCCGGCGCCGGACGCGCCCCTAGAACCCGTGCCGCACCCCGCCGTCCACCGGGACCATGACGCCGGTGACGTAGGAGGCGGCCGGGGAGAGGAGGAAGGCCGCGGTGCGGCCGAACTCGGCCGGGGTGCCGTAGCGGCGCAGGGGGATGCGGGACTGGGCCGCCTGACGGGTGGCCTCCGGGTCGGCGGAGAGGGCGTCGAGTTCCCGGACCCGGTCCGTGTCGATCCGCCCGGGAAGCACCCCCACGACGCGGATGCCGCGCGGGCCCAGCTCGTCCGCGAGGGACTTGGCGAAGCCGGCGAGCCCGGGGCGCAGGCCGTTGGAGATGGTCAGGCCGGGGAGCGGTTCGTACACCGAGCCGGACAGCACGAAGCCGATGACCCCGCCCTCGCCCAGCTCCGCGGCGGCGGCACGGGCCAGTCGTACCGCGCCCAGGAACACCGACTCGAACGCCGACCGCCACTGCTCGTCGGTGGTGTCGGCGACGAACCCGGGCGGCGGTCCGCCCACGCTGACGAGGAGGCCGTCGAAACGGTGGAACCGCTCACGCGCGGTCGCGATCAGCCGCGCCGGTGTCCGGGGGTCGGCGTTGTCGACCGCCACGCCGACCGCGTTCGGCCCGAGACCGGCGACCGCCTCGGCGACGCTCTGCTCCTCCCGCCCCGTGACGACCACCTTCGCACCGTCCGCGACCAGCTCGCGCGCGGCGGCGTTGCCCAGCCCGCGGGTCGCCCCGGTGACGACGTACACCCGGTCCTTCAGTCCAAGATCCATGGCCCTATTCTGCCTCTTCTGCCTTTTCGCCCCCGAACAGGGCGAGGGCGGTGTTCACCAGGCCGATGTGGCTGAACGCCTGCGGGAAGTTGCCCAGCAGCCGCCCGCCCACCGCGTCGTACTCCTCCGCCAGCAGACCCACGTCGTTGGCCAGCCCCAGCAGCCGCTCGAACAGCTCGCGTGCCTGATCCGTCCGGCCCGCCATGTGCAGGGCGTCCGCGAGCCAGAACGAGCACACCAGGAACGTGCCCTCCTCACCGGGCAGGCCGTCGACGGGCGCGGCGTCCGGGGTGTAGCGGCGTACGAACCCGTCCTGGCCCAGCTCCGCGCGGATCGCGTCGATCGTGCCGAGCACCCGGGGATCGTCGGGCGGCAGAAAACCCACCCGGGGGATCAGCAGCAGCGCGGCGTCCAGTTCGCGCGAGCCGTAGGACTGCGTGAACGTGTTGCGCTCCTTGTCGTACCCCTTCTCGCACACGTCACGGTGCACCTCGTCGCGCAACGCGCGCCAGCCGTCGAGGTCGCCCCCGAGGTCCGGGCTTTCCTCCAGGAGGCCTACCGCACGGTCCGCGGCCACCCACACCATCACCTTGGAGTGCACGAAGTGGCGGCGGCCGCCGCGCACCTCCCACAGCCCCTCGTCCGGCTGCCGCCAGGCCGTGCGCAGGAAGTCCAGCAGCACGGTCTGCAGGGCCCACACGTCCGGGCGCGGGGGCAGGCCCGAACGCCGGGCCAGCGCCAGCGAGTCCACGACCTCGCCGTACACGTCCAGCTGGAGCTGGTTGACGGCGTCGTTGCCGACCCGTACCGGGGTGGCGCCGCCGAAGCCGGACAGCCACGGCAGCTCGGACTCGGGCAGCCGCCGCTCGCCCGCCAGCCCGTACATGATCTGCAGATCCGCCGGATCGCCCGCGACCGCGCGCAGCAGCCAGTCGCGCCAGGCCTCCGCCTCCTCCTGGTACCCGGCCGCCAGCAGCGCGCTCAGGGTCAGCGTGGAGTCGCGCAGCCAGCAGAAGCGGTAGTCCCAGTTGCGTACCCCGCCCGGCTCCTCCGGCAGCGAGGTGGTGGGCGCGGCGACGATCCCCCCGGTGGGGGAGTAGGTGAGCGCCTTGAGCGTGATCAGGGACCGCACCACCGCGTCCCGGTGCGGGCCGGTGTAACGGCACCGGGACGCCCACGCGCGCCAGTCGGCGATGCTGTGCCGCAGCGAGGAGTACGGGTCGACCAGCGGCGGGCGCGGCTCGTGGGAGGGGTGCCAGGTGAGGACGAACGCGACCCGTTCGCCCGGCCCGACCGTGAACTCGGAGTGCGTGCCGAGGTCCTCGCCCCAGGTGGGCACCTCCGGCACACTGCGCAGCCACGCCGAGTCCGGCCCCGCGACCGCCACCCGGTGGCCGTCGGCCCTGCGCATCCAGGGCACCACCGAGCCGTAGTCGAAACGCAGCCGCAGCGTGCTGCGGACGGTCACCTCGCCGCGTACGCCCTCGACGATGCGCACCAGGTCGGGGGCGCGGTCGCGCTGCGGCATCAGGTCGGTGACGCGCACCGCGCCCTCGTCGGTCTCCCACTCGGTGTCCAGGACGAGGGTGTCCCGGCGGTAGGCGCGGCGCGTGTACCGCTCGGCGCCCAGCGGCGCGATGCGCCAGTGACCGTTGTCCTCGTCGCCGAGCAGCCGGGCGAAGCAGGCGCCGGAGTCGAAGCGGGGCAGGCAGAGCCAGTCGACGGACCCGTCCGCGCCCACCAGGGCAGCGGTCTGTTCGTCGCCGATGAGCGCGTAGTCCTCGATACGGTGCACGAGGTGCGGATGCCCGGCCGCCGGGGGCGGCAATCAGGGGCGGCGCCGAGCGTGCTCTAGACAGCCGCGGGCTGGCCGGTCTCCGCCGCGTCCGCCGTCCCGGCAGCCGCCTGCTCCGCCCGCTCCCGTACCTCGCGGCGGACCAGGACCACCCAGCCGACGGGGACGCCCGCGGCGAACAGCCACCACTGGACGGCGTACGCCATGTGCGGGCCGATCTCGTCGTGCACGGGTTCGGCGATCAGCTGCGGGGTGTCACCGCCCGGTCCGGGCTCCGTCAGGTCGACGTAGCCGCCGAGGACCTCCCTGCCGAGCCGCTCGGCCTCCAGCTCGCTGTTGATCAGCATGATCTGCCGGTCGGGCAGGCCCTCGAGGTTCTTGATGCCGCTGTCCTCGGTCGTCTGGTCCTGCATCAGCCGCCCGGTGACGGTGATCTCGCCCTCGGGCGGCGGGGGGATCTCCGGGAACGCGCTCTGGCTCGGGCCGTCCGAGGGCACCCAGCCCCGGTTGACCAGCAGGATCCTGCCGTCCTCGAGGACGAACGGGGTCAGCACGTGGTAGCCGACCTCGTCGTCCGCGTTGGTACGGCGGCGCACGACGACCTCGTCGGCGGTGTCGAAGCTCCCCTTCGCCGTCACCCTGCGGTACAGGTGCTCGTGCTCAACCTTCGCTCCGGGCGAGGTCAGGGACCTGGCGGGCACCGGCTCGGCCGCCAGGGAGTTGGCGATCACCTGGTTCAGGGCGACCCGGCGCTCATGACGGTGCAACTGCCAGAAGCCCAGCTCGACCATCGTCGGGATGAGCACGAGTGCCAGAAAGGTGAGGATCACCCACTGGCGGGACAACAGGAAGCGGTACACCCCACGACCGTACAACCAGGGCCATGGGGTGTATTCAGGCGGGTGCGTCCTCACACCCGGTCGACGATGCCCGCCCTTCCCTCCGCGCGGGCGCAGTGGGCGCCGCAGTACCAGTGGCCCTCGGCCTCCACGCCCTGGCCGATGATCTGCACCCGGCAGTGCTCGCAGATCGGGGCCATCCGGTGGATCGCACAGGAGAAGCAGTCGAAGACGTGCACCGCGCCCTGCGCGTGCACCTCGAAGGTCATTCCGTAACTGTTGCCGCACACTTCGCATGTCGCCATGCGCCACAGGGTGGGCCCACCGGTCCGGTACGGGCGAGCGGGCGGCGGGCGAGTCGTCCGGCAATCACCCGTCCGTACGGTCCTTTGGACCCGGCGGGCGGACGGCGCCCCGCCGGCCGTCGGCGCGGTCAGCCCTCCGACGCGGGGGCGACGTCACCGAGCAGCTGGCCGAAGGCCGCCTCGTCCACGACCGGGGTGCCGTACTGCCGGGCCTTGACCACCTTGGACGTGCCCGAGTCCGGATCATTGGTGACGAGGAGGCTGGTCAGCCGGGACAGGCTGGTGGCGACGTGCAGCCCGGCCTCGGTCGCCCGGTCCTCCAGCAGGTCCCGCTCCACGGAGGTGTCACCGGAGAACGCGACCCGCATGCCCTGCCTGAGCGGCTCGCCCGGCTGGTACCGCCCCGGGTTGGGGTAGGGGCAGGCGGGCCGCTTGCGGGAGGGGCGCCAGCCGGTGGACCGGTGGTCGCCGCCGTACCCGGCCTGCCGGCCGGCCCGGGGCCGGTCGGTCCACTCCGTCAGCGGCAGGCACTCGTGCAGCGGCAGCCGCACCCCGCCCACCGCCGCGGCCCGCAGGCTGGGCCGGAACACCTCCGCGAGCACCCGCGCGTCGTCCAGCGCGTGGTGCGCGCGCTGCTGCACCACACCGAAATGCGCGGCGAGCGACTCCAGCTTGTGATTGGGCAGCGGCAGCCGGAGCTCCTTGGAGAGGACGATCGTGCACAACCGCTGCTTCACCGGTGCCTGCGCGCCGGCGCGGGCGTACTCGCGGGCGATCATCTGCCAGTCGAAGACGGCGTTGTGCGCGACGAGCACCCGCCCCTCCAGCCGGGTGGCGAACTCTTCGGCGATGTCACCGAAGAGGGGCGCCCCTTCGAGGGCCTCGCTCGTCAGGCCGTGGATCCACACCGGACCGGGGTCCCGCTGCGGATCGACCACCGTGTACCAGTGGTCCTCGACCTCACCGCGCGCGTCCAGCCGGTAGACGCCCGCGGAGACGATGCGGTCGTCCCGGGCGAGTCCCGTGGTCTCCACGTCGACGACCGCGTACCCCTGCGGGTACGAGGCCGGCCAGGCGATGGCGGAGGATGCTGCGGTCGTGAGGTCTTCGAGCATGGTTCATGAGGATACGGGCCGCGACTGACAGCCCTGCCCGCCAGGTGCCGTGCGGGCCCCGCCGCCCGGTCTCACCAGCGGATCGGTACCGGAAGCGCCGTCAGGAGGCCCGACACCGCCACCACCAGGGCCAGCAGGGAGGCCTCCGCCCACGCGGGGCCGCGGGCGCTCAGCGGATCGGCCGCGCGGGCCAGCCGGACCCGGGCCCACAGGGCGAGGGCCGCGACACCGGCCATCAGGATCACCTTCGCGAGCAGGACGCGCCCGTACGCGGTGTCCGTCAACTGCTCCAGGATCGTCCCCGGCGGCATCCGGCGCAGTGAACTGAACACCCCGGTCACGGTGATGGCGGCCAGCAGGACGGCCGCCACGCGCGCGTACAGCCCCAGCAGCACGCCCCCCGCCTCCGATTCCCGCCACGCCCGCATGGTGCGCAGCGCGTACAGCAGGCCGCCCACCCAGAGCGAGGCGCAGGTCAGGTGAATCAGTGTCAGGCCGGAGCCGAGCAGCGGGGTGTACTCGGTCTTCGGGTGCGCGCGCAGGGCCTCGGCGACGATGATCGCGGTCAGCGGCCAGGCCTGTGTGCCCGGCCGGCCGGAGGCGGCGCACAGGGCCGCGAGGAGGAACGCGTTGACCTCCAGGAGGGCCAGCTTGCCGTCCCGGGAGTCGTACAGGCCGCCCACGTCGACGGCGGCGAGGCTCTCGGGGATCAGGTTGCCGGTGGCCACGACGGAGGCGAGTCCGAGGGCGGCCGCGAAGCCGACGGTGTTCGCGGCGGTGGACCAGCTGCGGGGCACGGCCTGGGGAGCGTCGGGCACGGAACGCAGGAGCCGCTTCACGAACAGTTCGCCGACGGGTATCGCCAGCGCCGCGAACAGCACCGTCCGCAGCAGGGCTATGCCGCCGGTACCGGGCGCCGGGGCCTCACCGGTTCCGCGCAGGGCGGGGGACGGGCCGAGGAAAGGTATCAGCGCAGCCAGCGCCACCAGGACGAGTACGGCGACGGCCGGGCCGGTGCCGGAACGCCGCGCACCCCTGTGCGCACCGGCCGCCCCGGGCCTGGGATTTGTCAGAGTCACCCCAGGATCTTCACAAGCACTCACAGAACGGGCAAGCGTGCGACGAGGGGGCCGGGGACAATTCGCGCCAAGGTCGGATTCAACGCCCCGGCCGTACCCGTGCGGCCCGCCGGCCCCGGCCCGTCATCCCCACCGCGCGGTGTCCGCCCCCCACGGTCCGGGCGGCCGGGCCCAGTCACGGGGCCCTCCGGCGAACGACACCGCGGGCCGGACGTACCGCAGCCTGCCCCGCGCACTGTCCGCCTCCGTGAGCCAGGCGTCGGCGGACCCGCCCGCGACCGGGGCCAGAGCGGCCGCCGAGCCTTCGGCCGGCCCACCCGTGTGTGCCGCTCCTTCCAGCAGCAGGCCCGCCGTCCGCGCCAGCGCCAGCCGCACGAACCGGCCGCCCCCCTCGTCCGCCTGCTCGGTCAGCGCCCGCAGCACCGCCCCCGCCAGCAGATATCCCGTGCCGTGGTCGAGGGCCTGCGCCGGGAGAGCCCCCGGTCGCTCCGGTGAACCCTCGCTCGCCGCGATCCCCGTGGCCGCCTGCACCAGGCTGTCGAAGCCGCGCCGGTCGCCCCACGGCCCGTACGCACCCCACGCCGACAACTGCGCCACGACCACCCCGGGCCGGCGCTCGGCCAGTGCCTCGGGGCTCAGCCCGAGGCGGTCCAGGGTCCCTGGCCGGTACCCGGTGACCACCACGTCCGCGGCCGAGAGCAGCTCCTCGAAGGCATCCCGGTCGACCGTCAGATCCAGCAGGGCCGAGCGCTTCCCGAACCCCGTGTCGGTGTGCTGGTCGGGGAGTTCGGGCAGCCCGGGGGAGTCCAGGCGCAGCACGTCCGCGCCGAGCAGGGCCAGCGTGCGGGTGGCGACCGGCCCCGCGACGACCCGCGTCAGATCCAGCACCCGCAGCCCCGCCGCCGGCAGCAGCGGATCGCGGTCCACGGGGGTGAGCACGCGCGCGGGTGCGGTGTCCAGCCGCCCGCGCTCCACCAGCGGACGCTCCGCCACCGCCGCGGCCTGCTCGTGCGCCGCCCACCGCGCGGGCGTCCGCAGCGCGACGGCGAGTCCCCCGGCGGCGTGCACGGCCTCCTCGACCTCGACGGCCGACCGCTCGGCGAGCGCCGCCGCCACCGCCCGCGGGTCCTCGGGCGTCCCCAGTGCGGCGAGCAACCGGGCCCGGTGGTGGGGGTAGTTGGCGTGTGTGCGCACCCAGCCGTCGGCCGTGCGCCAGAAACGCGACAGCGGCGCGAAGGCCACCGGGGCCCGCCCGTCGACCAGCAGATGCCGTTCGCTGACGAACGCCGCGGCCACCGCTCCGTCGTCCACCCGCACCGCGGGCGTCCCAAAGACTCCGGGACGCCCCGCAGGAGTGCGTCCCGAGGGCGTGCGGGCCGCCCGCCGCGTGCCCAGTTCGGCCGCGGCCAGTGCGCACGCGCCCACACAGGCGCGCGCCAGCTCCCGTACCGGCAGCCGCGCGGGAAGGACTTCGGGCCGCTCGACGGTCGACACACGCGTGAGGAGGGCGGGATCGCCGCCGAGCGAGGACCACACGGCCGCGAGGCCGACGGGGGATTCGGTGTCGGTCATGGGTGCACTGTGCCGCACCGGCGGCCCCCGCGGCGTGAGCCGGTCATCACACTCGGGCACCCGCCGACGCCCCGCCCACGATCCACCCGCGGGAACTCAGCACACCGGAAGGGCCGGGCGGATCGCCCGGCCCTTCCCCTCTCACAGATCACGCGGTACGACCGCGCGGTACTACTACCGCTGCTCCTGCTCCTGCTTCGCCTATCGCTTCACCGCGTCCAGCGCGTCGACGATGCCGAAGCCGTAGAAGCCGTTGATCCGCTTGCCGCCCTCGCACGTCGCGTCCTGCACTCCGTCGCCGTCCTGGTCGTAGGAGGCCGGGCAGCCCGGGTTGTCCGCCTGTGCCTTCAGCAGCGCCTGCAGCGCGGCCGGGGTCGCCCACGGGTGCTTGGACTTCAGCAGCGCGGCCACCCCGGCGGCGTGCGGTGCGGCCATCGAGGTGCCCTGGAGGAAGCCGTACTGGTTGTTCGGCATCGTGGACAGGATGCGGCCGTTCTTCGACGGCGTGTCCGGCAGCTGGTAGCGGCTGTCGCCGCCCGGTGCCGCGACGTCCACCACGCGGTTGCCGTACGTGGAGTAGAACGACTTGGCGTCGTGCACACCGGTCGCGCTGACCGTGACCACACCCGGCAGCTGGGTCGGCAGGTCCAGGCACTCGGAGGGGTCGATGGTGCGCTCGACCGGCGTGGTGTCGTTCGGGCTGGAGGCGTCGTCGATCGCGTCCGAGGCCAGGTCGTGGTTGGAGTTGCCGGCCGAGGCGACGTGCAGGGTGCCCTTCTTCTGGGCGTACAGCTGGGCCCGGTTGACCGCGTCGACGATCGCCTTCTGGTCGGGGTCGTCCGTGCAGTTGTACAGCCAAGGGTCCACGTAGTAGCTGTTGTTGGTGATCTCGACGCCGTGGTCGGCGGCGAACACGAAGGCGCAGACGACGTTCTCCGGGTAGAAGAGACCGTTGTCCGGGTCGCTCACCTTGATGCTGGACACCTTCACACCGGGCGCGACACCGGCGACCCCGATGCCGTTGCGGGCCGCGGCGATCTCACCGGCCACATGGGTGCCGTGGTAGTCCTCGTCCGTGTACGGACGCCAGGCCCCCTCGCTGGTGTCCGCCGTGCCGCCGACGCAGTTGGCCGACTGGGCGGCGGAGAAGTTCGGTGCGAGGTCGGGGTGGGTGTCGTCGACGCCGGTGTCGATCACCGCGACGGTCACCTTCCGGCTGCCGGGGTTGATCCGCGCGGCCTTGTCGGCGCCGATCGCCCGCAGGTCCCACTGGTCGGCCTCGAGGGGCTCGCTGCCGGGAACCTTGTCCGAGGCGGCCTTCGTCCGCGCGGCCTCGGCGGCCGTCATGCGGTCGGCGGCGCCCACGTCGGTCGTCCCGGCCGGAGCCAGCGGCGCGGTACGGGTGGCCCCGGCGGACTGCACTCCCCGCGCGGCGCGGATCTCCTGGCCGAAGTCCGGGTTCGCCGAGTGGACGACGATCACGCCGATCTTGTCGTGCGTGACCACGACGGTCCCGCCGGCCGCGGCGATCGCCTTCTTCACCGACGCGATGGTGCGGTGGTCCGCCTTGGTGTTGACGACGTACGCCAAGGCGGGCGCGTCCGTCGCCTGCTTCGCCGCCGGCACCGCCTGCGGTGCCGCCGAGGCCGCCACCGGCAGGAAGCCGAGCGAGACGGTCAGGGACAGCGCGACAGGCACGGCGAGGGCGAGACGGCGTCTGGAACGCAGATGAGCCATGGGATCTCCACATCATCCGGAAACAAAACCGCCCGAGGCACAGGTGGTGCTCGGGCAGGGACATGACGGGTGGTGCAGGGCGAAGTTATCCCGTGCCCTCCGTGAGCAACAACGGTTTGCCGTAACGACTTCGGAAAACGTCCCCCGAAAAGAAAGCGCGGACCGTTGAACCGGCGCTCGCGTGGCGCCGTGACGTTGTGCAGGGAGCGCGAGGACACTCGCCCCCGTTCCCGTCGTTCCGTTGTAACCGCACCCGCAACGCGAGGAGACTCCGTGGCCGCCGAAGCACCATCCCCCTCAGCAGCAGAGGAACACAAACTCCCCACACCCGAGGAGTTCACCGCGGTGCAGGAGAGCGCTGAGTTCGGTGAACTGCGCCGCTCCCACCGCTCCTTCGCCTTCCCCCTGACCGTCGGCTTCATCCTCTGGTACCTGCTGTACGTGCTGCTCTCGAACTACGCGGGCGGCTTCATGGGCACGGAGCTGTTCGGCAACATCAACGTCGCCCTCGTCTTCGGTGTCCTGCAGTTCGTCACCACGTTCCTCATCGCGTGGCTGTACTCCCGGCACGCCGCCACCAACCTCGACCCCAAGGCCGAGGCCATCAAGACCCGTATGGAGGGCGGCGCATGAGCCCCGCGATCACCCATGTCACCCTTGCCGCGAACGAGGCGAGCGAACACCGCGCACTGATCATCACGCTGTTCGCGCTGTTCGTCGTCGCGACCCTCGGCATCACCGTCTGGGCGGGCCGGCAGACCAAGGACGCCGCCGACTTCTACGCGGGCGGACGGCAGTTCAGCGCCTTCCAGAACGGACTCGCGGTCTCCGGCGACTACATGTCGGCCGCGTCCTTCCTCGGCATCGCCGGCGCCATCGCCCTCTTCGGCTACGACGGCTTCCTGTACTCCATCGGCTTCCTGGTCGCCTGGCTGGTCGCCCTCCTGCTGGTCGCCGAGCCGCTGCGGAACTCCGGCCGCTACACGATGGGCGACGTCCTCGCCTACCGCATGCGCCAACGGCCCGTGCGCACCGCGGCCGGCACCTCCACCATCGTGGTGTCGATCTTCTACCTGCTGGCCCAGATGGCGGGCGCCGGCGTCCTCGTCTCGCTGCTGCTCGGCATCACCTCCGACGCCGGCAAGATCCTCATCGTCGCCCTCGTCGGCGTCCTGATGATCGTCTACGTCTCCATCGGCGGCATGAAGGGCACCACCTGGGTGCAGATGATCAAGGCCGTGCTGCTCATCGGCGGCACCATCCTGATCACCTTCCTGGTGCTGCTGAAGTTCAACTTCAACATCTCCGACCTGCTGGGCAAGGCCGCCGAGAACAGCGGCGCGGGCGCGGCCTTCCTGGAGCCCGGCCTGCAGTACGGCGCGAACGGCACCACCAAGCTGGACTTCATCTCCCTCGGCATCGCCCTGGTGCTCGGCACCGCCGGCCTGCCGCACATCCTGATCCGCTTCTACACGGTGCCCAACGCCAAGGCCGCCCGTAAGTCCGTGAACTGGGCCATCGGCATCATCGGCGGCTTCTACCTGATGACCATCGCCCTCGGCTTCGGCGCCGCAGCCCTCATCTCGCGCACCGAGATCATCGAGTCCAACCCGTCCGGCAACACGGCCGCGCCGCTGCTCGCCCTGCACCTGGGCGGCATCGACTCGACCTGGGGCGCGATCCTGCTCGCCACCATCTCGGCGGTCGCCTTCGCCACGATCCTCGCCGTGGTGGCCGGCCTCACCCTCGCCTCGTCCTCCTCCTTCGCGCACGACATCTACGCCAACGTCATCCGCAAGGGGAAGGCCACGGAGAAGGAGGAGATGCGGGCGGCCCGCTGGGCGACCGTCCTCATCGGTGTCGTCTCCATCGCGCTCGGCGCCCTCGCCCGCGACCTGAACGTGGCCGGTCTGGTCGCGCTGGCCTTCGCGGTCGCCGCGTCCGCCAACCTGCCGACGATCCTCTACAGCCTGTTCTGGAAGCGGTTCACCACCCAGGGCGCCCTGTGGTCGATCTACGGCGGTCTCATCGTCGCCGTCGGCCTGGTGCTGTTCTCGCCCGTGGTCTCCGGCGACCCGACCGCGATGTTCCCCGACGTCGACTTCTCCTGGTTCCCGCTGAAGAACCCGGGACTCATCTCCATCCCGTTCGGTTTCCTGATGGGCTGGCTGGGCACCGTCCTGTCCAAGGAGGAACCGGACGCCAAGAAGTACGCGGAGCTGGAGGTCCGGTCGCTGACCGGCGCCGGCGCCCACTGACCCGCACCGGCGGCCGGGCCGCGTCGTACGGACCTCTCCCGGAGGTCCGTACGACGCGGCCGCCGTACGTTCGTCGCCTCTGACCGCTGTGCTTGTCGGTGCCGTCGCGTAGGCTCGCAGACAGCCGGAGTACGCGTGATCCGAGTCGAGGGAGGGGCCCACGTGCTCATCGACACGTACGGCCGCGTGGCAACCGACCTGCGGGTGTCACTGACCGACCGGTGCAATCTGCGGTGCACCTACTGCATGCCCGAGGAGGGCCTGCAGTGGCTGGCCAAGCCCGACCTGCTCACGGACGACGAGATCGTCCGCCTCATCGACATCGCCGTCACCTCCCTCGGTGTCGAGGAGGTCCGCTTCACCGGCGGTGAGCCCCTGCTCCGCCCCGGCCTGGTCGGCATCGTCGAGCGGGTCGCGGCCCTGGAACCCCGCCCCCGGACCTCCCTCACCACCAACGGCATCGGCCTCGGGCGCACCGCGGCGGCCCTGAAGGAGGCGGGCCTGGACCGGGTCAACGTCTCCCTCGACACGCTCCGTCCGGACGTCTTCAAGACCCTCACCCGCCGCAACCGCCACCAGGACGTCATCGACGGCCTGTACGCGGCCCGTGAGGCCGGACTGACCCCGGTGAAGGTCAACTCGGTCCTGATGCCGGGACTCAACGACGACGAGGCCCCCGACCTGCTGGCCTGGGCCGTGGACCACGGCTACGAGCTGCGCTTCATCGAGCAGATGCCCCTGGACGCCCAGCACGGCTGGAAGCGCGACGGCATGATCACCGCCGGCGACATCCTCGCCTCCCTGCGCACCCGCTTCGAGCTGACCCCCGAGGGCGAGGAGGCCCGCGGCTCCGCCCCGGCCGAGCGCTGGCTGGTCGACGGCGGCCCGCACCGCGTCGGCGTCATCGCCTCCGTCACCCGCCCGTTCTGCGCGGCCTGCGACCGCACCCGGCTCACCGCCGACGGGCAGATCCGCACCTGCCTGTTCGCGACCGAGGAGACGGACCTGCGCGCGGCCCTGCGCTCCGACGCGCCCGACGAGGAGATCGCCCGGATCTGGCGGCTGGCCATGTGGGGCAAGAAGGCGGGCGCCGGTCTCGACGACCCGGCGTTCGTGCAGCCCGACCGCCCGATGTCCGCCATCGGCGGCTGAAGCGGCTGAAGCGGCCGAAGGGCCGAGAACCGAGGGGCCGAGAGCCAGGGCCTGAGGGCCGGGCCCGGAGGCCGGGGCAGGGTTCGGGACTACGCCTCTTCGGGCGCCCGCCACTCCTCGAAGCGCACCACGTCCTTCAGGAACCCGCGTACGCCGAGGAACTGCGACAGATGCTCCCGGTGCTCCTCACACGCGAGCCAGGTCTTACGGCGCTCCGGCGTGTGGATCTTCGGGTTGTTCCAGGCGAGCACCCACACGGCGGTGGCACGGCAGCCCTTGGCGGAACAGATCGGCGTCTTGGGATCAGGGTCCATCACACCGCCGACCCTAACCCGACCGGCTCAGCGGCAACGGGCGGAAGCGCCTGTCACACCCGGAACAAAGGCGACGCCGAGCAGCCACGGGGGGAGCTGCCCGGCGTCGGTCTGTCGCTCCGACGGGGGATGCGGAGCGCGTACGAAGTATGTCACGGGTCACCCTGCCCCCGGCACCGGAACAACATGATTGATCTGAGCTTTTCTTGAGCTTGGCGGGGAAGCGACTTCCGGTTCCGGCCGGTCATGGCCATGGTCCGAAGGTCATGACGGCCCGGGCCGCTCCGTTCGTGCGCCGGGCGTGGGCTCGGGAGCGGGTTCGGGCGCCGCGTCCTCCGCCCCCGGTTCCGCCGTGTCGTCGTCCGTCGCCGACGGCTCGATCATCGGCCGCATCTGCGTCGACAGGTAGGTCGACGGCAGCGACGGCACGTTCTCGCGCCCGGCGTTGGCGATCACCACCGCGATGTACGGCAGCAGCATGCCGAGGACCAGCGCCACGATCGCCACGTGCCGTTCCACGTTCCAGAGCGACGCCGCGAGGATGACCGAGATCGTACGGACGGTCATCGAGATCACATACCGGCGCTGCCGCGCACGCACATCGTCCTGGAGGCCCGCCCTGGCGCCGGTGATCCGGAACACCTGGACGCTGCCGCCGTGCTGCTTCCGCATCACATTCCACCATCCGCCCGTATCGGACTTTTCCCGCCCCTGGCCGTCTCGTGACCGGCCGGGGCACCGGGCCCGCACGAGGACCACGTTACGCCGCGCCCCTGCCGCCCACGAGAGCGGGGCGCCCGGGTGGTCCGCGGATCCGTCCGCCGTCCCCCGTCCGTCCACCCCGCCCGAGCCCGTACGGCACGCCCGACATGCGGCGTCACGGGTCCGGGCCGAAACTGGCCGTAATGCTCGCGTCTAGGCGTACCAGGAGGCAGTCATGGGCTGGTTGTGGGCGATCATCGTGGGATTCGTGCTCGGCCTGATCGCCAAGGCGATCATCCCCGGCAAGCAGCACAGCCCACTGTGGCTGACCACCATCTGCGGCATCCTCGGCGCCATCGCGGGCAACGCGATCGCGCGCGGCTTCGGTATCGCGGAGACCCCGGGCATCGACTGGGGCCGGCACATCTTCCAGCTGGTCGCGGCGATCATCATCGTCTTCTTCGTCGACATGCTCTACATGCAGATGCGGGGCCGCAAACAGCAGCGGGTCTGACGCACGGGCCCCACGAGGTGCCGTCCGGGCACCCGGCGTCCTGCGAGGTTGTCCGCCCCCTCGGACATGGCCGCCGGACACCCGGACGTTCCAGCGGCTCAGACGGCCGTGACCTCCACCGCCGCCAGGTTCTTCTTGCCCCGGCGCAGCACCAGCCAGCGCCCGTGCAGCAGGTCCTCCTTCGCGGGGACGGTGTCCTCGGCGGTGACCTTGACGTTGTTCACGTAGGCACCACCCTCCTTGACCGTGCGCCGCGCGGCCGACTTGCTCGCCACCAGGCCCACCTCGGCGAACAGGTCGACGACCGGACCGAGCTCGGTCACCTCGACGTGCGGCACCTCGGAGAGGGCCGCCGCCAGCGTGCGGTCGTCCAGCTCCGCCAGCTCACCCTGGCCGAACAGCGCCTTCGAGGCGGCGATCACGGCGGCCGTCTGGCCGGCACCGTGCACCAGGGTCGTCAGCTCCTCGGCCAGGGCGCGCTGGGCGGCACGGGCCTGCGGACGCTCCGCCGTCTGCCGCTCCAGCTCCTCCAGCTCCTCGCGGGACCTGAAGGACAGGATCCGCAGGTAGCCCGAGATGTCCCGGTCGTCCGTGTTCAGCCAGAACTGGTAGAACGCGTACGGCGTGGTCATCTCCGGGTCGAGCCAGACGGCGCCGCCCTCGGTCTTGCCGAACTTGGTGCCGTCCGCCTTCGTCATCAGCGGCGTGGCGTAGGCGTGGACGGCGGCGTCCGGCTCAAGACGGTGGATCAGGTCCAGCCCCGCCGTGAGGTTGCCCCACTGGTCGCTGCCGCCCTGCTGCATCGTGCAGCCGTGGTGCCGGTACAGCTGGAGGAAGTCCATCGCCTGGAGCAGCTGGTAGCTGAACTCCGTGTAGCTGATGCCCTCGGAGGACTCCAGACGCCGGGCGACCGAGTCCTTGGTCAGCATCTTGTTGACGCGGAAGTGCTTGCCGATGTCCCGCAGGAACTCGATGGCGGAGAGGTTCTGCGTCCAGTCGAGGTTGTTGACCATCGTGGCCGCGTTCTCGCCCTCGAAGGTCAGGAAGGGCTCGATCTGGCCGCGCAGCCGCTCGACCCAGCCGGCGACGGTCGTCGGCGCGTTCAGCGTGCGCTCGGCGGTCGGGCGGGGGTCGCCGATCTGGCCCGTGGCCCCGCCGACCAGCGCCAGCGGCCGGTGACCGGCCTGCTGGAGCCGGCGCAGGGTGAGCACCTGCACCAGGTGCCCCACGTGCAGGGACGGGGCGGTCGGGTCGAAGCCGCAATAGAACGTGACGGGACCGTCCGCGAGCGCCTTGCGCAAAGCGTCCTCGTCGGTGGACTGGGCGAACAGCCCGCGCCACTTCAGCTCGTCGACGATGTCCGTCACGGTTCTCGTGTCTCCTCGGTGATCTGCGGTTCGCCGAACCTCGGCCGGTCGGGTGACCGCCGAGGGCGAACGCCTACGAGGTTATACGCCCTGGCTGACAGAACTCATATTGAAATCGGGGACGCGCAGCGGCGGCATCGCGGCCCTGGTGAACCAGTCGCCCCACTCCCGGGGCAGCGTCCTCTCCGTACGTCCCGCCTCCGTGGCACGGCCCAGTACGTCCACCGGCGACTCGTTGAACCGGAAGTTGTTGACCTCACCGATGACCTCGCCGTTCTCGACGAGGTAGACACCGTCCCGGGTCAGACCGGTGAGCAGCAGCGTCGCCGGATCCACCTCGCGGATGTACCACAGGCAGGTCAGCAGCAGACAGGGTCCATGATGGCCTGTGGCGGCGACCATCTCCTCCAGGGAGCGGTCCTCACCCCCGTCGAGGACCAGGTTGTCGATCGCCGGCGCCACGGGCAGCCCGGTCAGGTCCGCGCCGTGCCGGCTGGTGGTCAGACGCGTCAGCTCGCCCTCGCGGATCCACTCCGTGGCCGTCAGCGGCAGCCCGTTGTCGAACACCGACTGGTCGCCCCCGGAGGAGTGGGCGATCACGAAGGGCGCCGACTCCAGACCCGGCTCGTCCGGATCGCTGCGCAGGGTCAGCGGCAGCCCGGACAGCCGCTCACCGATCCGGGTGCCGCCGCCCGGCTTGGAGAACACCGTGCGGCCCTCGGCCGCGTCCCGGCCCGAGGCCGACCACAGCTGGTAGATCAGCAGGTCCGCGACGGCGGTCGGCGGCAGTAGCGTCTCGTACCGGCCCGCGGGCAGCTCGAGCCGCCGCTGGGCCCAGCCCAGCCGCACGGCCAGCTCGGCGTCGAGCGCCCCCGGGTCGACGTCCTTGAAGTCCCGCGTGGCACGGCCCGCCCACGCCGAGCGGGTACGGTCCGGCGACTTGGCGTTCAGCTCCAGCGTCCCGCTCGGCTGGTCGTGCCGCAGCCGCAGCCCCGTGGACGTACCGAGGTAGCTGGAGACCAGCTCGTGGTGGGCGAAGCCGTACAGCTCCCGGCCGCCCCCGCGCGCGCGGGCGAACGCCTCACCGAGGGCCGGTGCGAAGTCGGCGAACACGGCGGAGGAGGTCTCTGCGGGAGCCTCGGCGAAATCGGGGGACTCGACCGTCCCCGTGACCAGCGGCTGGGCGTCCTCGGCCGGCCCGGCGCCCCGCGCGGCGGCCTCGGCGGCGCGCACCAGGGGCTCCAGCTCGTCGACGGTCACCGCAGACCGGGACACGACGCCGGACGCCGTGCCCTCCCGGCCGTCCACCGTCGCGATGACGGTGAGCGTGCGCCCGCGGGTGACACCGTTCGTGGTGAGCGAGTTGCCCGCCCAGCGCAGATTGGCGGTCGACTGCTCGTCGGCGATCACGACACAGCCGTCGGCCCGGGACAGCTTCAGAGCACGCTCGACCAGTTCGTGCGACTTGGTGCTACGAGCGCTCATCGACCCGCCTCCTGAGTGGTGTTGAGAATGCCGACTCCCCTGAAGAGGGCGGACGGACAACCGTGCGAGACCGCCGCGACCTGCCCCGGCTGGGCCTTGCCGCAGTTGAAGGCGCCCCCGAGGACGTACGTCTGCGGACCGCCGACCGCCGTCATGGAACCCCAGAAGTCGGTGGTCGTCGCCTGGTAGGCGACATCCCGCAGCTGCCCGGCGAGCCGCCCGTTCTCGATCCGGAAGAAACGCTGCCCGGTGAACTGGAAGTTGTACCGCTGCATGTCGATGCTCCACGACCGGTCACCGACGACGTAGATGCCCCGCTCCACGCCCCCGATCAGATCCTCGGTCGACATCCCGGCGGGGTCGGGCCGCAACGACACGTTCGCCATCCGCTGCACCGGCACATGCCCGGGGGAGTCCGCGAACGCGCACCCGTTGGACCGCTCGAACCCGGTCAGCCTCGCGATCCGCCGGTCCAGCTGGTAGCCGACCAGCGTGCCGTCCCTCACCAGGTCCCAGGACTGCGCCGCGACCCCCTCGTCGTCGTAGCCCACCGTCGCCAGGCCGTGCTCGGCGGTGCGGTCGCCCGTGACGTTCATCAGCTCCGAGCCGTACTTCAGTTTCCCCAGCTGGTCGAAGGTGGCGAACGAGGTGCCCGCGTAGGCCGCCTCGTAGCCGAGGGCCCGGTCCAGCTCGGTGGCGTGCCCGATGGACTCGTGGATGGTCAGCCACAGGTTGGACGGGTCGACGACCAGGTCGTACAACCCCGGTTCCACGCTCGGCGCGCGCATCTTCTCGGCGAGCAGCTCGGGCATCCGCTCCAGCTCGTCGTCCCAGTCCCAGCCGGTGCCCCTCAGGTACTCCCAGCCGCGGCCCACCGGCGGTGCGAGCGTCCGCATGGAGTCGAACTCCCCGCTCGAGTCGTCCACCGACACGGCCGTGAACACCGGGTGCAGCCGCACCCGCTGCTGGGTGGTCGTGGTCCCGGCCGTATCGGCGTAGAACTTGTTCTCGTGCACGGTCAGCAGCGAGGCGTCCACATGGTCCACCCCGCGCGCCGCCAGCAGCCGCGCGCTCCACTCGCCCAGCAGCCCGGCCTTCTCCACGTCGGGCACGGCGAACGGATCGACCTCGTACGACGACACCCACGTCCGGTCGGCGTACACGGGCTCGTCGGCCAGCTCCACCCTCTCCTTGGACCCGGCCGCCCGGATCACCTGCGCCGACAGCTGCGCCATCGCCACGGCCTGCGAGGCGACCTTGGCGGCGGCGTCGAGGGTGAGGTCCACCCCGGAGGCGAACCCCCACGTCCCGCCGTGCACCACGCGCACCGCGTACCCGAGGTCGGTGGTGTCCGACGACCCGGCCGGCTTGGCGTCCCGCAGCCGCCAGGACGCGCTGCGCACCCGCTCCAGACGGAAGTCCGCGTGCTCCGCCCCGAGCGCCCGCGCCCGCGCCAGCGCGGCATCGGCGAGGGCGCGCAGCGGCAACGCCAGAAACGACTGATCGACTTCATGGGGCACGAGTGGGGGTTCCCTTCGGGCGCTCGCTGACGGACCGTCGAAGGCAGTGAATCACGCGCGCAGACCCCTGCAATGCAGCAGAGCCGACAGCACGCTCCCGGGACGGCGGTCGGATCCGAGGGAGTCCGCGAGCCCGTCGACTGTAGGGATCCAACAGTGGCGACCCGGTGTCACTGTCGGTGCCCGATCGCTCCGGGAAGCGGATGGACCGATAGGTTTTCGGGGAAGGCGCCTGCCGTGTGCAGGGGCTCCAGACCGCTATCGAAAGGGTGATCCGTTGAGTCGCTCGGTTCTCGTCACCGGAGGTAACCGGGGGATCGGCCTCGCCATCGCCCGCGCGTTCGCCGACGCCGGTGACAAGGTCGCGATCACGTACCGCTCGGGCGAGCCCCCCACGGGCTTCCTCGCCGTCAAGTGCGACATCACCGACAGCGAGCAGGTGGAGCAGGCCTACAAGGAGATCGAGGAAGCGCACGGTCCCGTCGAGGTGCTGGTCGCCAACGCCGGCATCAACAAGGACCAGCTGCTGATGCGGATGTCGGAGGAGGACTTCACGTCCGTCGTCGACACCAACCTCACCGGCACCTTCCGTGTCGTCAAGCGAGCCAACCGGGGCATGCTGCGGGCCAAGAAGGGCCGCGTCGTGCTCATCTCGTCGGTCGTCGGGCTCCTCGGTTCCGCCGGGCAGGCGAACTACGCCGCCTCCAAGGCCGCGCTGGTCGGCTTCGCGCGCTCCCTCGCCCGTGAGCTGGGCTCGCGCAACATCACCTTCAACGTCGTCGCCCCCGGCTTCGTCGACACCGACATGACCCGGGAGCTCACCGAGGAGCAGCAGGCGAAGATCCTCGCGCAGGTACCGCTCGCCCGGTACGCGCGGTCGGAGGAGATCGCCGCGGCCGTGCGGTTCCTCGCCTCGGACGACGCCTCGTACATCACTGGAGCCGTCATTCCCGTTGACGGCGGACTGGGAATGGGTCACTGAACGACATGAGCGGAATTCTCGAGGGCAAGCGCGTCCTGATCACCGGTGTGCTGATGGAGTCCTCCATCGCCTTCCACACGGCCAAGCTGGCCCAGGAGCAGGGCGCCGAGATCATCCTGACCGCGTTCCCGCGGCCCACCCTGACCGAGCGCATCGCCAGGAAGCTCCCCAAGCCCGCCAAGGTCATCGAGCTCGACGTGACCAACGACGAGCACCTGGGCCGCCTCGCGGACGTCGTGGGCGAGGAGCTCGGCGGCCTCGACGGCGTCGTGCACTCCATCGGCTTCGCGCCGCAGGACGCGCTCGGCGGCAACTTCCTCAACACGCCGTTCGAGTCGGTCTCCACGGCCATGCACGTCTCGGCGTTCTCCCTGAAGTCGCTGACCATGGCCTGCCTGCCGCTGATGCCGAACGGCGGTTCCGTCGTCGGCTTCACCTTCGACGCGCAGTACGCCTGGCCGCAGTACGACTGGATGGGACCGGCCAAGGCCGCCCTGGAGGCGACCAGCCGCTACGTGGCGCGTGACCTGGGCAAGCAGAACGTCCGCTGCAACCTGATCTCGGCGGGCCCGATCGGTTCCATGGCCGCCAAGTCCATCCCGGGCTTCAGCGAGCTGGCCTCCGTGTGGGACACCCGGGCCCCGCTGGAGTGGGACCTGAAGGACCCGGAGCCGGCCGGCCGCGGCGCCGTCGCCCTGCTGAGCGACTGGTTCCCGAAGACCACCGGCGAGATCGTCCACGTGGACGGCGGTCTGCACGCCATCGGCGCCTGAGCGCCGCCGGTCCGGCCGAAGCAGCAGACGAGGGCCCGCACCCTTCCCAGGAAGGGTGCGGGCCCTCGCCGCGTCACCCGTTCGGCTCAGCAGCGCGGGCGGTGCGCGGTGTCGTCGGGGCACTGTTGAGCAACAGGTCAGGAGCAACAGGTCACTGTGAGCACGCGGTGTCCGCGTGATCCCTGCCTGATCCCCGCTCGATCTCCCTCCCAGCACGGCCGAGGAGGTCCCCCTTGTGCGCTTTCACCGCCTGGCCTCAGTGACCTTCACCATCGCCGTCGGCACCGCCCTCGTGCCCGTCCTGGCGTACGAGGCGATGCCGTACGAGACCATGTCGCCCGCGCGTGTGCAGTCGGCCGGCGCCGGGTCCGACGGCGCGGGGTCCGACGATCCGTTCGGAGCCGCCTGCCGGATCGGGGTCGACGGCTCCCGGGTCACCGCGTACTGCCACAACCCCTATCCGGACACCGATCACGTGAGCCTGCACATCGAGTGCCTCCCCTGGTGGGACCTCGACAGCGACAGCGCCCCGGTGGCCGCCGGACCCGCACAGACCGTGCGGCTGACCGGCCGCTGCTGGAAGGAGGTCCGGGCCGTGTGGATCAACCACCGGAAGGCTGCCTGAACCGCCCCGGACGGCACGCCGGCGAGTGGGCGGCGGCCTCCTCGGCCGCCCTCGTCGCGTCGCCCGCGCGGATCGCCTCCAGCAGCCGCGAGTGGTCCAGGTGCGCCTTCGGGGTCAGCTCCTGGCCGACGTCGTCGCGCAGCCAGTCCCGCAGCACCTCGCTCAGGTCCGCGTACAGCTCGGTCAGCACGTCGTTGTGCGACGCCGCCACGACGGCCAGGTGGAACGTCGTGTCCGCCGCCACGAACTGCTCCGCCGCACCCGACTCCCAGGCCTCCTCACGGCGCAGCAGCAGGGTGTCGAGCTGTGTGAGGTCCTTCTCGGTGCGCCGCCCGGCGGCCAGCCGCGCCGCGGACGACTCCAGGGCGGAGCGCAGTTCCGCGATGTGCCCGGGGTCGGCGTCGGCGAAGCGGCGCTGCATCACCCCGGCCAGCTCGCTCGTGGTGACGACATAGGTGCCCGAGCCCTGACGGATGTCGAGCAGCCCGTTGTGCGCCAGCGCGCGCACGGCCTCGCGGACCGTGTTGCGCGCCACCCCGAGCTGTTCGACCAGCTCCGGCTCGGTCGGGATGCGGGAGCCGACCGGCCACTCGCCCGAGGTGATCTGGGCGCGCAGAGCGGCGATGACCTGCTCGGACAGCGCGGAACGACGGGGATGGTTCAGGGGCATGACACACCTCTGCACGGCAGGGGCGCCGATGCCGGGCGGCAACCTCGGCATGGACAGCCAATCATCCCATGATTCTATGATGTACCTCATGGCTGGTGAGGAACTCCGGACGTTCACGTCCACGACCGCACGCACGGCGGCTCCGTCCGAACCCCGGGAGACCGAACCCCGGGAGCCCGAGGCCGGGAAGGCCGGAGATCCGGAAACCGGGGGTACCGCCGCGCGCGCGTGGACGATCCGGCTGCTCGTCGTCGGCATCGTGCTGGCGGCACTGAACCTGCGCCCCGCCATCACCAGCCTCGGCCCGCTGCTCGAGGAGGTCCGGACCGACCTCGCCATGAGCGGCAGCGTGGCCGGGCTGCTCACCTCCGTTCCCCCGCTGTGCTTCGCCGTCTTCGGCGTCACCGCCCCGCGGCTGGCCCGCCGTTTCGGAGCGGGTGCGGTGGTGTGCGCCGGCATGGTCGCCATCGGCGCGGGCCTGCTGATACGCCCGTTCACGGGAGGCACGGCGGGCTTCCTGGCCGCCAGCGCCCTCGCGCTCATGGGCATCGCCGTCAGCAACGTCCTGATGCCGGTCATCGTCAAGCAGTGGTTCCCGGACCGGGTCGGCTCCATGACCGGCCTGTACTCCATGGCCCTCGCCCTGGGCACGGCCGCGGCCGCCGCGGTGACCGTGCCGCTGACCGAGGCACTGGGCGGGAACTGGCGGTCGGGACTCGCCCTGTGGGCGGCGCTCGCCGTGGCCGCCGTACTGCCCTGGATCCCGTTCACGGGGAAGCGGGGCGCACCACCGGCCGAGCGGACCCCCGCGCCCGGCGGGCCGTCGCCGGCAGGCGCGCCCGCGCCCGAGGTGCGCATCACCCGCAGCCGGACCGCCTGGGCGCTGGCCGTCTTCTTCGGACTCCAGGCGACCGTCGCCTACATCACCATGGGCTGGATGCCACAGATCTTCCGGGACGCGGGCGTGCCCGCGAGCACGGCCGGACTGCTGCTCGCCTTCATCATGGTGATGGGCGTGCCGCTCGCCTTCGTCATCCCGCGCCTCGCCACGCGCCTGCCCCGGCAGGGTCCGATCGTGCTCGTGCTCGGCGTGAGCGGCCTGGTCGGCTACGCCGGTCTGTACTTCGCACCGGCCGCCGGCGCCCTGGTCTGGGTGCTGTTGCTGGGCATCGCCAACTGTGCCTTCCCCCTCGCGCTCACCATGGTCGGGATGCGGGCCCGGTCCGGCGCGGGCGTGGCCAAGCTGTCGGCCTTCGCCCAGAGCACCGGCTATCTGATCTCCATCCCGGGACCCCTCCTGGTGGGCGTGCTCTACCAGCACAGCGGGGGCTGGGGCCTGCCGCTCGCGCTCCTGGCCGGCCTGATGATCCCGCAGACGATCGCCGGGGTCCTGGCGGGCCGTGACCGCACGGTGGAGGACGAGGCGGCGGCCCGCTGAGCCCGCCCGGCCCGACCCCGGAGCGCGCCGCGGGGCCGGCGGGTGCGAGACTTGCCCCATGCCAGTCCTCGACCCGAACCCGCAGAACGGCCAGAAGAAGCTGCTGCTCGTCTTCGGAGCCTTCTTCGCCATCTTCATCGTCATCGGTGTGATCGCGACCATCCTCGCGCCGTGACACCCCCGGCACCGGCCCTGCCCGGGGTCCGTGGTGGTGCTGGCCCCCCTGTCCCCTAGGGGGCCAGGCTCAGGGGCAAGTGGGTGGCTCACCGGATGGGTTGAGGACCGAGGAGTACATACCTTCGAGATGTGGCCGCGAGAGGCGGCACGGAACACTCGAAGAGCGGAGACCCTCATGTCGGCGCGCACCCACACCCGGCCCCGCCCGGTTCTCCGGGGCGGCGCCGACAGCCGGCTGCCGTGGTGGGCCCTCGCCCTGCCCACGCTCGCCTTCGTCACGCTGCTCGCGCTGATCCTGGATCCCGCCGACGCGCACGCGACGACCGCCGAGCCAGGCATCACCCACCTCCTCGAGCGCGCTCAGCAGCTCATCACCCGCTGAACACCCCGGAAGCGGCCGCCAACTCCCTGCGCCCTGTGGCCTGTTTCATGCGAAGCTGGGGCACATGAGCGTCGCAGAACCCCGCAGGATTGTCCTTTTCCGGCATGCGAAGGCCGACTGGCCACCGGTGACCGACCACGAGCGCCCGCTCGCCGAGCGCGGCAGGATGGACGCCGCAGTCGCCGGACGCAAGCTCGTCGACTCCGCCATCGCGTTCGATCTGGCCCTCTGCTCCACCTCGACCAGGACCCGGGAGACGTGGAAACTCGCGGTGCACGAGTTCCCACAGCGCCCGAAGACGGTCTACGAGGAGCGGATCTACGAGGCCTCGCCCGGTGAGCTGATCACCCTGCTGAACGAAACCCCCGACGACGCGCAGAACGTGCTTCTGGTCGGCCACAATCCCGGCGTCCAGGGGGCAGCCGAGATCCTCTCCGGGGCGGCCGAGGGGGACGCGGGGGAGCGGATGAGCCGTCGCGGCTATCCCGCCGCCGCCTTCGCCGTGCTGTCCTTCACCGGCTCCTGGAAGTCCCTCGAGCCCGGGGTCGCCACCCTGCTCGACTACTGGGCACCCAGCGAGTGACCCACGCACCATGACAGCGGGGCCCGGCACCGGTCCGGTGCCGGGCCCCGGACCGCCGTGAACCGGATGGCCGCAGGTCCGCGCGTGACTCAGTCCAGGTCGAGGATGTCCGCCGCCTCGACCTCTTCGCGGGTGATGCCCAGCAGATACAGGACCGTGTCCAGGAAGGGGAAGCTCACCGCGGTGTGGGCCGCCTCGCGCACCACCGGCTTGGCGTTGAACGCGACACCGAGACCCGCCGCGTTGAGCATGTCCAGGTCATTCGCGCCGTCGCCGATCGCCACGGTCTGCGACAGCGGGACGCCCGCCTCGGCCGCGAACCGGCGCAGCAGCCGCGCCTTGCCCGGCCGGTCCACGATCTCGCCCGTCACCCGGCCGGTCAGCTTTCCGTCGACGATCTCCAGGGTGTTGGCATGGGCGAAGTCCAGCGCCAGCCGCTCCTTCAGATCGTCCGTGACCTGGGTGAACCCCCCGGAGACCACGCCCACCTGATAACCGAGCCGCTTCAGCGTGCGGACCAGGGTGCGGGCACCCGGTGTCAGCCGCACCTCGCTGCGCACCTTGTCCACCACGGAGGCGTCCAGCCCCGCCAGCAGCCGCACCCGCGCGTGCAGCGACTCCTCGAAGTCCAGTTCCCCGCGCATCGCAGCCTCGGTCACCTCGGCGACCTGGTCCTCGCAGCCGGCGTGGGCGGCGAAGAGCTCGATCACCTCGTCCTGGATGAGGGTGGAGTCCACATCCATGACGACCAGGCGCTGGGCCCGGCGGTGCAGACCGGCCGCGACCACGGCGACATCGACCCCGAGCTTCGACGCGTCGGTCACCAGGGCGGTGCGCAGCGGCTCCGTCTCCACGCCGGACACCGCGAACTCCACCGCGGTCACCGGGTACTTGGCGAGCCGGAAGACACGGTCGATGTTGGCGCCGGTCTTCGTGATCCGCGTGGCGATCGCCGCCGCCGTCTCCGCGGTGAGCGGATGGCCCAGTACGGTGACCAGGGAACGGCCGAGTCCGCGCGGACGGTTGTCGCCGATGCCGGAGATGATCTCCGCCTGCATCTTCATCGACTCGGCCCAGTTGTGGACGGTCACCCGCAGGCTGCCCTCCAGGCCCTGTGCCGGCTCGGTCACGAGCACGCACAGCACGATTCGGCCACGGGTGACGACCTGCTCGATGTCGACCACGTCGACGGAGTAGGCGGCGAGGGTGTCGAGGAGACCGGCGGTGATACCGGGTCGGTCCTTGCCGAAGATCTTGACAAGGAGTGTGGGAACGTCCGAGGTCTGCGATGCGTTCATGGTGTTCTTACCGTATCGGGCACGCAGTGCCCTGCGCGCCCGAGGTCCGTCTGGCGGACAGCGAACTCTCGGCGTCGCCGAGGTGTCTCGGACCTTACGCGCCTCGGCCGCCGTCCGCCTCACCGGCCCCCGCCGGGGCGACGTGGCGGCGGGGGAGGGGGCGGCGGAGGCGGAGGCCCCTCGTCCGGCCACAGTGACGGCCGCTTCCCCGCGGACGGTCCGGCACCACGCCCGGACCGCCCGCTCCCGGGCCGCCCGCGTGGGGCCCTTTCCGGGAGCGGCGCCGGGGGCGACGGCCAGACGGGACGGATCACGGTCGGAGCGCCGGAGAGGCCGCCGTCGTCCGGTACCTCTGCCCCCTCGTCCCCGGGAGGCTCGTTCGGGGGCCGGCCGGGCGGCCGGATGTCACCGAGTGCCGTCGGCGGACCGGGCGGTCGCGTGTCCTCGGGCTCCGGCGGGGGCGCGTGCCCCGACCACGCGCCGGGCCGGTGCCCCGCACCACCCGGCCGGGCTTCCGGCCGCCCCCGCAGCTCCTCGGGCACCACCAGATACGGATTCGTCCCCGGATCCGGTGGCCGATACGGCACCCCCGGCGCGTACGGTCCGACGCCCGCCCCGGCCGGTCGCGGCCCGACTCCCGGGCCGCCCCCCGGCTCAGCGGCATCCTCGGCGTGCCCCGGCCTCCCGGCGTCTTCCACCGCCCCGCCCCCGGCCGCGACCCGCGCCCATGGCGCCGCCCGCCGCCCCGCGGCACCGCTCGCCCATGCCAGCAGTGCCCCCGCCGCGCCCGCGCCCGCACCCCAGACGGCACCCAGGAGCAGCGCCACGGCGAGGTGACCGCGCAGCTCGACACCCGTACCGAACGCGTCGAAGCCGAGCACGGACAGCGAGGCGTCCGCCGACACCTCCGCCGACCACACCAGCAGCGGCAGAGCCGGCGCCGTCGCGATCCCCAACCGCAGCGCACACCGCCCGGCGAAACCCGCGGCGCCCCCTTCCCGTGCGGCACCGGCCGCACCGGCACCCTCCGCCCTCCCCAGCGGTGTCCGCGCCGCCGCCAGCACACCGGCCAGCAGCATCGTCACCGCGGCCGCCACCCCCAGCAGCCACACCCGCTCGTCGTACCCGGCCAGCCGGGCCAGGGTGACCGGCCGGCCGGAGTCCGTCCGCAGCAGGTCGTCCAGGGGGTGCGGCAGAACGCCGAGCAGCGCCCCCGTCGCCCGCCCCTCCCACGGCACGAACAGGCCGAGCGGGAGGCTGAGCCCCACCCCGTTCGGTGCCCCCAGCAGGACCGCTCCCGCGATCCGCCGGGGATGGTCGTCGCCGATCGCCGCGTACCCCGCCGCCGCGTACCCCGCCGCCACCGCCACCAGGCCCACCACGACGAGGGCGGACACCGCGGGCCGTACGGCGCGGTGCAGGACGCCCCAGCCGCGCGGCAGCGGAGTACGCCTGGACGCCAGCAACGCGACGACCAGGACGCCGGCCGACCAGCCCAGGCCACCGAGCAGCGTCGGCACGGTGTCGACGGTGAACCCGACCACGGCCTTCGCGTCGACGAGATCACCGATCCGCTCCGGCAGCAGGCCCCCGACCTCACCCAGCCCCGGGATCTCGATCCCGCCGTGCCCCCCGCCGGCTCCCGGCAATCCGTCCGGACCCAGCGCGGCCCCGTCGACGGTGACGACGCCGTGGCCCGCCCACACCAGGCCACCCGTCATCCCCACGAAGAGCGTCACGACCGAGCCGGCGCGTGCGGCGAGTTCGGCCAGGGGCAGAACGTCGCCCGCGGCCCGCAGCGACCGCAGGAAGAAGGACGACAGCAGCAACGCGCCCACCAGGCTCACCCCCAGCGGCGTGACCCCGAAGGCCGTACTCACCTCCGCGCCCGACAGCCCGAACGCCGACACCTCGACGGACGGCGTGACCGAGCCGCCGGCCGCCGACGCCACCACCGCGGCCGTCATCGGCCCCAGCGAACCCGCCGAGTCCGCGTCCAGCAGACGCAGCCCGAGCGCCGCCGTCCCCGTCATCCCGATCAGCGCCCAGCTCACCGCGGTGACCGCGGACATCACGACATCCCCCCACGGCACGCGCGCGCCGTGCCCCGCGGTACCGACGCCCGTGGCAGCGCTCATGGCAGACCCCCCGACCCGCGGCGCGGCACACGGTGGCCGCGCATGTCCCCCTCGGGTGGATTACCACTCCCCGGCCCGGTTTCAACCCCGTCGACGGGAGCACGGAAAGCGCCCGCGAGCCCCCTTCCCATGGCCCGGCTTCCGGTTCGGCGGCCGAGCCTGAAATAGTTCCCCCCGATGTTCGACATCCCTAGACTCCCTGCGACGGGGGAAATTCGGGGGACAACTCAGTGGGGCATGGAGTGCCGGAACTCGTACTGGAAACAAACGGACGGACCTGGACGCTCGATCCGTCCAGGTCCTACACCCTGGGACGCGATCCGCAGGGGGATGTCGTGGTGGACGACGCCAGGGTGTCCTGGCGACACGTCACGATCAGCTTCAACGGCCATCATTGGGTCGTCGAGGACCATGGCAGCACCAACGGCACGTTCGCGCAGGGGCAGCGGGTCCGTCACCTGGAGATCGGCTCCGATACGGCGCTGAACCTGGGCAACGCGACCGACGGGCCGCGAGTGACCCTGTCCGGCGTGTCCGGCGCCGGGGCCCAGGCCGCCTCGCCGCAGCAGCAGCCGTACGCGGCGCAGGGAGTGCAGGGGGCGGTCCCGGGCTGGGTCCAGCAGGGGCAGCAGGAGATGTATCAGCAGCAGTCCGCGCAGGCCGGCTGGCAGCAGCAACAGGCACAGGCGCAGCAGCAGTCGGTGCCGCAGCAGCAGTCCGCGCCGTACGTACCGCAGCAGCAGGGCCCCGGTGGCGCGGCGGGGGCACCGCCGGTGTACGGCGACCGCAGCCCGACCACGTTCCACCAGTTCTCGTTCGGCCGCGTGATGCGCATCGGCCGTGCCCTGGAGAACGACCTGGTCGTCTCCGACCTGCAGGTCTCCCGGAACCACGCCGAGTTCCACTCGACGCCCGACGGCCGCATGGAGATCCGCGACCTGGGCTCGCACAACGGCACCTACGTCAACGGTATGCCGATCGCCAAGGGCGGCACGCAGCTGCTCGGCCCGGCCGACATCGTGGGCGTCGGCCACTCGACGTTCCGGATCGTCGGTGACCGGCTCGAGGAGTTCGTCGACACCGGTGAGGTGTCCTTCTCGGCCCGCCACCTCACCGTCACGGTCGACGGCGGCAAGCAGATCCTCAAGGACGTCTCCTTCGGCGTCCCGGAGAAGTCGCTGATCGCGGTCATCGGCCCCTCCGGCTCCGGCAAGTCCACCCTGCTCAAGGCGCTCACCGGGTACCGGCCCGCAAACCAGGGCGAGGTCCTCTACGACAACCGGAACCTCTACAAGCAGTTCGCCGAACTGCGCCAGCGCATCGGTCTGGTCCCGCAGGACGACATCCTGCACAAGGAGCTGACCGTCAAGAAGGCCCTCGGGTACGCGGCCAAGCTCCGCTTCCCGGCCGACACCACGGCCGCCGAGCGCAACGCCCGCATCGACGAGGTGCTGGGCGAGCTGAAGCTGGACATCCACAAGGACAAGAAGGTCACGTCGCTCTCCGGCGGCCAGCGCAAGCGGGTCTCGGTGGCGCTGGAACTGCTCACCAAGCCGTCGCTGATCTTCCTCGACGAGCCGACCTCGGGTCTCGACCCGGGCATGGACCGCGACGTCATGCAGCTGCTGCGCGGGCTCGCCGACGACGGGCGCACCGTCCTCGTCGTCACCCACTCGGTGGCCGAGCTGGCGATCTGCGACAAGCTCCTGGTGATGGCACCCGGGGGATCGGTCGCCTACTTCGGTCCGCCCGAGGAGGCGCTGAACTTCTTCGGCTACGACACCTGGGCCGACGTCTTCTCCGCCTTCGAGAACTACCGCGACTACGACTGGGCGGGCCGCTGGAAGGGCTCGCAGCACTACCAGATGTACGCGGCGGACATCGACGCGGTCGCGCCGCAGTCCGTACAGGTCCCGGCGATGCAGGCGATGAAGCCGCCGAAGCCGCAGAGCTGGATGTCGCAGTTCACCACACTGGTGCGCCGCTACATCTCGGTGATCGTCTCCGACAAGGGGTTCCTCGCCCTGACGGTGATCCTGCCGGCCGTCCTCGGCGCGGTCAGCCTGCTCATCGACGCCGACAGGGGTCTGCTGCCGAACCCGCCCGACCCGCAGACCGGCCGGATCATCCCGAACGGCACGGCGACCACGGTCCTGCTGATCCTCGCGGTCGGCGCCTGCTTCGCCGGTGCCGCGAACTCCGTACGTGAGCTGATCAAGGAACGGGTCATCTACGAGCGGGAGCGCGCGACCGGCCTGTCCCGCTCGGCGTACCTGATGTCCAAGGTGTTCGTGCTCGGCATGATCACCGTGCTGCAGGGCCTGATGGTCGGCGTCATCGGCTTCTCCAGCCGGGAGCTCCCCGAGGAGGGGCTGGTGCTCGGCGGCTTCACGCTGCTGGAGCTGTCCATCCCGATCATGGCGCTCGGCTTCACCTCGATGATGTTCGGCCTGATCATCTCCTCGCTGGTGAAGACCGCCGAGAAGACCATGCCGCTGCTGGTGATGTTCGCGATCGTCCAGGTCGTCTTCACCGGCTGTCTGTTCGCGCTGCACGGCTCGATCGGCGTCAACCAGTTCTCGTTCCTGATGCCGTCGCGCTGGGCGGTCGCCGCCGCCGGTGCCACGCTGGACTTCAACCGGATCAGCCCGCCGGAGACCGCGGGCGACCCCGACCCGCTGTGGGAGCACACGGCGGGGGCCTGGCTCATGGACATGGGCGCGCTCATCGCCCTCGGCGTGATCTGCGGCTTCTTCGTGGCCCGCTTCCTGCGCCGCCACGAGCCCGAGGTCATGCGCAAGTAACGCGCGTGACGCAGGCAACCGGCACGGTCGCTCGCGCGCCGTACGCCCCGAAGGGCGGCACCCCGTCAGGAGGGTGCCGCCCTTCGGTGTATCCGGGCGCGTCAGGCCGCGTGAAGAGGTCCGCGCCGACCTCAGTACGCGCTGTAGACGTTGTCCATGGAGCCGTACCGGTCGGCCGCGTAGTTGCAGGCGGCGGTGATGTTCGAGACAGGGTCGTAGATGTCCTTCGGCGTGCCCGGGACGTGGTACGCCTCGAACGTCGGCGGGATCACCTGCAGCAGCCCCTTGGACGGGATGCCGTTCTGGGCGTTGATGTCCCAGAGGTTGATGGCCGCCGGGTTGCCGGAGGACTCCCGGATGATGTTGCGGTGGATGCCCTCGTACGAACCCGGGATCCCGTGCTTCTTCATGATGTCCATGGACTCGCGGATCCAGCCGTCCAGGTTGTCGCCGTAGGTCTGCGGGGCGGCCTTGCCGGCCTCGGCCCGCTGCGCGGAGCGGTTGGCGGCCTCCGTGGCCTCGCGCTCCTTCACGGCCTGCTCCTTCGCGGCGGCCGCGGCAGCCGCGTCGGCCTGCTTCGCGGCGACGGCGTCGGCCGCGGCCTGCTTCTTCGCCGCGATCTGCTCGGTCTTCACGCCCGAGACGGCGAGCTGGTCGGTGACGGTGCCCTTGACGTCCTTGATCGGCTCGGTGCTGTAGGCGACCTGCGCGGTGGGAGCTGCCTCGCTCGTGACGGTCGTCGACGCGTCGCTCGGCGTGGCCGAGAAGACGATGGCGGCGGCACCGAGAGCGGCGACACCGGCGACGGCGATCTTGTGGCGACGGTTCAGAGCACGAATGTGACCTCGGGCGAGGAAGTTCTTCGACATGGGTGATGGACCTCTTCGAATAGCGCGGAGGTCGCTCGACGTCCGGGGGACAGGGGTTTTCTCCGGCACGAACGCCGCGGGCGGAACCCACGGCGCTGAGCGACGAGAGCCATTCTTAGCGGCCGCAAAATGGCTGGGCAAAGGTGTGACGTACGAAGCCGGGTAGTGGATCAGGGGGGAGCAAAACAGGGCAGAAGGGATTGTGTTCGCCGCTCACGTGTCCGCTATCGCCCTCCTATTCACCTTCGTACGTGATGTGCACCCTATGCCCGGCCTCACACCGGACGACCGTCATCCTCACCGTGAGTTGCTGGCGCAAGTCCCTGTGTGAGGGGGGTGGCGAGTCCCGTTCCGGCTCACGAAAGGACCCGGGGCCGCTCCGGACGGACCGGAGGTCCTAGGACCTCCGGTCCAGGTCGCCGCCGCCACTGGTCGGATCCGTACCGCCGGTGCCCGCCGGTACCGTGAGGACATGAGCCACGGCCCCCGGTCCGGCCTCGCCGCGGTGAGCACCGCGTTGCTGGCCATGAGCAGGCACCTCGAGGTGCGCGACGTCCTCAAGACGATCGTCGCCTCGGCCCGCGAACTGCTCGACGCGGAGTACGCCGCGCTCGGCGTCCCCGACGACCACGGCGGCTTCGCCCAGTTCGTGGTCGACGGCGTCAGCGACGACCAGTGGAAGGCCATAGGCCCCCTCCCGCGCCAGCACGGCATCCTCGCCGCGATGCTCCGCGAGGACGGGCCCCAGCGCCTCGCCGACGTACGCAAGGACCCCCGCTTCGAGGGCTGGCCCAGCGCCCACCCCGACCTGGTCGACTTCCTGGGCCTGCCCATCCGCGACGGCGACGAGGTCATCGGCGCCCTGTTCCTGGCCAACAAACGGACCCCCGCGGAGGGAGACCCCCACAACCCCTCCGGCCTCCCGTGTCCCGCACCCGAGGGCACCTGCGGGTTCACCCAGGACGACGAGGACGTCCTGGGCATCCTGGCCCAGCACGCGGCGATCGCCCTCACCAACGCCCGGCTCTACGAGCGCAGCCGCGAACTGACCATCGCCGAGGAACGCTCCCGCCTCGCCCACGAACTGCACGACGCCGTCAGCCAGAAGCTGTTCTCCCTGCGCCTCACCGCCCAGGCGGCCGCCCGCCTCGTGGACCGCGACCCGGCCCGGGCCAAGGGGGAACTCCAGCAGGTGGCCGCCCTGGCGGCCGAGGCCGCCGACGAACTGCGCGCCGCGGTCGTCGAGCTGCGCCCCGCGGCCCTCGACGAGGACGGCCTCGTCCCCACCCTCCGTACCCAGATCCAGGTCCTCGACCGCGCCCACACCGCGCGGGTGACCTTCGCCGGGCACGGTGCGCGCGCCCTGCCCGCCGCGCAGGAGGAGGCCGTGCTGCGCGTCGCCCAGGAGGCGCTGCACAACGCCCTGCGGCACTCGGGGGCGGACCGTGTCCACGTCACCCTGGGCCGCCGCGGCAGTGGCGCCGTGCTGCGGGTCACCGACGACGGCAAGGGGTTCGACCCGCAGATCATCCGCAGTGCCGGACGCCATCTCGGCCTGGTCTCCATGCGGGACCGGGCGAGCGGGGTCGGCGGCAGCCTGACCGTGGAATCGGCGCCCGGCGAGGGCACCACGATCGAGATGGAGGTCCCCGGTGGCTGACGCGATCAGGGTGCTGCTCGTCGACGACCACCAGGTGGTCCGCCGGGGGCTGCGCACCTTTCTGGAGGTGCAGGACGACATCGAGGTCGTCGGCGAGGCGGCGGACGGCGCCGAAGGAGTCGCCCTCGCCGGGGAGCTGCGGCCCGACGTGATCCTGATGGACGTCAGGATGCCGGGCATGGACGGCGTGGCGGCCCTGCGCAGGCTCCGCGAACTGGACCATCCCGCGCGCGTGCTGGTCGTCACCAGCTTCACCGAGCAGCGCACCGTGGTCCCGGCCCTGCGCGCGGGCGCCGCCGGATACGTGTACAAGGACATCGACCCCGACGCGCTCGCCGGAGCCATCCGCTCGGTGCACGCCGGACACGTCCTGCTCCAGGCCGAGGTCGCCGGCGCCCTGCTGGCCCAGGAGGAGACCCACTCCGGCCAGGGCCGGGCCGGCTCGCTCACGGAGCGGGAGCGCGAGGTGCTCGGCCTCATAGCGGACGGCCGCTCCAACCGGGAGATCGCCCGCGCCCTGGTCCTCTCCGAGAAGACCGTGAAGACGCATGTCTCGAACATCCTGATGAAGCTCGACCTGGCGGACCGTACTCAGGCCGCCCTGTGGGCGGTGCGCCACGGCCTGAGCGGCTGAGTACCCGAGCAGGTGAGCGGTGAGCCGGGGGAGGCCGGCCCGTGACGTACCGGGCCGGGCGGATGGTTCCCCTCCGGTGCGAGATTCATACCGTAGTGGGAATGTCCCCCGGATGGCGCATCCTTCTTCGGCCTTCCGCCGTTCTCCAGTGCGTACCGCGGCGCCTGCCGCGGTGACCGCGAGGAGGGCTCGGAAAGTGAAGAACCTGAAGAAGGCAGCGGCCGTGACGATGATGGCCGGCGGTCTGCTCGCCGCCGGTACGGGCATGGCCTCCGCCACCGACGGCGCGTACGCCGGCGGCACGGCCGCGGGCTCCCCGGGCGTCGTCTCGGGCAACGTCATCCAGGTCCCGGTCGACGTCCCGGTCAACGTGTCCGGCAACAGCGTCAACGTGATCGGCCTGCTGAACCCCGCCTTCGGCAACGTGGCCGTCAACGGCTGACGCCCGTCATCCCACCGGTGACGCCCCCGGCCTCCCGGCCCCACCCGGGAGGCCGCTCGGCCTGCCCACACCGGTCACCGCGGGGGACCGGGACTCACCGGACCCCCCGCTCCCGTTCCTCGACCACGGAGTTGTACGCCGCGACCTGCGCCCGCCGGGCCGTTCGCTCCACCGGCCGCAGGGCCTCCCCGCGCGCCGCCATCTCCGACGCGCTCACCGCGCCCCCGTGCCCGTTCGCACCGGCCAGCGAGACCAGCGTCCCCACCCGCCGCGCCAGCTCCAGCACCCGCACCGCTCGCGGCGGATATCCCGGCGCCAGCACCTCACGGCCCGGCTCCGCCCGGGCCCGGTACGCGTCGATCGCCGCCTCGGCCACCGGACCCGAGCCGGCCACGTCCAGCCGCGTCAGCACCTCGGTCGCCTCCCTGAGCGACTCCGCCAGTTCCCGCTCCGCCTCGCCGAGCGAGGGCACGTCGGCGGGCGGCGCCTCCCGCACCGCCAGGCAGTGCCAGACGACCTCCACATGCACATCACCCGCGGGCCCGGCCTCCCGCACCTGCGGCACCAGCCCGAAGGCGGCCCCGTGACCGACCACCGCCTCCCCGGCCTCCAGCGCCCGCGCGTTGAACTCCGGCGGCCCGCTCAGCCCCAGTGGATGCCCCGGCATGGGCAGCGCGACCCGCAGCCCGGTCACCCCGAGCGTCCGCAGCCGCCCCAGCGCCAGCGTGAGACCCACCGGCGCGGACTCGCCCGGCACCCCCTCCACCCGGTGCACCGCGTCCTCACCGACGATGGCGAGCACGGCGTCGTCCGGCGAGACAAGACCGGCAATGAGGGCATTTCCCCAAGAGGCGAGGCGTCCTGAACGTGGTTCCGAGAGCATGCCTCCACCCTAAGGACAGGACCGAGGGGATGTCCGGGCCGACCGGTGGCGTAGATTTCATGGAGGGCCGCGCCCACGGGCGCGGCGGACCGACCACAGGCGTACGACAGAGCCGAGAACCCGGCCACACTGCAAGGGGAGACAACGCGCTCATGAGCGATGTTCTGGAGCTTCAGGACGTATCCGTGGTCCGCGAGGGCCGGGCTCTGGTGGACCAGGTCTCCTGGTCGGTGAAGGAGGGCGAGCGCTGGGTCATCCTCGGTCCCAACGGCGCCGGGAAGACCACCCTGCTGAATATCGCCTCCAGTTACCTGTTCCCGAGCAAGGGCACCGCCACCATCCTCGGCGAGACCCTCGGCGCCCCCGGCATCGACGTCTTCGAACTGCGCCCGCGCATCGGCATCGCCGGCAACGGCATGGCCGACAAGCTCCCCAAGAACCAGACGGTCCTGCAGACCGTGCTGACCGCCGCCTACGGGATGACCGCCGGCTGGCAGGAGGAGTACGAGGACATCGACGAACAGCGCGCCCGCGCCTTCCTCGACCGCCTCGGCATGTCCGAATTCGTCGACCGCAGGTTCGGCACCCTCTCCGAGGGCGAGCGCAAGCGCACCCTCATCGCCCGCGCGCTGATGACCGACCCCGAACTGCTGCTCCTCGACGAGCCCGCCGCCGGCCTCGACCTGGGCGGCCGTGAGGACCTCGTACGCCGTCTCGGCCGCCTCGCCCGCGACCCGATCGCCCCCTCCATGATCATGGTCACGCACCACGTCGAGGAGATCGCCCCCGGCTTCACCCACGTCCTGATGATCCGCCAGGGCCAGATCCTGGCCGCCGGCCCGCTGGAGCTCGAACTCACCTCCCGCAACCTCTCCCTCTGCTTCGGCCTCCCGCTCGTCGTGGAGCAGGTCGGCGACCGCTGGACCGCACAGGGCCTCCCGATGGCCTGAACCCGGCCGGGGGGATTCCGTCCACTCAGAAACCGGGCCCGCAAGACCCTTTGGAATGCCCCGGCGCCCTGTCGGTGACCGGGTCCGCGGTCCTACCATGCCCCTGTGGACATCGATGCGTGGCTGTGGTGGCTGATCGGCGCGGCGGTACTCGGCATCGCGCTGGTGATCACCGCGATGCCCGAACTCGGCATGCTCGCGGTGGGCGCCGTCGCCGCGGCGATGGTCTCCGGAATGCTCGGCGGCGGCGCCGTGGCCCAGGTCGTGGTCTTCGCCGTCGTCTCGACCGCCCTCATCGCCGTCGTACGCCCCATCGCGAAAAGACAACGCGTACAACGACCCCATCTCGCCAGCGGCGTCGACGCCCTGAAGGGCAAGCAGGCCGTCGTGCTGGAACGGGTCGACGGCTCCGGCGGCCGGATCAAGCTGGCCGGCGAGATCTGGTCGGCACGCTCCCTCGACGCGGCCCGCGTCTACGAAGCGGGCCAGGAAGTGGACGTCGTGGAGATCGAGGGAGCCACGGCGATCGTCATGTGATCCCGCACGACCGGCTCACACAGGACAACAACTGAGCCGAACGGCCACCGAGTTGCACGACGTTCTGTCAGACTCGACAGCAAGATCCGTAACCGGCACAGGATCTGACGAAGACGCCGAGGCGAAGAAGGGTTCGGGAAACCGACGATGCAACCGATCATCATCGTTCTGATCATCCTGGTGGTGTTGGTCTTCATCGCCCTGATCAAGACGATCCAAGTCATCCCGCAGGCCAGCGCCGCCATCGTCGAGCGCTTCGGCCGCTACACCCGCACACTCAACGCGGGTCTCAACATCGTCGTCCCGTTCATCGACACCATCCGCAACCGGATCGACCTGCGCGAACAGGTCGTCCCGTTCCCTCCGCAGCCGGTGATCACCCAGGACAACCTGGTCGTCAACATCGACACCGTCATCTACTACCAGGTGACCGACGCACGGGCCGCGACCTACGAGGTCGCCAGCTACATCCAGGCGATCGAGCAGCTCACCGTCACCACCCTGCGCAACATCATCGGCGGCATGGACCTCGAGCGCACCCTGACCTCCCGCGAGGAGATCAACGCGGCCCTGCGCGGCGTCCTCGACGAAGCCACCGGCAAGTGGGGCATCCGCGTCAACCGCGTCGAACTCAAGGCGATCGAGCCGCCCACCTCCATCCAGGACTCGATGGAGAAGCAGATGCGCGCCGACCGCGACAAGCGTGCCGCGATCCTCCAGGCCGAAGGCGTCCGGCAGTCCGAGATCCTGCGCGCCGAGGGCGAGAAGCAGTCCCAGATCCTGCGCGCCGAGGGCGAGGCCAAGGCCGCCGCCCTCCGGGCCGAGGGCGAGGCCCAGGCCGTCCGTACGGTCTTCGAGGCGATCCACGCGGGCGACCCCGACCAGAAGCTGCTCTCCTACCAGTACCTCCAGATGCTCCCGAAGATCGCGGAGGGCGACGCCAACAAGCTCTGGATCGTCCCCAGCGAGATCGGCGACGCGCTCAAGGGACTCTCCGGCGCCATGGGCAACTTCGGCGGCCTGGGCGGCAATTCGGGCGGCAACGGCACCTCCGGCGGTGCCACGGAACGCCGTGAGAAGCCCTCCATCGACTGACGGCCCTTTCCGCATCGGACAGGTGCCCGCACCCCTCGAGGGGTGCGGGCACCTGTCCGATGCGCGGCTCCGCGACGTGGGCGCGATCAGCCCCGCACAGCCCGCAGCCGGGAACCCCAGGCCGCTACGGCGAAATCCTCACGCCGCGTCCAGCGCCAGCCAGTCCGGCAGCGCCTCGAGATCGTCTTTCGCCAGCGTGAGCAGCATCGCGTCCGCCGGCGTCGGCTCGAACGGCTGCCGCAGCAGTGGCATCCCCGCCTGCTCCGGAGTCCGGTTCGCCTTGCGGTGGTTGTCCTCCGCACACGAGGCCACCGTGTTCAGCCAGGTGTCCTGCCCACCGTGCGACCGCGGTACCACGTGGTCGACGGTGGTGCCCCGCCGCCCGCAGTACGCGCACCGGTGCCGGTCCCGCACCAGCACACCCCGCCTCGACCACGGCGCCCGTCTTCGGAACGGCACCCTGACGTAGTGGCAGAGCCTGATCACCCGTGGCACCGGTATGTCGACCTCGGCCCCCCGCATCCGCAGTTCGGGGTGGGCCTGCTCGACGACCGCCTTGTCCTGGAGCACCAGAACGACGGCTCGGTTCAGCGTCACCGTCGACAGCGGCTCGAAGCTCGCGTTCAGTACCAGCGTGTCCCGCATACCAGCCCACCTCCCGTGTGCACCGGCCCACCCCTCGGCGGGCTGGGATCAACTCTGGCCGGGCACGCCGGGATGGACAACGCAATATCTGCTGCTTCGACGGGAGGCGACCCCCGCGCCCCCGGCAACAAAGATGCCCGCCCCTGATCAATTCCAAGACCAGGGGCGGGCAAACGTTCCGTGAACGCCGGGATCGACTCAGGAGCCGGCGGGCACCTCGTACTCACCGATCAGCTGGGCCCGCGCGAGCGTGTGGAACCGCAGATTGAAGCCCACCACGGCGGGCGAGGCGTCCGAGTCCGGGCCGAGTTTCTCCTGATCCACGGCGTACACCGTGAACACGTACCGGTGCGGCCCGTCCCCGGGAGGCGGCGCGGCCCCGCCGAAGTCCTTGGTGCCGTAGTCGTTGCGCGCCTGCACCACGCCCTCGGGCAGCCCTTCGAACCGGCCGCCGCCCGCACCGGCCGGCAGCTCGGTCACCGAGGCCGGGATGTCGAACGCCACCCAGTGCCAGAACCCGCTGCCCGTCGGGGCGTCCGGGTCGTAGCAGGTCACGGCGAAGCTCCTGGTCTCCGGCGGGAAGCCCGACCAGCGCAGCTGCGGCGACGTGTTGCCGCCCGCCTGCACCTGGGCGTCCCGGAGCGTCGCGCCCTCCTCGACGTCCTCGCTCGTCACCGTGAACGACGGCACGGGCGGGTGGAAGTCATGGGGGAGCGGACGTCGCTCGAACTCGGTCACCTCGGTACCTCCTGATCGACTGCGTTCGGTCGCAGCCGAGCCTAGAACCAGTTGCGCTTGCTGCCGACCTCCGACAGCCACTGGTTGAGGTACGCCGCCCAGTCCGTGCCCTGGTAGTCGTTCAGCCCCATCTGGAACGACCGGAACGTGTCGCTGCCCTCACTGAACAGACCGGGCTTCTTGTCCATCTCCAGCACGACGTCCATCGCCTGCTCGTCGGCCACGAAGGTCAGCTCGACCTGGTGCAGCCCCCGGTACTGCTGCGGCGGGAAGAACTCGATCTCCTGGTAGAACGGCAGCCGCTGACGCGTCCCGCGGACATGCCCGCGCTCCATGTCCGCGCTCTTGAACCGGAAGCCCAACTGGATGAACGCGTCCAGGATCGCCTTCTGCGCCGGCAGCGGGTGCACGTTGATCGGGTCCAGGTCACCCGAGTCCACGGCCCGCGCGATCGCCAGCTCCGTGGTCACACCGATGTTCATCCCGCGCAGCGACTGCCCGTCGATCATCGTGATCGGCGTCTCCCACGGGATCTCCAGCCCGAACGGCACCGCGTGCACCGCACCCGCCTGGAGCTCGAAGGCGCCGCCGAGCCGCGACTTGGTGAACTCGATGTTCTGCTTGTACTCCTCGTCGCCGCTCTCCACCTCGACCTTGGCCTGCAGCCCGACCGACAGACCCTCGATCCGCTGGTTCACGGACCCGCCCTGGATGCGCACCTCACCCTGGACGACCCCACCCGGAACGACGTTGTCCTCGTGCAGCACCGTCTCGACCGAAGCCCCGCCGGCTCCCAGGCTCGCGAGCAGCTTCTTGAACGCCATGTCTCTCCCCTTGTCGTCCTCTATCGCGTCGTTGCCACGCGTGGACCTTCGATCCCTAACAACGCGATCCGGCCCCGGCCGGTTCCGTGTCCGTCACCCGTGCAAGCACGGCGTCCGCTGACCACCCCACGGCAGCACCCCGGCAGGAGTACGCTCGGACGCCATGATCGCGACCCCTGACCGTACGCCCCTGCCCAGGGAGTTCTTCGACCGCCCTGTCCTCGAAGTCGCCCCCGACCTGCTCGGCCGCATCGTCGTGCGCGCCACCCCGGACGGTCCGATCGCCCTCCGCCTGACCGAGGTCGAGGCCTACGACGGCTCCAACGGTCCCGGTTCCCACGCCTATCGGGGGCGCACCCCCCGCAACAGCGTGATGTTCGGTCCTCCCGGTCACCTATACGTGTACTTCACCTACGGCATGTCAAGGCGGTCCGCATGAACGTGGACCTCCTCGCCCATCCTGCCGAAGAGGTTGCCCCCCAACTGCTCGGGAGCGTCCTCACCTGCAAGACCCTCGAGGGAACCGTGAGCATCGCGATCACGGAGACCGAGGCGTACTCCGGTGCAGCTGACCCGGCTTCCCATGCCTACCGGGGCCAGACAGCCCGTAACGCCGTCATGTTCGGACCCGCCGGACACCTGTACGTCTACCGGTCCCACGGCCTCCACTGGTGCGCCAACATCGTCACCGGGACGGACGGCATCGCCTCGGCTGTCCTCATCCGGGCCGGCAGGGTCATCGAGGGGGAAGACCTGGCACGCAAGCGGCGAGGTGAGAAGGTCGAGAGCCCACGGCTCGCCCGAGGTCCGGGGAACTTCTGCCAGGCACTCGGCATCACGGCGGAGCACAACGGCGCAGACCTCCTGACAGGTACCTCGGTCGTGTTGTCCGGGGGCGAGTCGGTACCTGCCGCACTCATCCAGGTCGGTCCTCGGGTAGGCGTGAGCAAGGCCCACGACTGGCAACACCGGTTCTACCTCGCCGGCGACCCAACGGTCTCGGCTTACCGACTGAGCCCGAGAGCCAAACCGTCCGCCGGAGCCTGAGCCGCTGTGCGCCTCGTTCACGGCTCGCCGGTGAGTCGGCGCGGAAGTTGGATCCAGAAGATGCGTGATCGTTCGCGAGCGCGGCGCGTGCTTGAAGTTTCACCTACAGCATGTGGTTCTGCACGAACCTGGTGTGCGGGCCCGAGGAACGGGCGAGCGGGGTGCCGCTGCGTGCAGGTGGGATCGTCGAGGGCGCCGAGCTCGCCCGCACCCGCCGGCTCTCGGCCCGCAACGACAAGGAACCGGCCAAAGGCCCGGCCCGCCTGGCAACGGCCCTGGGAGTGGACCGTTCCCTGGACGGTACGGACGCCTGTACCTCCGAGGACACCCCGCTGAGGATGCTCGCCGGCACCGCGGTCCCCTCCGGCCAGGTGTGCAACGGCCCGCGCACCGGAGTCTCGGGCGAGGGCGCCACACACCCCGGGCGCTTCTGGGGCGCCGACGACCCGACGGTGAGTCCGTATCGGGCCCATGTCCCGAAGCGTCGAAGGAGTTGACTCTCCACTGGAAGACGCGTAACGTGGCCCGAGCCGCTGAACCGGGTACGGCAATCGCCTGCAGCCGGAGCGGCCAACCCACTACTCAAGATCGCCCCTCAGCGGGGTCGAATTCATCGTGCTCGCATGCCTGAATTTCGAACCCGCAAGCCCGATTATGAATCGAGCGAGGGAATCGGCTAACGTGGTGAATGTCGAAAGGCCGAGGGGCGAAAGCCCTTAAGCTGGCGGCATACCCCGCTGACTGGGGGTCAGGTCGAAGAAAAGGACCTGATAGAGTCGGAGCCGCCGGAAAGGGAAACGCGAAAAGCGCAGCCCCGGAAGGCGAAACCCCGAGGAAATCGGACCGGAAAGATCTGATAGAGTCGGAAACGCAAGACCGAAGGGAAGCGCCCGGAGGAAAACCCGCCAGGGTGAGTACAAAGGAAGCGTCCGTTCCTTGAGAACTCAACAGCGTGCCAAAAATCAACGCCAGATATGTTGATACCCCGTCTCCGGCCTCCGGCCGGGACGCGGTTCCTTTGAAAAAACACAGCGAGGACGCTGTGAACCGCCGGATCATTCCTCCGGCGGTTCCGCTCCCGTGGTGTCCCCGGATCACCGGGAAGCATTCACGGAGAGTTTGATCCTGGCTCAGGACGAACGCTGGCGGCGTGCTTAACACATGCAAGTCGAACGATGAAGCCCCTCGGGGCGGATTAGTGGCGAACGGGTGAGTAACACGTGGGCAATCTGCCCTGCACTTCGGGACAAGCCCTGGAAACGGGGTCTAATACCGGATACCCGTTTCCGCAGGCATCTGCGGAAACGGAAAGCTCCGGCGGTGCAGGATGAGCCCGCGGCCTATCAGCTGGTTGGTGAGGTAACGGCTCACCAAGGCGACGACGGGTAGCCGGCCTGAGAGGGCGACCGGCCACACTGGGACTGAGACACGGCCCAGACTCCTACGGGAGGCAGCAGTGGGGAATATTGCACAATGGGCGCAAGCCTGATGCAGCGACGCCGCGTGAGGGACGACGGCCTTCGGGTTGTAAACCTCTTTCAGCAGGGAAGAAGCGCAAGTGACGGTACCTGCAGAAGAAGCGCCGGCTAACTACGTGCCAGCAGCCGCGGTAATACGTAGGGCGCGAGCGTTGTCCGGAATTATTGGGCGTAAAGAGCTCGTAGGCGGCCTGTCGCGTCAATTGTGAAAGCCCGGGGCTCAACCCCGGGTCTGCAGTCGATACGGGCAGGCTAGAGTTCGGTAGGGGAGATCGGAATTCCTGGTGTAGCGGTGAAATGCGCAGATATCAGGAGGAACACCGGTGGCGAAGGCGGATCTCTGGGCCGACACTGACGCTGAGGAGCGAAAGCGTGGGGAGCGAACAGGATTAGATACCCTGGTAGTCCACGCCGTAAACGGTGGGCACTAGGTGTGGGCGACATTCCACGTCGTCCGCGCCGCAGCTAACGCATTAAGTGCCCCGCCTGGGGAGTACGGCCGCAAGGCTAAAACTCAAAGGAATTGACGGGGGCCCGCACAAGCAGCGGAGCATGTGGCTTAATTCGACGCAACGCGAAGAACCTTACCAAGGCTTGACATACACCGGAAACACCTGGAGACAGGTGCCCCCTTGTGGTCGGTGTACAGGTGGTGCATGGCTGTCGTCAGCTCGTGTCGTGAGATGTTGGGTTAAGTCCCGCAACGAGCGCAACCCTTGTCCCGTGTTGCCAGCACGTCCCTTCGGGGGTGGTGGGGACTCACGGGAGACCGCCGGGGTCAACTCGGAGGAAGGTGGGGACGACGTCAAGTCATCATGCCCCTTATGTCTTGGGCTGCACACGTGCTACAATGGCCGGTACAATGAGCTGCGATACCGCGAGGTGGAGCGAATCTCAAAAAGCCGGTCTCAGTTCGGATTGGGGTCTGCAACTCGACCCCATGAAGTCGGAGTTGCTAGTAATCGCAGATCAGCATCGCTGCGGTGAATACGTTCCCGGGCCTTGTACACACCGCCCGTCACGTCACGAAAGTCGGTAACACCCGAAGCCGGTGGCCCAACCCCTTGCGGGAGGGAGCCGTCGAAGGTGGGACTGGCGATTGGGACGAAGTCGTAACAAGGTAGCCGTACCGGAAGGTGCGGCTGGATCACCTCCTTTCTAAGGAGCATCTAGCTGCCGCAAGGCGGCCAGAGCCACTACGCCGGCGTACGTCCGGCGGTGGTCAGCTCATGGGTGGAACGTTGATTAGTCGGTCCGGATCTCGGGCCGGTGGCTGCCAGTACTGTCCTTCGGGGCGTGGAACGCATGATCACCGGACGGGGCCGGGCCGGGCACGCTGTTGGGTGTCTGAGGGAACGAACCCTCAGTTGCCGGCCCCGGTGTACTCACTGGATCTCCAGTGGGGTGACGGGTGGTTGGTCGTTGTTTGAGAACTGCACAGTGGACGCGAGCATCTGTGGCCAAGTTTTTAAGGGCGCACGGTGGATGCCTTGGCACCAGGAACCGATGAAGGACGTGGGAGGCCACGATAGTCCCCGGGGAGCCGTCAACCAGGCTGTGATCCGGGGGTTTCCGAATGGGGAAACCCGGCAGTCGTCATGGGCTGTCACCCTTGCCTGAACACATAGGGCAAGCGGAGGGAACGCGGGGAAGTGAAACATCTCAGTACCCGCAGGAAGAGAAAACAACCGTGATTCCGGGAGTAGTGGCGAGCGAAACCGGACGAGGCCAAACCTACGACGTGTGAGACCCGGCAGGGGTTGCGTCGTGGGGGTTGTGGGATCTCTCTTCCACGGTCTGCCGGCCGTGGGACGAGTCAGAAACCGCTGAGGTAGACGAAGGACATGCGAAAGGTCCGGCGCAGAGGGTAAGACCCCCGTAGTCGAAACGTCAGCGGCTCGTTGGAGAGACACCCAAGTAGCACGGGGCCCGAGAAATCCCGTGTGAATCCGGCGGGACCACCCGCCAAGCCTAAATATTCCCTGGTGACCGATAGCGGACAGTACCGTGAGGGAATGGTGAAAAGTACCGCGGGAGCGGAGTGAAATAGTACCTGAAACCGTGTGCCTACAAGCCGTGGGAGCGTCGCATGCAGGCTTGCCTGCATGTCGTGACTGCGTGCCTTTTGAAGAATGAGCCTGCGAGTTTGCGGTGTGTTGCGAGGTTAACCCGGGTGGGGAAGCCGTAGCGAAAGCGAGTCCGAACAGGGCGCTTCAGTAGCACGCTCAAGACCCGAAGCGGAGTGATCTAGCCATGGGCAGGTTGAAGCGGAGGTAAGACTTCGTGGAGGACCGAACCCACCAGGGTTGAAAACCTGGGGGATGACCTGTGGTTAGGGGTGAAAGGCCAATCAAACTCCGTGATAGCTGGTTCTCCCCGAAATGCATTTAGGTGCAGCGTCGCGTGTTTCTTGCCGGAGGTAGAGCACTGGATAGGCGATGGGCCCTACCGGGTTACTGACCTTAGCCAAACTCCGAATGCCGGTAAGTGAGAGCGCGGCAGTGAGACCGTGGGGGATAAGCTCCATGGTCGAGAGGGAAACAGCCCAGAGCATCGACTAAGGCCCCCAAGCGTACGCTAAGTGGGAAAGGATGTGGAGTCGCACAGACAACCAGGAGGTTGGCTTAGAAGCAGCCATCCTTGAAAGAGTGCGTAATAGCTCACTGGTCTAGTGATTCCGCGCCGACAATGTAGCGGGGCTCAAGCGTACCGCCGAAGTCGTGTCATTGCGATATCAACCCCCAACGGGGATCGTGATGGGTAGGGGAGCGTCGTGTGCCGGGTGAAGCAGCCGCGGAAGCGAGTTGTGGACGGTTCACGAGTGAGAATGCAGGCATGAGTAGCGATACACACGTGAGAAACGTGTGCGCCGATTGACCAAGGGTTCCTGGGTCAAGCTGATCTGCCCAGGGTAAGTCGGGACCTAAGGCGAGGCCGACAGGCGTAGTCGATGGACAACCGGTTGATATTCCGGTACCCGCTGTGAAGCGCAAGACATCGAACCAGGCGATGCTAAGTCCGTGAAGCCGCCCCGATCTCTTCGGAGTTGAGGGGAGTGGTGGAGCCGACGGACCAGACCTGCAGTAGGTGAGTGATGGGGTGACGCAGGAAGGCAGTCCAGCCCGGGCGGTGGTTGTCCCGGGGTAAGGGTGTAGCCCGAGTGGTAGGCAAATCCGCCACTCATCCAGGGTGAGACCCGATGCCGAGCCGATTGTGGCGAAGTGGATGATCCTATGCTGTCGAGAAAAGCCTCTAGCGAGTTTCATGGCGGCCCGTACCCTAAACCGACTCAGGTGGTCAGGTAGAGAATACCGAGGCGTTCGGGTGAACTATGGTTAAGGAACTCGGCAAAATGCCCCCGTAACTTCGGGAGAAGGGGGGCCATCACCGGTGAGGGAACGTGCTTCCTGAGCTGGGGGTGGCCGCAGAGACCAGCGAGAAGCGACTGTTTACTAAAAACACAGGTCCGTGCGAAGCCGTAAGGCGAGGTATACGGACTGACGCCTGCCCGGTGCTGGAACGTTAAGGGGACCGGTCAGCTCCATTTCGGTGGGGCGAAGCTGAGAACTTAAGCGCCAGTAAACGGCGGTGGTAACTATAACCATCCTAAGGTAGCGAAATTCCTTGTCGGGTAAGTTCCGACCTGCACGAATGGCGTAACGACTTCTCGACTGTCTCAACCATAGGCCCGGTGAAATTGCACTACGAGTAAAGATGCTCGTTTCGCGCAGCAGGACGGAAAGACCCCGGGACCTTTACTACAGTTTGATATTGGTGTTCGGTTCGGCTTGTGTAGGATAGCTGGGAGACTGTGAGCCCGCCACGCCAGTGGTGGGGGAGTCGTCGTTGAAATACCAGTCTGGTCGTGCTGGATGTCTAACCTGGGTCCGTGATCCGGATCAGGGACAGTGTCTGATGGGTAGTTTAACTGGGGCGGTTGCCTCCTAAAGAGTAACGGAGGCGCCCAAAGGTTCCCTCAGCCTGGTTGGCAATCAGGTGGTGAGTGTAAGTGCACAAGGGAGCTTGACTGTGAGACCGACGGGTCGAGCAGGGACGAAAGTCGGGACTAGTGATCCGGCGGTGGCTTGTGGAAGCGCCGTCGCTCAACGGATAAAAGGTACCCCGGGGATAACAGGCTGATCTTCCCCAAGAGTCCATATCGACGGGATGGTTTGGCACCTCGATGTCGGCTCGTCGCATCCTGGGGCTGGAGTCGGTCCCAAGGGTTGGGCTGTTCGCCCATTAAAGCGGTACGCGAGCTGGGTTTAGAACGTCGTGAGACAGTTCGGTCCCTATCCGCTGCGCGCGCAGGAGTCTTGAGAAGGGCTGTCCCTAGTACGAGAGGACCGGGACGGACGAACCTCTGGTGTGCCAGTTGTCCTGCCAAGGGCATGGCTGGTTGGCTACGTTCGGGAGGGATAACCGCTGAAAGCATCTAAGCGGGAAGCCTGCTTCGAGATGAGGGCTCCCACCCACTTGATGGGGTAAGGCTCCCAGTAGACGACTGGGTTGATAGGCCGGATATGGAAGCGCCGTAAGGTGTGGAGTTGACCGGTACTAATAGGCCGAGGGCTTGTCCTCAGTTGCTCGCGTCCACTGTGTCAGTTCTGAGACAACGACTGTTGTCGGCTTTGAGCAGAACACAATAGAAGAGTGTGCTTGTTCGCTCGAAACCATTAGGGTTTCGGTGGTCATAGCGTAGGGGAAACGCCCGGTTACATTCCGAACCCGGAAGCTAAGCCTTATAGCGCCGATGGTACTGCAGGGGGGACCCTGTGGGAGAGTAGGACGCCGCCGAACAATCTTTGGAAGGACCCTTGGTCCCAGCGTTCAGCTGGGACCAAGGGTCCTTTTTTATTTCTGGAGCGCGCCGGAGGTCCGGCTGCGCGAGAATGCTTGCGGTACCGAAGACAGGAGTTACCCATGTCCACCAACTCTCCCGATGATCGACCGGAGCGCGACCAGCGGCGACGGGACAGTGGTGACCGTTCGGACCGTGGCGGTCAGCAAGGAGGCCCGCGTCGGTCCAGTGACCATGACCGCGGGGGCCGCAGGGACGGAGACCGTGACCGTGGGTTCCGTCGGGACGACCGTGGTGGCAGCCGGCCGGAGCGCGGCGGCTTCCGGGGCCGCGATGACAGCCGTGGCGGCGAGCGCGGTGGTTTCCGTCGGGATGACGACCGTGGCGACCGGGGTGGTTTCCGCGGTCGGGACGATCGTGGTGGCTTCCGTCGGGACGACCGCGATGACCGTGATCGTGGTGGCTTCCGCCGGGATGACCGGCGTGACGACCGTGGGGGTGACCGTCGGGACGACCGTGGTGGCAGCCGGCCGGAGCGCGGCGGTTACCGGGGCCGTGACGACAGCCGTGGCGGCGACCGGGGTGGCTTCCGGGGCCGCGAGGACAACCGCGGTGCCGACCGGGGTGGTTTCCGCGGTCGGGACGACCGTAGGGACGACAGCCGTGGTGGTGAGCGTGAGCGTTCCGGCTTCCGTCGGGATGACGACCGGGGTTACGGGCGCCGGGATGACCGGCGTGACGACCGTGGGGGTGACCGTCGGGACGACCGTGGTGGCAGCCGGCCGGAGCACGGTGGTTACCGGGGCCGTGACGACAGCCGTGGCGGCGACCGGGGTGGCTTCCGGGGCCGCGAGGACAACCGCGGTGCCGACCGGGGTGGTTTCCGCGGGCGTGACGATCGTGGTGGCTTCCGTCGGGACGACCGCGATGACCGTGATCGTGGTGGCTTCCGCCGTGACGACCGTGGTGATCGGGGTGGTTTCCGTCGTGATGACAGCCGTGGCGGCGAGCGCGGTGGTTTCCGCGGTCGGGACGACAGCCGTGGTGGTGAGCGTGAGCGTTCCGGCTTCCGTCGGGATGACGACCGGGGTTACGGGCGCCGGGATGACCGGCGTGATGACCGTGGGGGTGACCGTGGTGGCAGCCGGCCGGAGCACGGTGGTTACCGGGGCCGTGACGACAGCCGTGGCGGCGACCGGGGTGGCTTCCGGGGCCGCGAGGACAACCGCGGTGCCGACCGGGGTTACGGTCGGCGTGATGACAGCCGTGGCGGCGAGCGGGGTGGCTTCCGGGGCCGTGACGACCGAGGCCGTGACGACCGTGGGCGTGGACCGCGCCGGGATGACCGGGGAGGGCGGCCGGGCGGGTTCCGCGGGCGCGACGACCGGTACGGAGGCGACCGGTTCCGTGAGGAGCGCGACCGGGACCGCGAGCCCATCAAGCGGCTGCCGATCCCCGAGGACGTCACGGGCGAGGAGATCGACAAGGACGTACGGCAGGAGCTGCAGAGCCTGCCCAAGACCCTCGCGGACGATGTCGCCAAGAACCTGGTGATGGTCGCCCGGCTGATCGACGAGCACCCCGAGGAAGCCTACGGCTACTCCAAGGTGGCTCTGCGGCTGGCGTCGCGTGTCGCCGCCGTACGGGAAGCCGCCGGCTTCGCCGCCTACGCCAACCAGAAGTACTCCGAGGCGCTTGCCGAGTTCCGGGCGGCGCGGCGGATGACCGGGACCGTGGAGCTGTGGCCTCTCATGGCCGACTGCGAGCGCGGAATCGGGCGGCCGGAGAAGGCACTGGACATGGCCGGTGCTCCCGAAGTGCAGAAGCTCGACAAGGCCGGGCAGGTCGAGATGCGGCTCGTCGCGGCCGGCGCTCGGCGTGACATGGGGCAGCTGGACGCCGCCCTCGTGACGCTGCAGAGCTCCGAGCTGGCCTCTCACTCCGTGCAGCCGTGGACCGCGCGGCTGAGGTACGCGTACGCAGATGTGCTTCTCGCCGTCGGACGGGCCGGTGAGGCACGGGAGTGGTTCGCGAAGGCCCTGGAGGCCGACCGGGACGGCAGCACGGACGCTTCGGACCGGCTGGCCGAACTGGACGGCGTGGAGTTCATGGACGTGCTCGACGACGAGAGCGACGACATCGACGCCGATGCCGACTCCGAGGCTTCTGAGAGCAAGGACGAGAGCAAGGACGAGAACGACGCCGACAAGGATTGACGGCTTGCGCCTGTGACGCAGGACGAAGGGGTGGGATCTCCGGTTCATCCGACCGGGAATCCCACCCCTTTCCCTTTCCCGGGTTCCGGGTTCCTGAGCCACCCGTCAGAACGCGCGCAGCACCAGCCCCGACGCCGGCTTGGGCCCGAAGGACGTCGACTTGCGGGGCATCGTCACGCCCTGGCGGGCGAGGTCGCGGACGACCTCCTCACGGACCGGGTGCAGCAGTACCGCCGTACCGCCGTCGCGTTCCGCCTTCTCGACGGTCGCGGCCGTGTCGTGAATGTAGGCGATATGGGCCGGGGAGTCCTCGGGGATGCGCCACACCTGCTTCAGGAGCGTGGAGTGCAGGACCGTGGCGTCCAGGGTGCGCCAGGCCGCCGGGCGGTCGCCGGGGACGGTGCGGGCCAGCAGATCCGGGTCCGGGCGGTCGACGAGGTGGAAGGTGCCGTCACCGGCCAGCAGGAAGGCGTTGCCCGCGCCGGCCGCCTCGGCCAGTACCTCCATGGCGTCCGGCAGCGGGGCGTCCACGCGGCGGACCCGGAACAGGCCGTGGAGGGCGGCCAGCGCGTCCGCGACGGGCAGGCCGTGCAGCAGGCGGTGGATCGCACGGACACGCAGCGGGTACCGGGCCGTGTCGACCAGGAGCACCAGGCCGTCGTCCCAGGGACTGGGGGAGGGGTGCTCCGCGCGGAGCCGGCGGTAGGTGGCCCAGCGGTGGTGGCCGTCGGCGATGAGGGCCTGCTGGCCGGCCAGGTCGGTCCGGACCGTGGCCAGGTCGGCGGGGTCGGTGAGGGACCACAGCCGGTGACGGAAACCGTCCTCCGTGGTGGTCGCGAGGAGGGGAGGCGTCTTGGCCGTGCGCTCGATCAGGTCGGCGGTGGCATCGGTCGAACCGTCGCCGGGGTAGCTCAGCAACAGGGGCTCGAGGTTCGCGGACGTGGCCAGCATCAGGGCCGCGCGGTCGGCGACGACGTGCGGCATGACGTCCTCGTGCGGCAGGACCAGCCGCTCGTCGGGGTCCGAGACGCGCAGGGTGCCGATGATCCCGCGTTGCAGCAGTTCGTCGCCGTCGCGTTGTTCGTAGACGTACAGGCAGGGTTCGGGGTCCGTGGTCAGGACGCCCTCGGCGCGCCAGCGGTTCAGGGTGTCGGCGGCCTGGGCGTTGCGGGCCTCGGGGGTGTCGGCCTCGGGCAGGATCAGCCGGACGATGTTGTGCGGGTCGGCGGACTGCAGATGGTGCAGGCCGTCGGGGCGGACGACGACGTCGTACGGCGGGGATGTCACGGCGGCCAGGCTGCCGACCCGGTCGGGATCGTAACGAAGGCCTTGGAACGGGGTGAGTTCCAGGCCTCGGCGCGCCTTTGCTTCCGAGGGACCTGCAGTCTTCATCAGGGCATCGTACGGGGCCGGTGGCATGGGGGATGATCGGGGGAAAGCCGTCGAACGAGGAGCGATGCGGAATGAGCCGGAGCGTCAGGACGAGGCCCGAGGGCAGTGGGCAGGCCCTGAGCGAGGCGTACGACACGGCGCTGCTCGACCTCGACGGTGTGGTGTACGCGGGTGGGGAGGCGATCGTCCATGCGGTCGACTCGCTGGCCACGGCCCGCGCGGGAGGCATGCACCTGGCGTATGTGACGAACAACGCCCTGCGCACCCCGGACACGGTGGCCGCGCACCTGACGGAGCTGGGGATACCGACGGACGCCGGAGACGTGATCACGTCGGCGCAGTCGGTCGCGCGGCTGATCAGTGAGCAGGTGCCGCAGGGGGCCAGGGTGCTGGTCATCGGCGGTGAGGGCCTGCGGGTGGCGCTGGGTGAGCGCGGCCTGGTGCCCGTGGAGTCGGCGGACGACGATCCGGTCGCGGTGGCACAGGGGTACGGCGGGCCCGACTTCCCGTGGGGCCGGTTCGGGGAGGCGAGTTACGCGATCGCGCGCGGGGTGCCGTGGTTCGCGTCCAACACGGATCTGACGATCCCCAGCGGGCGGGGCATCGCCCCGGGCAACGGCGCGGCGGTGGAGGTCGTACGGATCGCCACGGGCGCCGAGCCGCAGGTGGCGGGCAAGCCGCTGCCGCCGATGCACCGGGAGACGATTCTGCGCACCGGCGCCGAACGGCCCCTGGTGGTGGGGGACCGGCTGGACACGGACATCGAGGGCGCGTTCAACGGCGGGGTGGATTCGCTGCTGGTGCTGACCGGGGTGACCGACGGGGCGCAGCTGCTGGCCGCACCGCCGCAGCACCGGCCCACCTATGTCGACGCCGACCTGCGCGGGATGCTCACCGGGCAGCCGGAGGTGACCGCGGCGGACGGCGACGGCGGATTTCGGTGCGGAGGCTGGACGGCGGCAGCGGACGGCGGGGCCCTGGCGTTGGACGGGGACGGTGCCGCTCTGGACGGACTGCGGGCGTTGTGCGCGGCGGCGTGGACAGCGGCGGGCGACGGCGTGTGCGCGTTGGACGGAGCGAAGGCGCTGGCCCGGCTGGGGTTGTGAGGCACCCTCGGTGCAGAACCTCAGAACCTCAGAACCTCAGGATCGTGATCGCTTGGGAGGGTAGGCTAACCTAACTGCGTGTTGGTCGACAGTCCTCCCGAACCGCGCGCGGACACTGCCTCCGTGCCCCCGAACCGTCGGGCGATGCTCCGTGTCCTCGGGCTGTTCCTCTCCGCCGCGATCCTGGTGGTCATCGCCCTGGCGAGCATCGCGATCGGGGCGAAGGACCTGTCCCTGGACCAGGTCTGGCACGGCTTGTTCGAGGAATCGGGCACCTACGGTGATGTCGTCGTCGCCGACCGGCTGTCACGGACCCTGCTCGGCGCGCTGGCCGGCGCCGCGCTCGGTCTGGCGGGGGCGGTGCTGCAGGCGCTCACCCGTAATCCGCTCGCCGATCCGGGACTGCTCGGCATCAACGCGGGCGCGTCGGCGGCGGTCGTCACGGCCATCACCTTCTTCGGCGTCACGTCGCTGTCGGGCTATGTGTGGTTCGCGTTCTGCGGGGCGGCCGCGGTCGGGGCCCTGGTGTGGTTCCTCGGCGGCAGCCGGGGCGCGACCCCGGTGCGTCTGGTGCTGGCCGGCACCGCGATCACCGCGGCGCTGTTCGGCTACCTCCAGGCGGTGATGATCCTGGACGAGGCGGCCCTGGGGAGGATGCGCTTCTGGACGGTCGGGTCGCTGTCCTCGGCGAGCGGCCCGGTCATCCGGCAGGTACTGCCGTTCCTGCTGGTCGGGTTCGTGCTGGCGCTGCTGCTCGCCCGGCCGCTGAACGCCATGGCCATGGGCGACGACACCGCCAGGGCCCTCGGCGCCGACCTGAACCGCACGCGGGCGCTGGCCATGCTCGCCGCGACCGTGCTGTGCGGGGCCGCGACGGCCGCCTGCGGACCGATCGTCTTCGTGGGCCTGATGGTGCCGCACGTCGTGCGCTCGTTCACCGGACCCGACCTGCGCTGGATCCTGCCGTACGCGGCGGTCCTGTCGCCGGTGCTGCTGCTCGGCGCCGATGTCCTCGGCCGGGTGCTGGCCCGGCCCGCGGAACTCCAGGTCGGCATCGTCACCGCGATCATCGGCGGCCCGGTCTTCATCTTTCTCGTACGACGGCGGAGGACGGCCCAGCTGTGAAGACCAACCGTGCTGTGCGGACGCCGGGCGGCCTGTCGTTCCGGATGGACGTGCGGGCCCTCGTCGTCGCCGTCCTGCTCCTGCTCGTGGCGCTCACCGCGAGCGTAGTGCTGATCGGCACCGGCGACTTCCCGATACCGGCCGCCGACGTGATCCGGACCCTGCTGGGCGAGGGCGACCCGGGCCAGGAGTTCATCGTCACCGAACTGCGGCTGCCCCGGGTGCTGGTCGGGCTGCTGGTCGGCGTCTCGCTCGGGCTCGGCGGCGCGCTGTTCCAGTCCATCTCCCGCAACCCCCTGGGCAGTCCGGACGTCCTAGGCCTCGGTCAGGGCGCCACGGCCGGTGCGCTCGTGATGATCGTGCTGTTCTCCGGGACCGCCAACCAGGTCGCCGTCGGTGCGCTGATCGGTGGACTGGTGACCGGGTTCGCCATCTATGTGCTCGCCTGGAAGCGGGGCGTGCACGGATACCGGCTGGTCCTGGTCGGTATCGGTGTCTCCGCGATCGTCACCGCGGTCAACGGCTACCTGCTCACCAAGTCCGACATCGTCGACGCGGCCCGTGCGGTGGTGTGGATGACCGGCTCCCTCGACGGCCGTGACTGGGACCAGGTCTGGCCCCTGCTCGCGCTGTGCGTCATCCTCGTACCGCTGGTACTCGCCAACTCCCGCGGGCTCAGGATGATGGAGATGGGCGACGACATCTCGTACGCCCTCGGGGTCCGGGTGGAGCGCGTACGGCTGCTGCTGATGCTGTCCGCCGTACTGCTCACCGCGTCCGCGACCGCCGCCTCCGGGCCGGTCGGCTTCGTGGCGCTCACCGCGCCGCAGCTCGCCCGGCGCCTGACCCGTTCGCCCGGACCCAACCTGGTGGCGTCGATGTGCATGGGCGCCGCCCTGCTGGTGAGCGCCGACTGGATCTCGCAGCGGTCCTTCGGTGCCGAGCAGTTGCCCGTGGGAGTGGTCACCGGGGTGCTCGGCGGCGTCTACCTGCTGTGGCTGCTGGTCACCGAGCGCAAGGCGGGCCGGATATGAGCGCCGGGAGCGCCAGGAACTCCACCACCGCCGGCGGCGGACGGAACAACCGAAGGAGCACCGTGAACCGACTGTCCGCCGAGGACGTCACCCTCGCCTACGACCAGCGTGTCATCGCCGAGCGGTTGTCGGTGGAGATACCGGACAACTCCTTCACCGTGATCGTCGGCCCGAACGCCTGCGGCAAGTCGACGCTCCTGCGGGCGCTGTCGCGCATGCTGAAGCCCACCCGGGGGAGGGTGCTGCTGGACGGCCAGGCCATCCAGTCGATGCCCGCGAAGAAGGTCGCCCGCACCCTCGGACTGCTGCCCCAGTCGTCGATCGCCCCCGACGGGATCACCGTCGCCGACCTGGTGGGCCGGGGCCGGTACCCGCACCAGGGCATCCTGCGCCAGTGGTCGGCCGAGGACGAGCGGGTCGTCCGGGAGTCGATGGCCCGGACCGGCATCGCGGACCTCGGCGAGCGCCATGTCGACGAACTCTCCGGCGGGCAGCGCCAGCGCGTGTGGATCGCCATGGCACTCGCCCAGGAGACCCCACTGCTGCTCCTCGACGAGCCGACGACCTACCTGGACATCCAGCACCAGATCGACGTACTCGACCTGTGCGCGGAACTGCACGAGGAGCAGGGGCGCACCCTCGTCGCCGTTCTGCACGACCTCAACCACGCCGCCCGGTACGCCACCCACCTCATCGCCCTGCGCGCAGGGAAGATCGTCGCGCAGGGCGCGCCGAAGGAGATCGTCACCGCCGAACTGGTCGAGGAGGTCTTCGGGCTGAGCTGCCAGGTCATCGACGACCCCGAGACGGGAACGCCCCTGATCGTTCCGGCGGCCCGCAAGGCGCGTGCCGCGGCCGGAACCGGGCGGACCGCGGACCGGCAGGAGAAGGTGGGCGCTAGAGAAGCTTCCTGAGGTGGAACAGGTCGCGCAGACCCGCCTCCAGTTTCACCCGGCCCGAAGCCCAGGCCCTGGCGAAGTGCAGTTCGCCGTCGACCAGGGCCAGCAGGTCGTTCCCCTTCAAGGCGAGCCTGAGCTGGGCCTTCTCGCGCGGAGGACCCTTGAGGGTGTCGTGCACCTCGATCCGTCCGCCGGTGAGGCGGCCGACGAAGGTCACGTCCAGGTCGGTGATGCGACAGCTGACGGAGCGGTCCATCGCCGCAGCCGCGCGGACGTCGCCCTCGGCGTGCCGCATGTTGTCCGAGAGCCTGGTGAGTGCGGCGCGGCACTCCTCGATCGTGGCCATCGCGGACGACGGTACCCCAGCGGTTCGCGGTAGCGTCGGGGCATGAACGACGCAGTACCCCAGCCGGGGGGCACGCAGCCGCCGCCCCCGCGGGCGGAGCCGGCCGCACCGCCGGTCGAGGACACCACTTCCCGTACCGCGCCCGAGTACGCCCCCGCGGCCCCCGCACCCCTGAACGTGCCCCGCACCCCCACCGGCGACGCCGAGGTGGACGCGCGGCTGGAGCGGCTGGCCGACGCCGACCACCTCACCACGGACGGCCATGTCGAGGTGTACGAAGATGTGCACCGGGGGCTGCGCGACGCGCTCACCGCACTCGACGCCCGCCCGGGGCCGCCGGCTCCCACCTCTCACCGAGGCCCTTCGGGCCACCAGCCCACCCGTCACCCGACCACCACCCCTCACCGAGGCCCTTCGGGCCACCAGTCCAATTCGCCGCACCGACAGGGGAGCTGAACCGAACGTGGCAGGAGTCGCACGCCGCCGTCTCGACGCGGAGCTGGTCCGCCGGAAGCTCGCGCGCTCGCGTGAACACGCCGGCCAGCTGATCGCCGCCGGGCGGGTCAGTGTCGGCAAGACCGTCGCGACCAAGCCCGCCACGCAGGTGGAGACCGCCGCCGCGATCCTCGTCGCCGAGGACGCCGGCGATCCGGACTACGTGTCGCGCGGCGGCCACAAGCTCGCCGGCGCCCTCGAGGCCTTCGTGCCCGGAGGGCTGATCGTCGAGGGACGGCGGGCGCTGGACGCCGGCGCCTCGACCGGGGGCTTCACCGACGTCCTGCTGCGGGCCGGGGCCGCGCACGTGGTCGCCGTGGACGTCGGATACGGACAACTCGCGTGGTCTCTCCGAAACGATGAACGCGTCACCGTCAAGGACCGTACGAACGTGCGGGAGTTGACGCTTGAAGCAATCGATGGGGAGCCAGTGGATCTTGTCGTGGGGGATCTTTCCTTCATCCCGCTCGGGCTGGTCCTGCCCGCCCTGACACGGTGCGCGAGGCCGGACGCCGATCTGGTGATGATGGTCAAGCCGCAGTTCGAGGTGGGCAAGGAGCGGCTGGGCAGCGGCGGAGTCGTACGCAGTCCGCAACTGCGCGCCGACGCCGTACGGGGGGTGGCCGCCAAGGCCTGGGAGCTGGGACTGGGGGCGAAGGGCGTGACGGCGAGCCCGCTGCCCGGACCCTCGGGGAATGTCGAGTACTTTCTGTGGCTGCGGGCCGGAGCTCCGGAACTGGACCCGGCCGACGTTGACCGTGCAGTGGCGGAGGGGCCGCGTTGACACCGAATCGAGTTCGTACCGTTTTCCTGCTCGCCCACACCGGCCGCCCCGCGGCCATCCGCAGCGCGGAACTCGTGGTCAAGGGGCTGCTGCGTTCCGGGCTCGGGGTGCGGGTGCTGGAGACCGAGGCACAGGACCTGCCGCTGCCGGACGAGGTGGAGACCGTCAAGGAGGCCACACCCGAGTGCCTCGACGGCTGCGAACTGCTGATCGTGCTGGGCGGTGACGGCACGCTGCTGCGCGGCGCGGAGTTCGCCCGTGCCTCGGGGGTGCCGATGCTCGGCGTGAACCTCGGCAGCGTCGGATTCCTCGCCGAGGCCGAGCGGGACGACCTCGACAAGGTCGTCGACCGGGTGGTGAGCAAGGCGTACGAGGTCGAGGAGCGGATGACCGTCGACGTCGTCGTGCACCGCAACGGCACCATCGTGCACACGGACTGGGCGCTGAACGAGGCGGCCGTGCAGAAGGTGTCCGCCGAGCGGATGCTGGAGGTCGTGCTGGAGATCGACGGGCGGCCGGTGACCGGATTCGGCTGCGACGGGATCGTGTGCGCCACCCCGACCGGATCCACCGCGTACGCGTTCTCCGCGGGCGGGCCCGTGGTGTGGCCGGAGGTCGAGGCGCTGCTGATGGTGCCGATCAGCGCGCACGCGCTGTTCGCCAAGCCGCTGGTGACCTCGCCGGACTCGGTGCTGGCCGTGGAGGTCCTGCCGCACGTTCCGCCGGGTGTGCTCTGGTGCGACGGGCGGCGGACCCTGGAGCTGCCGCCCGGGGCGCGGGTCGAGGTGCGGCGCGGCGCGGTGCCGGTACGACTGGCCCGACTGCATCACGCCTCGTTCACGGACCGGCTGGTCGCGAAGTTCGCCCTGCCGGTCTCGGGGTGGCGGGGGGCTCCGCAGTAGGGCCTGCCCGGTGGAGCAGGCCGCAGGAAATCGGCGGCGTCCTCATCGGCGCGGGTGCGAGGGGGCGATGAGGGTCCCCTTCCGTTCATGGGGCCCCTTCTGCTCACGGGGGAGAAGCCGGGAGTGCGGGAGCGTCCTGCCGCAAGGCGGAGGAGGGGGTGCCCGCCTCCGCGTCTGCGGCGTGATCCGCCGGACAAGCCCTGAGGCGGTGCGTGGTCGGATCTCCCGGGGAGGGGGTCCCACTCATGGGTGACGGCCTGCCACGATCCCGGACAGGTGGGGGGCGGCGTCGCACAGCGCGAGGAAAACCTCGTAAGGTCTGGGACGTGTTGGAGGAGATGCGGATACGGTCGCTCGGAGTCATCGACGACGCCGTGGTCGAGCTGTCACCAGGCTTCACCGCCGTCACCGGTGAAACGGGCGCGGGCAAGACCATGGTGGTCACCAGCCTCGGGCTGCTGCTGGGCGGAAGGGCGGACGCGGCCCTGGTGCGGATCGGTGCCAGAAACGCGGTCGTCGAGGGACGGATCGCCGTGCCCGAGGACGCCGCGGCCGTCGTGCGCGCGGAGGAGGCCGGGGCCGAGCTCGACGACGGGGCGCTGCTGATCAGCCGTACCGTTTCCGCCGAGGGGCGCTCACGGGCGCACCTGGGCGGGCGGAGCGTGCCCGTGGGGCTGCTCGCCGAACTCGCCGACGACCTGGTGGCCGTGCACGGGCAGACCGACCAGCAGGGGCTGCTGAAGCAGTCCCGGCAGCGGCAGGCGCTCGACCGGTACGCGGGCGACGCGGTCGCCGGTCCGCTCGCCAAGTACACCGGGGCGTACAAGCGGCTGCGGGCCGTCGCCGCGGAACTCGAACAGATCACCACGCGCGCGCGTGAGCGGGCCCAGGAAGCCGACATGCTGCGCTTCGGGCTCGACGAGATCGCCGCTGTGGAGCCACGCGCCGGTGAGGACGTGGAGCTGGCGGAGGAGGCCGAGCGGCTTGGTCACGCCGAGGCCCTGGCGTCCGCCGCGCACGCCGCGCACACCGCCCTCGCCGGCAACCCGGAGGACCCCGAGGGCATCGACGCCGGAACGCTCGTCGCGGGCGCCCAGCGGGCCCTGGAGGCCGTCCGGGCGCACGATCCCGCGCTGGCCGCGCTCACCGACCGGATCGGTGAGGTCGGCATCCTGCTGCGCGACGTGGCCGGGGAGCTCGCCGGGTACGCCGAGGACCTGGACGCCGACCCGCTGCGGCTGGCGGCCGTCGAGGAACGGCGGGCCGGGCTCACCGTGCTGACCCGCAAGTACGGCGAGGACGTCGCCGCCGTGCTGGCCTGGGCCGAACAGAGCGCCGCGCGGCTCACGGAACTGGACGGGGACGACGAGCGGATCGAGGAACTCACCGCCGAGCGGGACGGCCTGCGCGCCGAACTGGGCGGGCTGGCGCAGGCGCTGTCGGAGGCACGGACCGAGGCCGCGGAGCGGTTCGCGGCGGCCGTCACCGCGGAGCTGGCGTCCCTCGCCATGCCGCACGCGCGCGTGTCGTTCGACATCCGGCAGACGGAGGACCCGGACGGCGTCGAGGTCGGCGGGCGCACCGTCGCCCACGGGCCCTCGGGTGTGGACGAGGTCGAGCTGCTGCTGGCCCCGCACCCCGGGGCGCCGCCCCGGCCCATCGCCAAGGGCGCGTCCGGCGGTGAGCTGTCGCGCGTGATGCTGGCCGTGGAGGTCGTGTTCGCCGGGACGGACCCGGTGCCGACGTATCTGTTCGACGAGGTCGACGCCGGTGTCGGCGGCAAGGCGGCCGTCGAGATCGGACGGCGGCTCGCCAAACTGGCGAAGAGCGCGCAGGTCGTGGTCGTCACGCATCTGCCGCAGGTGGCGGCGTTCGCCGACCGGCAGCTGCTGGTGGCGAAGACCGACGACGGGTCGGTCACCCGGTCCGGCGTGAAGGTGCTCGAAGGGGAGGAACGGATCCGGGAACTGTCCCGGATGCTGGCCGGCCAGGAGGACTCCGAAACGGCCCGGGCCCACGCGGAGGAACTCCTGGCGACGGCCCGCGCGGACGGCTAGCCGTCGTACCTCCCGGCGCCTCGGCCGACGGGAGGCACGTCCGCACTCGTACGGGTGAAATTCCTCTCCGGTCCGGTGCAGGCGGGCGCTCCCGTCGTTCCCGCGATCCCCTCGTGTCCTGGCATGCTGGGCGGAGCACGCGTAGGAGACCGTGCGGTACACCCCCTCCGCACGGTCCTTCTGTACGTTCTTCGGGACCATCCGACCCGCACCAGGAGCTCGGCCACGTGACCCCCGTGAGCAGCCACTCACCGCACGGCCAGTCGCCGCTGCGCACCGTGCAGGTGCTGGGCGGCGGCAACGCCGCCACCAGCGCCCATGTGCGCTCACTGGCGGCGGGGCTCGTCGCACGGGGCGTGCGGGTCACGGTGTGCGCCCCCGCCGAGGCGGAGCACACCCACGACTTCACGGGCGCCGGCGCCGGCCATGTGCACGTCCCGCGCAGCAGCGACCCCGGCTCGGTGGCCGCCCTGCGGACGGCCTGCGCGAACGCCGACCTGGTGCACGCGCACGGACTGCACGCCTCCTTCCGGACCGTGCTCGCCCTCAGCGGCCGGCCCACCCCGCTGATCGTCACCTGGCACGACCGGCCGCCCGCCGACGGCGCCCGCGCGCACTTCCTGCGGCTGCTGGAGCGGAGGGTCGCCAAGGCGGCCACCGTGCTGCTCGGAACCACCTCCGCCCTGGTCGACCGGGCCCGCCGGACCGGAGCGCGGGACGCGCGGCTGGCGGCCGTGGCCCTCCCCGTGCCCCGCACGGCCGCGGAGCCGGAGGACCCCGACGGGGCGCGGCTCAAACTGCGTGCCGAACTCGGCGCCGTCGGCCGCCCCTTACTGGTCGCGGCAGGCCCCCTCGAACGGCGCCGTGGCCACCACACCCTGCTGGACGCCACGCACGGGTGGCGCCGTCTCGACCCCGTGCCGCTGCTCGTCGTCGCGGGGGAGGGCCCGCTGCGCGGTGAACTCCAACGGCGGATCACGGACGAGGAGCTGCCGGTCCGGCTCATCGGACGACGCGACGACGCCACCGGGCTGCTCGAGGCCGCGGACCTCGCGCTGCTGCCGAGCCGGGGGGAGGGGCGCTCCGTGCTCGCCCAGCAGGCCCTCCACGCGGGTGTGCCGCTCGTCGCGACCAGGGCCGGCGGCATGCCCGAACTCATCGGCGACGCCGCCGAACTCGTCCCCCACGGCAACGCGCGTGCGCTCGCCGACTCCGTCGTACGGCTGCTGGGGGACCCGCTGCGCCGGGAGGAACTCAGGGCCAAAGGTTCCCGGCAGGCGGCCGGGTGGCCGACGGAGGACGAGGCGGTGGCCCAGGTGCTCAGTGTCTACGACGAGTTGACGCAGTACCGCCCGTTGATCTGACGTCACCCGCCGCGTCAGGGCATGTGCCGCCGTGCCCGCGGGGCCAGGCTCAGGGTCAGGACCGTGTGCGGGTCGTCGAGGTCACGGCCGGCCGGTTGTACAGCGTCTGGCGGTTCAGGCGCGGTTCGCGGGCCGTCTCCGCCTTGCGGCCCGCGGAGGCCGGACAGGTCTCCGAGGTGGGCAGCAACGGCGGCCGCGAGCGGCGGTCGTGGTCCAGGACCGGGCCGATCGCGCGGTCCACGAAAGCCGCCGGGTCCGGCTGGTCGCGCGGCCGCCACATCAGCAGGTCGATGTCCAGGCGGCGGGCGTCGGACCAGGGACGGTCCGGCGGCCCCTGCGCCGCACCCGCGGTCCGGGCCGCGTGCCGCAGACCCGCCGACGCCCGGTCACCGGCCGCCCCGACCACCACTACGGGCAGCCGCGCCCCCGGCGACATCATCCCCGTCCGCTCCGCCCCGGCACGCAGTGCCGGCGCCCCCGGTCCGCGAGCACCGGCCGTTCCGTCTGCGCGCGCAGCCCGAGCAGCAGCGGCACCCACCCCTCCACCGGCCGCACACCCAGCAGCACGGGCCCCCGAGTGAGGCCGGCTTTTCGGCGACCCACGGGCCGGCACCGCCCAGCCGCCGCCCATGCCCCGGACGCCACCCGTGCGCACGGGCGCACGGGCCGTCGGGCGGTTCCTCAGCCCCCGTACGCTCCCGACGCCGTCAGGCGCAGGGCCGTGTCGATGAGGGGGACGTGGCTGAAGGCCTGGGGGAAGTTGCCGACCTGGCGCTGGTTGACCGAGTCCCACTCCTCGGCGAGCAGACCGAGGTCGTTGCGCAGGGCCAGCAGCTTCTCGAACAGCCGGCGGGCCTCGTCCACGCGGCCGATCATCGCCAGGTCGTCGGCCATCCAGAACGAGACGGCGAGGAAGGCGCCCTCGTCCCCCGGCAGCCCGTCGACGCCTTCGTCGACGCCCTCCGTCGGGTAGCGCAGGATGAAGCCGTCCGGGGTGGACAGCTCGCGCTGGATCGCCTCGATGGTGCCGATCACCCGCTTGTCGTCCGGCGGCAGGAAGCCCACCTGCGGAATCAGCAGCAGCGCGGCGTCCAGCTCCTTGGAGCCGTACGACTGCGTGAACGTGTTGCGCTCCTTGTCGTAGCCCTTCTCGCACACGTCCCGGTGGATGTCCTCGCGCAGTTGCCTCCAACGCTCCAGCGGGCCCTCCACCTCACCGGACTCGATGAGCTTGATGGTGCGGTCGACGGCGACCCAGGCCATCACCTTGGAGTGCACGAAGTGGCGACGCGGACCGCGCACTTCCCAGATGCCCTCGTCCGGCTCCGTCCAGTGCTTCTCCAGGTAGGTGATCAGCTTCACCTGGAGCAGGGACGCGTAGTCGTTGCGGGCCAGGCCCGTCATGTGGGCCAGGTGCAGGGCCTCGGTGACCTCGCCGTACACGTCCAGCTGGAGCTGGTGCGCCGCGCCGTTGCCGACCCGGACCGGGGTCGAGTTCTCGTAGCCGGGCAGCCAGTCCAGCTCCGCCTCACCGAGCTCGCGCTCACCGGCGATGCCGTACATGATCTGCAGGTTCTCCGGGTCCCCGGCCACCGCGCGCAGCAGCCACTCGCGCCAGGCGCGGGCCTCCTCGCGGTAGCCGGTGCGCAGCAGCGAGGACAGGGTGATCGCCGCGTCACGCAGCCAGGTGTAGCGGTAGTCCCAGTTGCGGACGCCGCCGATGTCCTCCGGCAGGGAGGTGGTGGGCGCGGCGACGATGCCGCCGGTCGGGGCGTAGGTGAGGGCCTTCAGCGTGATCAGGGAGCGGATCACGGCCTCGCGGTAGGGGCCGTGGTACGTACAGTGCTCCACCCACTCCCGCCAGAACTCCTCGGTCGCCTCCAGCGACTGCTCCGGCTCCGGCAGCGGCGGCGGCTCCTTGTGCGAGGGCTGCCACGAGAGCGTGAAGGTGATCCGATCGCCCGGCGCCACCGTGAAGTCCGAGTACGTCGTCAGCGACTCCCCGTACGTCTTGGCGGGTGTGTCGAACCACACCGAGTCCGGGCCCGCGACGGCGACCGTGCGTCCCTCGTGCCGGTGCACCCACGGCACCACCCGGCCGTAGGAGAAGCGCATCCGGAGCGCCGAACGCATCGGCACCCGGCCCGAGACGCCCTCCACGATGCGGATGAGCTGCGGGGCGCCGTCGCGCGGGGGCATGAAATCGATCACCCGGACCGTGCCGTGCCCGGTGTCCCACTCCGACTCCAGGACCAGCGAGTCACCGCGGTAGCTGCGCCGGGTCGCGGCCTGCGGCGGGGCGTCGGAGGCGTGCGCCGGGCCGATCCGCCAGAAGCCGTGTTCTTCGGTGCCCAGTAGGCCGGCGAAGATGGCGTGCGAGTCGAAGCGGGGCAGGCACAGCCAGTCGACTGTGCCGTCCCGGCAGACCAGGGCGGCGGTCTGCATGTCTCCGATGAGTGCGTAGTCTTCGATGCGCCCGGCCACGTGCAACTCCAGTCGAACGGCCACGTCACCCCACGAGGGGGCTGTCGCTAGTGCGGTCAAGGGGACAGTGAATGGTGCATGACGTCATACGTCGTTGAGCGACGAAGCAAAGCAGTCGCTCAGCCATGAATGCAAAGCGCCGATTGTTCAGTCAACGAACTGACGAGCTTTCGTTGTTCCGGTGTGACGGGCTGGGGTGGTGCCGTCCGGCCGGCCGGGCTCGACAGTGGGGTGTCCGAGCAGGATACGACGCACGTGGAGGGTCTGTGTGCCGCTCCGGACAACGCACCACCGCCGAACGGGTGAGCAGCGGGTGATGGGCCCGTGAGAGGTGACGAACCCGTGCCGGAGCGTGCGCGGAGCGTGGCCGGACGGCACCACCCCGCGTCGCTGATACGCTGGTAGCCCGTGGACCGGTGGGCCCCTTCCCCGGAGGGGAAATCCGAACAGGGCACCCCCGAACCGCAGCGACGGCACCGTCGGAGCTCTCCGGCAGGCAGCCGCCCCGCACCCTCCAGACCGCGACCACGGGAGCCCCCTCTTGGCCATGCCAAAATCCACGACGACCAAGCACATCTTCGTCACCGGGGGTGTCGCTTCCTCTCTCGGCAAGGGGCTGACCGCCTCCAGCCTCGGCATGCTGCTCAAGGCCCGCGGTCTGCGCGTCGTGATGCAGAAGCTCGACCCGTACCTCAACGTCGACCCCGGCACGATGAACCCCTTCCAGCACGGTGAGGTGTTCGTCACCAACGACGGCGCCGAGACCGACCTGGACATCGGGCACTACGAGCGTTTCCTCGACCGTGACCTGGACGGCTCCGCCAATGTCACCACGGGCCAGGTCTACTCGACGGTGATCGCCAAGGAGCGGCGCGGCGAGTACCTGGGCGACACCGTGCAGGTCATCCCGCACATCACCAACGAGATCAAGCACCGCATCCGCCGGATGGCGACGGACGAGGTCGACGTCGTGATCACCGAGGTCGGCGGCACGGTCGGCGACATCGAGTCGCTGCCGTTCCTGGAGACCGTCCGCCAGGTGCGGCACGAGGTCGGCCGCGACAACGTGTTCGTCGTCCACATCTCGCTCCTGCCGTACATCGGCCCCTCGGGCGAGCTGAAGACGAAGCCGACCCAGCACTCGGTCGCCGCGCTGCGCAACATCGGTATCCAGCCGGACGCGATCGTGCTGCGCTGCGACCGCGAGGTGCCGACCGCGATCAAGCGGAAGATCTCGCTGATGTGCGACGTCGACGAGGCCGCCGTGGTCGCCTGCCCCGACGCCCGTTCGATCTACGACATCCCGAAGGTCGTGCACACCGAGGGCCTGGACGCCTACGTCGTGCGCAAGCTGGACCTGCCGTTCCGGGACGTGGACTGGACGACCTGGGACGACCTGCTCGACCGGGTCCACAACCCCGACCACGAGATCGTCATGGCCCTGGTCGGCAAGTACATCGACCTGCCCGACGCCTACCTGTCGGTCACCGAGGCGCTGCGCGCGGGCGGCTTCGCCAACAAGGCCCGGGTGAAGATCAAGTGGGTCACCTCCGACGACTGCAAGACCCCGGCCGGCGCCCAGGCGCAACTCGGTGACGTCGACGCGGTCTGCATCCCCGGAGGCTTCGGGGACCGCGGTGTGCTCGGCAAGGTCGGCGCGATCCGCTACGCGCGCGAGAACCGGATTCCGCTGCTCGGTCTCTGCCTGGGCCTGCAGTGCATCGTGATCGAGGCGGCCCGCAACCTCGCGGACGTCTCCGACGCCAACTCCACCGAGTTCGACCCGGCCACCTCCCACCCGGTCATCTCCACCATGGCCGAGCAGCTCGACATCGTCGCCGGTGAGGGCGATCTGGGCGGCACGATGCGGCTCGGCATGTACCCGGCGAAGCTGGCCGAGGGCTCGATCGTGCGCGAGGTGTACGACGGCAAGGAGTACGTCGAGGAGCGCCACCGGCACCGCTACGAGGTGAACAACGCCTACCGCGCGGAGCTGGAGAAGAAGGCGGGGATCGTCTTCTCCGGCACCTCCCCGGACGGCAAGCTCGTCGAGTACGTCGAATACCCGCGCGAGGTCCACCCGTACCTGGTCGCGACCCAGGCACACCCGGAACTGCGGTCGCGTCCGACGCGTCCGCACCCCCTGTTCGCGGGTCTGGTCAAGGCCGCCGTCGAGCGGAAGATCTCGAAGTAACACACCGGTTGTACGGTTGCCGGGGTGCCCACCCTCAGAGGGTGGGCACCCCGGCTGCTTTTCACACCCACCGCAATCGCACGACCCCTGTACGTCGGGAAGGACGGGCATGACGATCAAGGACACCCCGGCGGAGTGGGAGGTCCGGGAGACCCGGACCCCCTTCGTCGGCAACAAGACCTCCGTCCGCACCGACGACGTGGTCATGCCCGACGGGACCGTGGCCCATCGCGACTACCAGGTCCACCCGGGCTCCGTGGCCGTCCTCGCCCTCGACGACGCCGACCGTGTCCTGGTCCTGCGCCAGTACCGCCACCCCGTGCGCCACAAGCTGTGGGAGATCCCGGCCGGTCTGCTCGACGTACCCGGCGAGAACCCGCTGCGCGCCGCCCAGCGGGAGCTCTACGAGGAGGCGCACGTCAAGGCCGAGGACTGGCGGGTGCTGACCGACGTCTACACCACCCCCGGCGGCTGCGACGAGGCCGTACGGATCTTCCTGGCCCGCGGGCTGTCCGAGGCCGAGGGCGACCGTTTCGAGGTCGAGGACGAAGAGGCCGACATGGAACTGGCCCGGGTGCCCGCCGCGGACCTGGTCCGCAAGGTGCTGGCCGGTGAACTGCACAACAACTGCCTGGTGGTGGGCGTCCTCTCGCTCGTCGCCGCACGGAGCGGGGACGGGCTCGACGCGCTGCGCCCCGCCGAGGCGCCGTGGCCGGCGCGCCCGTTCGAGGCCTGAGCGGCCCCGGCGAGGCCTGACCCGCCCGGCCCCTTGCGATGTGACCATCGGCTGATCCGATCGGGGGACGCATTCGCCGCGCTCCACACGGAACGTAGCAGAGCGTGAACTAGGCTCTGGAAAACGCCCGATCCGGAGTCCCGGCGGGCTTGCGCGTGCGGTGGGACGGGAGTGTGGCCCGTGACGGATCAGGCGGTGGACACGGACGGTGCACGGCTCTCCCAGGGCGTTACCGCGGGTGACCGGTTCCTGGGCCGTACCAGGGAGCTGAAGGAACTGCGCGCCGACATCGAGCGCGCGGGACTGGACACCCTCTCCGGCCGCAAGGCTCCCCGCGCGCGCGTGCTGCTCATCGCCGGTCGGCCGGGCTCGGGCCGCACGGCTCTCGGCGAGGAACTCGTCCGCCAGGTCGCCGACCGGTACCCCGACGGAGTGCTGCGCGCCCGGCTGCGCGAAACCGACGGCACGCGCGTGCCGGTCGAGCGCTCCGCGCGCGAACTGCTCGACGCGCTCGACGTGCCCGCCCCGGCCGGCGCCGCCGAGGACGATCTCGTCGAGGCGCTGCGGACCGCCCTCGACGGCCGCCGGACGCTGCTCCTGCTGGACGACGCGGCCGACGCCGAGCAGGTCGACGCCCTGCTGCCGGACAACCCCGACTGCCTGGTGGTCGCCGTCTCGGAGGGGCCGCTGACCGGCATCTCCGACGTCCGCCCGTGCACCCTCGGCGGTCTCGACACCAAGTCCGCCGTGGAACTGCTGTCCCGGTCCACCGGCTCGGTCCGCATCACCGTCGACCCCCGGGCCGCTGAGAGCCTGGCCGAGCAGTGCCAGGGGCAGCCGGCCGCCCTGGTCCTGGCCGGCGGCTGGCTCGCCGCCCGGCCCCAGGCCGCCGTCGCCGACCTCGCCCGGCAGCTGCACGCCGACCCCGACAACGGCACCGTCGGCAGCGCGGGCACCGCGGTCGGCCGGGTCCTCCACCTCGTGCACGCCGAACTGCCCGCGCCCGCCGCCCGGACCCTGCGCCTGCTGAGCCTGGCCCCGGCCGGCCTGGTCGACCCGCACACCGCCTCCGCGCTCGCCGGCTGCTCGGTGGGCAGCGCACGCTCCACCCTGGACGGCTTCGTCTCCGTGGGCCTGCTGCACCCGGCGGGATCGTCGCTGCCGCAGTACGAGGTGCCCCGCTGCCTGCACCCCCTGCTGCGCGCTCTCGCCGAGACCCACGAACGGCCCGGGGAGCTCCAGCTGGCCCGCGCCCGCATGCTGGAGCGGACCGTGCGGCTGCTCCAGTCGTGCAGGGCCATCACCGAGACCGACAGCCCCCGGGCACGCGAGAGACTGCTCGGGATGCCGCGCTCCCTGCGCTTCGCCACCCCCCGGGCCGCCGCCGACTGGCTGCGGGCCCGCCGGCCCGCCCTGCTGGCCTCGGCCCGGCTCGCGGTCGCCGACGGGACGCTGGACACCCTGGCCCGCCGCCTGATGTCGCAGCTGGTGCGTGCCATGGTGGCCCACTTCGGCACCCAGGCCGCCGCGAGCGACCTGTACGGCATCCACCACCTGGTCCTCGACGTGGCCGAGCGCCGGGAACTGCCCCGCGAGAAGGCCGCGGCCCTGCTGAACCTCGGCGACCTCGACGCCCGGACCGGCCGCACGGCCGACGCGCTGGCGCGCTACCGGGCCGCGCTGGACGCCGGACGCGCGGCGAACGACCCGTACGCGACCGGCCGCGCGATGGAATCCGTGGGAGGCGCCCATCTGGAGCTCGGGGACTTCGACCGGGCCGCCGACTGGTTCGGGCGGGCCCTCGCCGAGCGGCTCGCCCGGGACGAGCGCGCGGACGCCGCCCGCCTCTACGGCAGGATCGCCGCCGCCCACACCTACGTCGGCCGCTACGGCGAGGCGCTGCGGAACTGGCGGGCGGCGGTCGCCGGGTACCGCAAGAGCGGCGAGGTGACCGCCCAGGCGCGGGCGCTGAGCGAACTGGCCCGGGTCCAGGAGTACGCGGGCCGGCCCGAGGATTCGCTGCGCACCTGCCGGGAGGCGGTGGAGTGGGCCCGGCGGGCCGAGGACACCCGGCTGCAGGCGGCGCTGCACCTGCGGCTCGCCGACACCTTCGAGCACCTCGGCGACCCCGCGTCGGCCGCGCTGCACCGGGAGACGGCCGAGGGGATGCTGCGGGAGGAGGCCGAGGCGTCCCGGGCATCCGGCATCGACCCGGAACAACCGGGACGACCAGGACAACCGGAACAAGGGGGCGACGCCTGCGAAAGTCGTGCCGCTCCTGCGGAAGGCTGATGCTTTGCGAGGTTGGGCGGCGGCACAGCCTTCGTCGAGATGGTGCCGCGGTGCTGTCTCCAGCGGTCTCCCGGTGCGCGCGCGGGTGCCGGGTACGGGTAGTGATACTTCATATCTGCGCATCACTCTGCTAACCGAGGACCGTGATCGATGTGAAGGTCGGCATCCCCCGCGAGGTCAAGAACAACGAGTTCCGGGTGGCCATCACCCCCGCCGGCGTGCACGAACTGGTGCGCCACGGTCACCAGGTCGTCATCGAGCGCGGCGCAGGCGTCGGCTCCTCGATCCCGGACGGTGAGTACATCGCCGCGGGAGGGCAGATACTGGACACCGCCGACGAGGTCTGGGCCGCCGCCGACCTGCTGCTGAAGGTCAAGGAGCCGGTCGCCGCGGAGTACCACCGGCTGCGCAAGGGCCAGACGCTCTTCACCTACCTGCACCTGGCCGCCTCCAGGGAGTGCACGGACGCGCTGCTGGCGTCCGGCACCACCGCGATCGCCTACGAGACCGTCGAGCTGCCCGGCCGCGTGCTGCCGCTGCTCGCGCCCATGTCCGAGGTCGCGGGTCGGCTGTCCGCCCAGGTCGGCGCCTACCACCTGATGCGGGCCGAGGGCGGCCGCGGCGTGCTGCCCGGCGGTGTCCCCGGGGTGCAGGCCGCCCGGGCCGTCGTCATCGGCGGAGGGGTCTCCGGCTGGAGCGCCGCGCAGATCGCCGTCGGCATGGGGTTCCACGTGACCCTGCTGGACAAGGACATCAACAAGCTCCGTGAGGCCGACCGGGCCTTCGGTGCGAGGATCCAGACCGTCGTCTCCAACGCCTTCCAGCTGGAGAAGGCCTGCCTGGAGGCCGATCTGGTGATCGGCGCGGTGCTGATCCCCGGCGCCAGGGCGCCGAAGCTGGTCACCAACGACCTCGTCTCACGGATGAAGACCGGGAGTGTCCTTGTCGACATCGCGATCGACCAGGGCGGCTGCTTCGAGGACTCCCGCCCGACCACACACGCCGAGCCGACGTTCACGGTCCACGAATCGGTCTTCTACTGCGTCGCCAACATGCCCGGAGCGGTGCCCAACACCTCCACCTACGCCCTCACCAACGCCACGCTGCCCTACGTCGTCGAACTCGCCGACCGCGGCTGGGTGGAGGCGCTGCGCCACGACTCCGCGCTCGCCAGGGGCCTCAACACGCATGACGGCAAGGTCGTGTACCGGGAGGTCGCCGAAGCCCACGGCCTGGACCACGTGGAAGTCGCCGCGCTGCTCGACTGAACCCGGGGGAGGCGGGGAAGGTGACCTCCGGGCGCCAAGTCGACCAAGTCACCGACCCGCAAAGGCGATACGTCAACCAGTTTCATCAACGCGGCCGACTCGGCCCGGCCTTGCCCGACAGGTCCGGCGAGATGTGTGTATGGTCACTTCACGGATCCAGGACAACTCACCTCGAACGTAACGCTTCCACCGATTCGCACACCGGTGGAACCTGCTGTGCGACGGTCGTACGCCCTTGACAGAGGGATGTTTCATTGTCGACACATCGGGCCGGGTCCGGCGGATTGTGTTGCTGCGGACCGCCGACACGCCATAGAGTCGCCAACCGTCGGCATGATGCCACGCTGACCTGTCTAGAAGTTTCCTGGTCACCAAGGAGGTAAGACGACTTGTGAATGAGTCGACATTTACTCCCGGGGGTGGTCAACCAGGAATGCCTGCACGGGACCGGGGTCCCGCGGGGTTCGCTGCTGTCGGCTCCGTCGCCGTGCACACCTTCGCAGCCCAACAGAGTCAGCAGGCGACTCTCACTGCACACCCGAGCATGGATGGCCATCACGTGAACGCCATGGCCGGCGACGGAAGTGGCGCGCCCCACAACCAACTCGCCGACTACGACGAACTGCCCGAGGGGCATTTCTACGACCCCGACGCCGAGTACGAGCCGGATCCCGAGTACGCGGCCACCCTCGCGCCCGACGCTGCCCGCCAGCGCCGCGAGCGCGTCGGCCCGACCGGCCGTCCGCTGCCGTACTTCCCGATCCCGGGCCCGCTGACCGACCACGGCCCCGCGAAGATCATCGCGATGTGCAACCAGAAGGGCGGCGTCGGCAAGACGACGTCGACCATCAACCTGGGTGCCGCGCTCGCCGAGTACGGCCGCCGGGTGCTGCTCGTCGACTTCGACCCGCAGGGCGCGCTGTCGGTCGGACTCGGCGTCAACCCGATGGAGCTCGACCTCACCGTCTACAACCTGCTCATGGAGCGGGGCATGGCGGCCGACGAGGTGCTGCTGAAGACGGCGGTCCCCAACATGGACCTGCTGCCCAGCAACATCGACCTGTCGGCGGCCGAGGTCCAGCTCGTCTCCGAGGTCGCCCGCGAGTCGACGCTGCAGCGCGCGCTGAAGCCGCTCATGGACGACTACGACTACATCGTGATCGACTGCCAGCCCTCGCTCGGCCTGCTCACGGTCAACGCGCTGACGGCGGCACACAAGGTGATCGTGCCCCTGGAGTGCGAGTTCTTCGCCCTGCGCGGCGTGGCGCTGCTCACCGAGACCATCGAGAAGGTCCAGGAACGGCTCAACCCCGAGCTGGAGCTCGACGGGATCCTCGCCACGATGTACGACTCGCGCACGGTGCACAGCCGTGAGGTGCTCGCGCGCGTCGTCGAGGCGTTCGACGACCACGTCTACCACACGGTCATCGGGCGTACGGTCCGCTTCCCGGAGACGACCGTCGCCGGTGAGCCGATCACCACGTACGCGTCCAACTCCGTCGGTGCCGCCGCCTATCGCCAGCTTGCCAGGGAGGTGCTCGCCCGGTGTCACGCCGAGTGAGTCTGCCGGGGGCCGACGAACTCTTCCGTACGACAGGGGGGACGGCGCTCCAGGCGTCCACGCCGAGGCGCCAGGCGGGCGGCGAGGCCCGGGTCCCCGCTCCCGCGGGGGAGGGCGGCGCGGCCGCGGCCCAGGACGACACGCCGCAGTCGGTGCCCGCGCAGGGTGGCGACGGCGAGGGTGCCGAGCACGTCGCCACGGAGCCCGAGCCGGCCGAAGCCGGCGAGTCCCGCAGCCGCGCCGCGCAGGAGCGCCCCGTGCGACGGCGGGGGGTGCCGCAGGGAGCGGCGGGTTCGGCCGGTTCCGCCGGTACGGCCGCCGAGGGGGCCCCGCGCAAGCGCGCGAGAGCGGCGGCGCGACGGCCCAGTGGACGTGAGCGGCACGACGAGAAGATCACGGTGTACGTGTCCGCCGAGGAGCTGATGGACCTCGAGCACGCCCGTCTGGTGCTCCGGGGCGAGCACGGACTGGCCGTCGACCGGGGCCGGATCGTCCGCGAGGCGGTCGCCGTGGTCCTCGCCGACCTGGAGTCCCGCGGAGACGCCAGCATCCTCGTGCGGCGCCTGCGCGGACGGTAGCGGTAGCCTGCGGAGGCCATGACCTCGAACGACACCCCCGCCACCGGCCACGGCCCGCGGCCCGGCCGCCGGCGCGCGCTGGGGCGGGGGCCGGGGGCCGCGCCGCCGGTGACACCGCCCGCGGAGGCGGGGGCCGAGGGGCCGGGACCGGGGACCGTGCCCGCCACCGAGGACCGGGCTCCGGTTCCGGCGGCCCCGCAGGACGTACCGGATGTACCGGACGTCGGGCGGTCTCCCGGATCGGTACCTGGGACTCCTGAGGCGGCCGAGGGCGCCGAGGAGGGCGACGGCAGGTTCAAGGTCCGGCTGTCGAACTTCGAGGGACCGTTCGACCTGCTGCTTCAGCTGATCTCGAAGCACAAGCTGGACGTCACCGAGGTCGCGCTGTCCAGGGTGACCGACGAGTTCATGGCGTACATCCGGGCGCTGGGACCGGACTGGGACCTGGACGAGACGACCGAGTTCCTGGTGGTGGCGGCCACCCTGCTCGATCTCAAGGCGGCACGCCTGCTGCCCGCCGCCGAAGTGGAGGACGAGGCGGACCTCGCCCTGCTGGAGGCCCGGGACCTGCTGTTCGCCCGCTTGCTCCAGTACCGGGCGTACAAACGGATCGCGGAGATCTTCAGCGGGCGGCTCGACGACGAGGCCCGGCGCCACCCCCGGACCGTGGGGCTCGAGCCGCACCACGCCGAGCTGCTGCCCGAGGTCGTCATCAACATCGGCGCGGAGGGGTTCGCCCGGCTCGCCGTCAAGGCGATGCAGCCCAAGCCCACACCGCAGGTCTACGTCGACCACATCCACGCGCCGCTGGTCAGCGTGCAGGAGCAGGCCGGGATCGTCGTCGCGCGGCTGAAGGAACTCGGCGAGGCCGGTTTCCGGGAGCTGATCGAGGACACCGACGACACGTTGACCATCGTCGCCCGGTTCCTCGCGCTCCTGGAGCTGTACCGGGAGAAGGCCGTCGCCCTCGAGCAGGAGACCGCGCTCGCCGAGCTGACCGTGCGCTGGACCGGCGGTGACGGGGACGTCACCCCCACCGTCACCGACGAGTTCGACCGGCCGCCCGAGCCGCCGAGGGAGCCGGAGGAGCAGTCGGAGGAGCGGTCGGAGGGACAGCCGAAGAAGGAGGAGAAGGCGTGAGCGAGGACACGACCGACGTTCCCGCGGGGCTGCGCACCGTCGCGGACCTCGACCTCACACCCGCCCTGGAGGCGGTCCTCATGGTCGTGGACGAGCCCGTGACCGAGGAGCACCTGGCCAAGACACTGGAACGGCCGAGACACCAGGTCGCGGACGCCCTGCGCGCGTTGGCCGACGAGTACACCGCCCAGGGGCGCGGCTTCGAGCTGCGGCTCATCGCCGGCGGCTGGCGTTTCTACAGCCGCCCCGAGTACGCCGCGGCCGTCGAGGGCTTCGTCCTGGACGGCCAGCAGGCCCGGCTCACCCAGGCCGCCCTGGAGACCCTCGCCGTGGTCGCCTACCGCCAGCCGGTCAGCCGCAGCCGGGTCTCCGCCGTACGCGGAGTGAACTGTGACGGGGTCATGCGCACCCTGCTGCAGCGCGGTCTGGTCGAGGAGGCGGGCACGGAACCCGAAACAGGTGCGATCCTGTACACGACGACGAACTACTTCCTGGAGCGGATGGGCCTGCGCGGTCTGGACGAGCTCCCGGAGCTCGCGCCCTTCCTCCCGGAGGCGGAGGCGATCGAGGCCGAGACCCAGGAAGCCGTACCGTCGTTCGATCCGGACGCTCCGGACCCGGACGACGGTCCCCCTACGAACACGGAATTGTGATGCGAAGCAGCGGCAGCGGCAAGAGCGGCGGACGCGGTAACCCCCGCGGTGCCGGCGGCAACAGGGACCAGAGGCAGGGGCAGGGCCGCCCCGGTAAGCCCCGCCCCGAGGAGCGCCGCTACGAGGCGGGCCCCGGAGGCGTCAAGGAAGGCCCCAAGTCCGGCCGCGGAGGCGCCAAGCCGCCGTCCCAGAAGAGCGGTGGCCGGGGTGGTCGTACCGTCCCCGGGCGTTCGCGCGAGTACGAGACGCGGATCGAGGAGCGCAACCGCGACCGGTACGCGGGCAAGGCGGACGTGAAGCCCCCGAAGACCTTCCCGGGGGCCGAGCAGGAGGGCGAGCGGCTGCAGAAGGTGCTCGCCCGCGCGGGGTACGGCTCCCGGCGCGCCTGCGAGGAGCTGATCGAGCAGGCGCGGGTCGAGGTCAACGGCGAGATCGTGCTGGAGCAGGGCCGCCGGGTCGACCCCGAGAGGGACGAGGTCAAGGTGGACGGGCTGACCGTCGCCACCCAGTCCTACCAGTTCTTCTCGCTGAACAAGCCGGCCGGTGTCGTCTCCACCATGGAGGACCCCGAGGGGCGTCAGTGCCTCGGCGACTACGTCACCAACCGGGAGACCAGGCTGTTCCACGTCGGCCGGCTCGACACCGAGACCGAGGGCGTCATCCTGCTCACCAACCACGGTGAGCTGGCACACCGGCTGACCCACCCGAGGTACGGGGTGAAGAAGACCTACCTCGCGCACATCGTCGGACCGGTCCCGCGCGACCTGGGCAAGCGGCTGAAGGACGGCATCCAGCTGGAGGACGGTTACGCGCGCGCGGACCACTTCCGCATCGTCGAGCAGACCGGCAAGAACTACCTCGTCGAGGTGACCCTGCACGAGGGCCGCAAGCACATCGTGCGCCGCATGCTCGCGGAGGCCGGCTTCCCGGTCGACAGGCTGGTGCGCACGGCGTTCGGGCCGATCGCCCTGGGCGACCAGAAGTCGGGCTGGCTGCGCCGGCTGTCGAACACCGAGGTCGGCATGCTGATGCAGGAGGTCGAGCTCTAGGGGCTTGCCGCCGGACCGCACCCCCTTTTATAGTCGAGTTGACTATAAAAGGGGGTGCGGGTGTTGGACGGCTACGACAAGTACGCCTTCGAACCTTTCGCCGTCACCGTCGACCTCGCCGTGTTCACGATCCGCGGGGGCGCGCTGCACGTACTGCTCGTCGAACGCGGCCAGGAGCCGTACGCCGGCCGGTGGGCGCTGCCGGGAGGCTTCGTCCGGCCGGACGAGTCCGCGGAGAGCGCCGCGCGACGCGAGCTGGGCGAGGAGACCGGGCTGACGGACGTGTCCGGGCTGCATCTGGAGCAGCTGCGGACCTACAGCGAACCCGGTCGGGACCCGCGGATGCGCGTGGTGTCCGTGGCCTTCGCCGCGCTGCTGCCCCACGCTCCCGAGGCGCACGGCGGCAGCGACGCGGCACAGGCCCGCTGGACGCCGTACGACTGTGCGCGCGAGCTGGCCTTCGACCACGACCGGATCCTGGCCGACGCCCGGGACCGCGTCGGCGCCAAACTCGAGTACACCTGCCTCGCCACCGCCTTCTGCCCGTCCGAGTTCACCCTCGGGGAGCTGCGACAGGTCTACGAGACCGTGTGGGGCACCGCGCTCGACCGGCCCAACTTCCGGCGCAAGGTGCTCGCCACCCCGGGCTTCGTCGAGGCCGTCCCGGGCGCCGCGCGCCTCACCGGCGGCCGGGGCAAACCCGCCGCGCTGTACCGCGCGGGCACCGCCGCCATCCTCCACCCACCACTGCTCCGGCCGACTCCGGAAGGACGTCCCGCATGACCACGACCACCGTCACCAAGCGCGCCGCCACAGGCGCGCTCACCGGACTCGCCCTGGGGGACGCGCTGGGCTTCCCGACCGAGTTCAACGACGTCCCGTCGATCCTTGCCAAGTTCGGTCCCTGGCGGGGGACGGACCTGCCGAAGCCGGCGATCGTCACCGACGACACCCAGATGACCCTCGCTCTGGGCAGGGGCCTGCGGACGGCGATGGACCGGGGCGTGCTCACCCCGAAGCGGCTGGAGCGTCCGGTACGCGAGGAGTTCGTGGAGTGGTACCGCTCGCCCGAGAACAACCGTGCCCCCGGCAACACCTGCCTCAAGGCCTGCCACCTGCTGGCCGGCGAGGACCGGCCCTGGCAGGACGCCTCCCAGGTCGGCTCCAAGGGCTGCGGCGCCAACATGCGGGTCGCCCCCATCGGCCTGGCCCCCGGTCTGACCGACGAACAGCGCGCGGGCGCCGCCCAGTTGCAGGCAGCCCTCACCCATGGGCACCCGACCGCGCTCGCCGCCTCCGACCTCACCGCCCACGCCGTACGACTGCTCGCCCAGGGCGCCGAACCCACCGGCCTGATCGGCCTGTTGCGTTCCCACGCCTACGAGAACCGCACCCACTACCACGAGTTCTGGCTCGGCGACCTGTGGACCCGCGCCCAGGACCCCACCCCCGAGCACTTCATCACCCGCGGCTGGGACGAGTGCCTGGACATCCTGGAACGCCTCCAGCACGCCGTGCGCACCGTCTCGCCCGAGACCGACCCGTGCCTGGCGACGGGGGAGGGCTGGATCGCGGAGGAGGCCCTGGCGACCGGCCTGCTCTGCTTCCTGCTCTTCGTCGACGAACCGCTCACCGCCCTGCGCCGCGCCGCCTGCACCGCGGGCGACTCCGACTCGATCGCCTGCCTGGCGGGCGCCTTCGCCGGTGCCCACCTGGGCGCGGACGCCTGGCCCGCCGAGTGGGCGGACCACATCGAGTACCGCGAGGAACTGCTGGCACTCGGCACCCTCTGGGACGCCCGGCCCTAGGGTCTGTCCGGCGGACCATGCCGCAGGAAACCGACGGCGCTTTGTCAGTGCGGGTGAGCGGGTGAGCGGGGGACGATGGGGCCCCTCCCGCTCATGGGGGGCCTTCCCGTTCATGGGCCCCTCCCGCTCGGGCGAAGCCGAGAGTGGGGGAGGAGTCAACGCGGTGGGGGTCCCCTGTTCGGAGAGCTCGGGGGAGGGCGTACCGGCCCCCGCGTCTGCGGCATGATCAGCCGGACAGGTACCGATCCGCCCGGAGGACCGAGGCGTGGCGGGTGCGGATGAGGAAGTCCTCCACCCGCCGACGGTCCGGTTCCGCGGGGAGCGGGCTGTGCCGGACGGCCTCCCCGGCCTCCCGCTCCAGACGCGTCATCCGTGCCTCGACCTCGGACCAGGCGACCTCGCCCCGCTTCACCGCGAGCAGCGACGCGCGCTCCTCGCCCACGTCGATCGTGAGGGTGCCCGTGCGCAGCACGTCGCGGGCGGAGGCCAGCAGACGGAGCAGATGCATCGCGTGCTTCCACCGGGGCGCCCCGTGGACGCGGACGTCGGCCTCCAGTTTGCGGCGCTGGTTGTGGGCGATGGGGGCACCGCCCGCGCGAGCGAAGCCGAGCGTGGGGGAGGGTGAACGTCTCGTGGACCTGGCGGGAGAGGAAAGCACCGCGCAAGGCGAGCAGTTCGCGCCCGGTGCCGTCGGCGTGCTCCACGAGCGGCGAGTGCAGGCACTCCAGGATGTTGGGGTTGGCCCGCAGGGCCAGCTCGCAGAAGCGCTCCAGCTCCCAGCTGAACTGCTCCTCGGCCGGTCCCTCGACATGGGTCGGCGGCTTCTCGAAGCGCCAGAACAGGGGAGTGGGGGCGAGGAAGACGCCCCGGCGGTCGGTGTCGCTGCCCTCCGTGGCCAGACCGAAGGCACGCGACCCCATGACGCAGGCGTAGACGGTGTGGTCGCGGACCAGGTGCTCGGGGCGCATGACCGGGAGCGTAGGCGGTGGCTCACGCCAGGCGAATCGAATTTCCCTCCACCGTGATCTGCTCCGCAGGCAGCGGACTGGTCGCCGGGCCCCGGTCCACCGAGCCGTCGGTGACCCGGAACCGGCTGCCGTGGCAGGCGCAGTCGACGGTGCCGTCCGAGACGTCCGCCAGGAGGCAGTGCTGGTGGGTGCAGATCGCCGAGAAGGCATTGAAGCCGCCCCGCTCCGGCTGCGTCACCACGATCTTCTCCTCCTTGAGGATCACCCCTCGGCCCCCCGGGATGTCGCCGGTCGAGGCCGGTTCCCGGCCTGCGGACGCGCTGGGCGGAGCGGTGTCCGTGGCGGTGTCCGGCGAGGAACCCTCGCCGTTCCCGCCCCCGCCGCAGCCGACGGCCGGTGCCGTCACACCTGTCGCGAGAAGGACCGTGCGCCGTGTCGTGGGAGTGGACGTGTCGTCGCTCCGGGGGAGAGGAAGGACCGCGGGCGAGGCGGAGAGGGCCCCAGCAGTCTGGCACCGGACACGCCGTCCGTCTCGGCGGGCGGGCACCGGACACCGGCCGCGCCCGTTCTGACTAGGCTGGACGACCGACACCCACGTCGGCGGGCCGGTGAGTGAACACGCCGGCACCCCCGTACATCAGCGCACCAGCAAGGAGCATCGTCGTGGCGGTACGAGCGGTCCGGGGCGCCGTCCAACTCGAGCGGGACGAGTCCGGTCACATGGAGGAGCAGGTCGGAGCCCTGCTCACTGCTGTCCTGCAGCGCAACGGTCTGGCCGCGGACGACCTGATCAGCATCTGGTTCACGGCCACGCCCGACCTGCACTCCGATTTCCCGGCCGCTGCCGCCCGCAGGCTCGGCATCGTCGACGTCCCCCTGATCTGCGCCCAGGAACTGGACGTCGAGGGCGCCATGCCCCGCGTCGTCCGCATCCTCGCGCACATCGAGTCCGATCTGCCGCGTGCCGACATCGCCCATGTGTACCTCGGTGCCGCGGCGGCCCTGCGCAAGGACATCGCCCAGTGAGAACCGCACTCGTCATCGGCACCGGGCTGATCGGCACGTCCGCCGCCCTCGCCCTGTCCCGGCGGGGCGTCGTCGTCCACCTCGTCGACCACGACCCGGAGCAGGCCCGTACGGCCGCCGCGCTCGGCGCAGGCACCGACCGGGAGCCGGCGGGCCCGGTGGACCTGGCGATCGTCGCCGCCCCGCCCGCCCATGTGGCCGGAGTCCTCGCCGAGGCCATGAGCCGTGGGGCGGCGCGCGGCTACATCGACGTCGCCAGTGTGAAGGGCGGTCCGCGCCGCGAACTCGAGGAGCGGGGGCTCGACCTGTCGGCGTACATCGGTACCCACCCCATGTCCGGCCGGGAGAAGTCCGGCCCGCTGGCCGCCGGCGCGGATCTCTTCGAGGGCCGCCCGTGGGTGCTCACCCCCACCCGGGACACCGACACCGAGGTGCTGAACCTCGTCCTCGAACTGGTCTCGCACTGCAGGGCCGTACCGGTCGTCATGGACGCCGACGCCCACGACCGTGCCGTGGCCCTCGTCTCCCACATGCCGCACCTGGTGTCCAGCATGGTCGCCGCACGCCTGGAACACGCCGAGGAGGCCGCCGTACGGCTGTGCGGGCAGGGCATCCGGGACGTGACCCGGATCGCCGGCTCGGACCCCCGGATGTGGATCGACATCCTCTCCGCGAATCCCGGACCGGTCGCCGACCTGCTCACCGACGTCGCCACCGACCTGGAGGAGACGGTGCGGTCCCTGCGCGCACTGCAGTCCTCCGACGAGGACAAGCGCCGCGAGGGCAGCACCGGCGTCGAGGGCGTGCTGCGCCGCGGCAACGCCGGCCGGATCCGGGTCCCCGGCAAGCACGGCTCCGCGCCGCGCGTCTACGAGGTCGTGGCGGTGCTCATCGACGACCAGCCGGGCCAGCTGGCCCGCATCTTCGCCGACGCGGGACGGGCGGGCGTCAACATCGAGGACGTGCGCATCGAGCACGCGACCGGGCAGCAGACCGGTCTGATGCAGCTCATGGTGGAACCCGACGCGGCCCCGGTGCTCACCGCGGCACTCCGGGAGCGGGGCTGGGCGATCCGCCAGTGAGCCCCGCCGGACAGCGGGCGGGCGACGGCGTCCTGCGACAGCGCCCGTGCCGGTTCCGGGGCCCTGCGCGCAGCCGGGAGCGGGTAGGGCCGATCGGGGGACCTACACCCAGTAACCTTGTGCAGGGCGGTCACGCCCCGCTCCCCGTCAGCCAGGTCCAGGAAGGTCCCCACTGTGGAAAGCGCCACGCCAGTGATCGTCGCCATCGACGGTCCGTCCGGCACGGGCAAGTCGAGCACGTCGAAGGCCGTGGCGGCACAGCTCGGCCTGAGCTACCTGGACACCGGGGCCCAGTACCGGGCGATCACGTGGTGGATGGTCACCAACAGCATCGACATCGCCGACCCCTCCGCGATCGCCGCCGTGGCCGGCAAGCCCGAGATCGTCTCCGGCACCGACCCGTCGGGACCGACCATAACGGTCGACGGTGTCGACGTGGCCGGTCCGATCCGCGAGCAGGACGTCACCTCCAGGGTCAGCGCCGTCAGCGCGGTCCCCGAGGTGCGTTCCCGGATCACCGAACTGCAGCGCACGATCGCCGGCTCCGCGGTGACCGGCATCGTCGTCGAGGGCCGCGACATCGGGACCACCGTGCTGCCCGACGCCGACCTGAAGATCTTCCTCACCGCCTCCCCGGAGGCGCGCGCCGCCCGCCGCAGCGGTGAGCTGAAGGGCGCCGACCTGCACACCACCCGCGAGGCCCTGATCAAGCGGGACGCGGCCGACTCCAGCCGCAAGACCTCCCCGCTGGCCAAGGCGGACGACGCGGTCGAGGTGGACACCACCGACCTGACGCTGAAGCAGGTCATCGAGTGCGTCGTCACCCTCGTCGAGGAGAAGCGAGCCGGACGGTGACCGGACTTCCGTCGGCGCGGGGTGCCGAGGTGGGGCGGCGGATCGGCGTCGGCCTGATGTACGGGCTGTGGAAGCCGCGCGTGCTGGGCGCCTGGCGGGTGCCCGCAGCCGGTCCGGTGGTGCTCGCGGTGAATCACTCCCACAACATCGACGGACCGATGGTCATGGGCGTGTCGCCCCGGCCGACGCACTTCCTGATCAAGAAGGAGGCGTTCGTCGGACCGCTCGACCCGTTCCTGACCGGCATCGGCCAGGTGAAGGTGGACCGGGACACCACCGACCGCACGGCGGTCTCCCGGGCACTCGGCGTCCTGCGGGAGGGCGGCGTCCTCGGCATCTTCCCCGAGGGCACCCGGGGCGAGGGCGACTTCGCCTCGCTGCGCGCGGGGCTCGCGTACTTCGCCGTACGCGGCGGCGCGCCGATCGTGCCCGTCGCCGTGCTGGGAAGTTCCGGGCGGGGCGGACGGTTGATAAAGGGGCTGCCCCCGCTGCGCTCCCGTGTCGACGTGGTCTTCGGAGACCCGTTCGACGCGAGCGGCGGCGACGGCCGCCGTACCCGCAAGGCGCTGGACGCGGCGACCGAGCGGATCCAGAAGCAGCTCACCGCGCACCTGGAAAACGCCAGACGCCTCACCGGGCGCTAGGCGAAACTGAGTAGTGGATCACCCGGAACCGGGCATTCCACCGACCACGACGGACAACGAGGTACGGACTTCATGAACGACCACATCCAGCCCGACGGCTCGGCCGAGCACGAGCACGATCACGGGGCGCTCGGTGACGCCGAGTTCGCGGAGTTCATGGAGCTCGCCGCGGAGGAGGGCTTCGACCTCGAGGACGTCGAGGGCGCCATCGAGGCCGCCGGACACGGTCCGCTGCCCGTGCTCGCCGTCGTCGGACGCCCCAATGTCGGCAAGTCGACTCTGGTGAACCGCATCATCGGCCGCCGCGAGGCCGTCGTCGAGGACAAGCCCGGCGTCACCCGCGACCGCGTCACCTACGAGGCCGAGTGGGCCGGCCGCCGCTTCAAGGTCGTCGACACCGGCGGCTGGGAGCAGGACGTCCTCGGTATCGACGCCTCCGTGGCGGCGCAGGCCGAGTACGCGATCGAGGCGGCCGACGCCGTGGTGTTCGTGGTGGACGCCAAGGTCGGCGCGACCGACACCGACGAGGCCGTCGTCCGGCTGCTGCGCAAGGCGGGCAAGCCGGTGGTCCTGTGTGCCAACAAGGTGGACGGCCAGAGCGGCGAGTCCGACGCCTCCTACCTGTGGTCCCTGGGCCTGGGCGAGCCGCACCCCGTCTCGGCCCTGCACGGCCGCGGCACCGGCGACATGCTGGACCAGGTCCTGGAGGCGCTGCCGCAGGCACCCGCGCAGACCTTCGGCACGGCGGTCGGCGGCCCTCGCCGGGTCGCCCTGATCGGCCGCCCGAACGTCGGCAAGTCCTCGCTGCTGAACAAGGTCGCCGGTGAGGAGCGTGTCGTCGTCAACGAGATCGCCGGCACCACCCGCGACCCGGTCGACGAGCTGATCCAGCTGGGTGGCAAGACCTGGAAGTTCGTCGACACCGCGGGCATCCGCAAGCGCGTCCACCTGCAGCAGGGCGCCGACTACTACGCCTCGCTGCGTACCGCCGCCGCCGTCGAGAAGGCCGAGGTGGCCGTCGTCCTGCTCGACGCCGCCGACTCCATCTCGGTGCAGGACCAGCGCATCGTCACCATGGCCGTCGAGGCGGGGCGGGCGCTCGTCCTGGCCTTCAACAAGTGGGACACCCTCGACGAGGAGCGCCGCTACTACCTGGAGCGGGAGATCGAGACCGAGCTCGGCCAGGTGACGTGGGCGCCGCGGGTGAACGTGTCGGCCCACACCGGACGCCACATGGAGAAGCTGGTCCCGGCGATCGAGACGGCCCTGGCGGGCTGGGAGACCCGCGTCCCGACGGGCAGGCTGAACGCCTTCCTCGGCGAGCTGGTCGCCTCCCATCCGCACCCCGTGCGGGGCGGCAAGCAGCCGCGCATCCTGTTCGGCACACAGGCCGGCACCAAGCCGCCGCGGTTCGTCCTGTTCGCCTCCGGCTTCATCGAGGCGGGTTACCGTCGGTTCATCGAGCGCCGGCTGCGCGAGGAGTTCGGCTTCGAGGGCACGCCGATCCACCTCTCGGTGCGGGTACGCGAGAAGCGCGGCAAGAAGAAGTGACCCGACGGCACGCAGGGTGAAGGGGGCGGTCCCGATCGGGACCGCCCCCCTTCACCCTGCGTGCCGTAGGCGGCCCCGGTGGCCCTCGGTCAGCTCTCCCGGCGCGGGGCCGGGGGCAGCGCCGCCGGTACGTGGGGCCTCCCGATGGCGTGCCGGCCGACCGCTGCGACCTGCTGCCACTGCGGCTGCTGCCCGGCGGTCTGCCGGGCGCCGCCCGCCCCCGCGCCGTAGGCGCCGTACGACCCGCCGAAGGTCCCCGAACCGTGGCCGACGGACGAGTCCGTACCGGCGGACGGGCTCGTTCTGTGCGGGATGCTTCCGAAAGCGGTGAAGCCCAGTTTGTCCTCGCCGCTGCGGTCGCCCGGCAGTGAGCGGAAGGACTTCACGTACTCGGCGTAGAGCGCGTCGTAGATCGGCGTGGCCGAAGGGCCGCTCGTGGAGTCCTGAGCAGACCGCACCGGGGCGGGGACCAACGGGAAGGCCTGGCGGCGGGGAGCGTCGTATGCGTGCACGTATCTCCCAACGACCCCGCCCGGCGAGGGATGCGGCCCACACGGGGTTTTCGCCGGTCACCGACCGGTCGGCCGTCGTCGGACGGCCGGCTCCCGCCGGCCGTCCGGTGGTCGGCTTCCTTCGCCGGGCAGAGGCCGGTCAGAGGCCGGCCAGCGGCAGTGCCGCCGCGACCAGCCTCCCGTTCGCCGCCGCCCGGTCCAGGGCGTCGCGCAGCAGGTCCTCGCGCGGCTGACGGCCGATCGAGCCGACCGGGGCCGCGAACAGCAGCACCTGCTGGTGCTTGTTGGCGGCCGTTCGCCAGCCCTCGGTGACCTGGAGCGGCTGGTGCGCCTGCCACCAGGCCACCGGCTGTCCGCCGTTCGGGTTCGGCTGGAGCACCGCGTGCAGCTGGCCCACGGCCAGCAGTACCGACCAGCCGTGCAGCACGGGCGGTGTGGTGGACAGTTCGGTCACGGGGACGAAGCCCTGCTCGATGAGCAGCGGCAGGAAGTCGTCGCCGGGCGCGAGCGAACCGGGCCGCGCGACCGGCGCGGTCGGCTCGACGACCAGGGCCGGGTGCAGTTCCCCGGCGATCAGGACCAGTCCGCTGGTCACGCCGAGCACGGCCTGCTCCGGCACGGCCTGCTCCGGTGCGATGTGTCCCGGTGGGACGTGTGCGGCCTGGACGGCGGGTGCGGGTGCGGTGTCGTTTCCGCCGATGGACCGCACGGCTCCCTGGAGCTGCTCCTCGGTGACCTGGACGACCTGCGAGGGCAGGCAGGTGGAATGGGCGAAGGCGAGGACGGCGGTCTCCTCCCCGATGAACAGGACTGTGCTGGTGCGCTCCTGCTCCGGGTCGCCCGGGGTGCGGCAGGAGGTGCAGTCGTAGCCGCCCGGGGCGGAATCTCCGGCGAGCAGGCGGTCGGCTTCTTCGTCGCCGATCTCGGCGCGTACCTCGTCGCTGACGTCGAGCATGCGCGGCACGGGTGGCTCCCTCGGGATGCGGTGCGTGGCGAGGCCGGGGGCTCCCGGCCCGTGGTCCGGGCGGGTCCCCGGCTCATACAGAAGACAACGGGTGATCTGCGGGGGGAGTCACGCCCCGGAGCGAACGGAATCGAACCATCTGGCGCACCCGGTCACTTCCGGCACGGAATCGGACACTCGTCGGCAACTGCCCTCGAAGTCAACGGCGTTGCCCGGACGGAGTGGCTCACGGAACGTCCGGCGTGTCGATCGGTAAATCAGGAAATAGGGGAATAAAGTGGGTGTCCGGAAGCTGACGCTACTTAGGGTAAAGGTGAACTGGCCTGGGAGGACGGGGAGTTGCTTGATCCTGCCGGTTCGGGCGTTGACACGCGGCGTCTCGTGACGTGGTGGCGGCGCTCCGCCTTGGGGGACCCCGAGTCCTTGGAGAGGGAGCTACATGTTCGAATGTGCCGGCAACATCCGCGACAACAACCACGACGATGCCCACGACGGCGCGCGAAAGGCTCAGAAGCCCCGTACGGCGGCGGTACTGGCCGGCGCGGTGCTGCTCGCGCCCCTCGGGCTGCTGGCCGGGACCGGCGACGCCACGGCGGCGGACAGCGGAGTGTGGGACCGCATCGCGCAGTGCGAGAGCGGCGGCAACTGGCACACGAACACCGGCAACGGCCACTACGGCGGGCTGCAGTTCACCGCCTCCACCTGGCACGCGTTCGGGGGCACGGCTTATGCGCCGACCGCAGACCAGGCCACCAAGTCCCAGCAGATCGCTGTCGCCACCAAGGTCCAGCAGGCCCAGGGATGGGGCGCCTGGCCCACCTGCTCGGTACGCGCCGGGGCGACCGGGAACGCACCCGCCGTCGGACCGGCGCCCGCGGGGAAGGACCCGGCGAAGCCGTCGCAGGCGCCGGCGCAGCCGTCGGGCGGCGCGGAGCAGGGCTCGTCCGGCGACTACCACACCGTCCGCGAGGGCGACACGCTGAGCGACATCGCCGGCCGGCACGGGACCACCTGGCAGCGGCTGTACGCCGCCAACAAGGACGTCATCGGCGGCGACCCCGACCTGATCATGCCCGGGCAGCGTCTCGCGCTCTGAACCGCCCGGGCGAACCGGGGCCCCAGGTGAGGCCCGGTCACCCGCGGTGAGACCCGTCCGGTCGGCTGCCGGTACTCGGCCGCCCGGACGGGACCTTCGGCGTCGGAACCGGCGTCAGGTCCGGCGGCTGGGTCCCCCAGTCTCCCCCGGTGAACACCACCGCACCCCGGTGCGGTTCGTGGACGAAGGCGGGCCGGTCGCGCAGTGCGGCCGGGAGTCGCTGTTCGGCGATCACCGCGCACGCGTGGAGCGCGGCCGCGGGCCGGATCTCCCGGGGTGACACGAACCGCACCTGCTTCGACGTACCTCACCTGCCCTGCAAGCCCTGTGGCATCGACCGCGGTCACGGTTCCCGTGTCGGGACCGCGAAGACGGCGGACCATGTGAGGGAAACGCGAGCATTCTGTGTGGTAACGCCTTTGCGGGCATGCGGACGGCGAAATGCATGAGGTCCCGGACGTCCCTTCCCGAACTCGCCGCCGTGTTTATCGATGCTCCCGGCGCGAGGCTCGGGAATTTTCCTCGACTTCCCCCGGAAGAGGCGCCGAACCACCCATTCGTGTGATGGTTGCGGGGATAAACGCCTGTCGTGATCCTGTGACAGAAGTGTGACCCTGGGGGGATCTCGGAGCGTGTTCCCGGCCGGGCCTTCCGTGTCCGCCGGGCAGGGCATAGCGTGACCGTATGGCACCCCTTCCGACACACTCCGCGGAACCCGACGACAGCCCGGACGCCTATGTGGGCCTGCCCGCGGACCGCGCCGAGCGACTCGCGCGCGAGCGCGGCTGGTCGACGGTGCGGGCGCTGCCGCCGGGAGCGATCATCACCATGGAGTACCTCGTGGGACGGCTGAACTTCGAGGTGCGCAACGGCAGCGTGGCGCGGTCCTGGAAGGGCTGAGGCGCGGCGGCGCCCCGGAATCCCCCAGGGTGGTCCGTCAGGGGCGGGCCGACGGCGCGCTGCCGCGCGGATGGCGTTCCCCGTGCGACGGGCGGCGGCTGCCCGTCGGGGTGACCGGAGTGCGCTCCGCCCGGCCCGTGTGCGGGCCGGGCGCCAGGTAGACGGGTGACCGGGTGGCGGAACGGGACGCGGAGACCGGCTCGGGGACCGCGGTGTCCTCGCGGTCGGTGAGCGGCCTGAGCATGACCGGCGCTGCGGCGGGCAGGGGGGCGACGGGCACCGTACGGCCCTGACGCGCGGACCGGCGCTCGCGCCAGCGGTCGCGCCAGTCGAAGATCCGGTCCTCGGCACGGGCGATCATCGGCTCGAACCAGGGCAGTGCCAGCAGGATCAGCAGGCCGGCCACCCAGCCGAGCAGTACGTCGCTCAGCCAGTGGGTGCCGAGGTAGACGGTGGACAGACCGACACCGAGCGAGGTCACCGCGGACAGGGCGGACAGCCAGCGCCGTGCTCTCGGAGTGGAGGCCAGATAGGCCAGGATTCCCCAGGTCACCACGGCGTTGGCGGTGTGACCGCTGGGAAATATGCTGCCGCCGAGCCACATCTCGCTGGATCCGATCTCGGTGGCGTAGTGCGGTCCGAGGCGCCCCATGCCGTACTTCGCGGCACCGACGGTGATGTTGAGCAGCAGCAGGGAGACTCCGAGCGCGAGCAGCGGGCGCAGCGTGTGCTGCCGCCAGGAGCGCCAGCCCAGCCAGGCGGCGACCATCACCGCGGTCGGGCCGCGCTGGCCGAGCACCACGTAGTAGTCGACGAAGGCGTGGAGCTGTGCCCACTGCTCGTAGGGACGGAAGAACATCACCCGCCAGTCCAGCCGGACCAGCCAGGAGGTGATGACGACGGCCCACACGATCGCCACGTAGAAGGCCAGGGTGGAGCCGAAGAGCACCGTCCGGTGCCGGCTCATTCGGGGCATGTCGATGTGAGCCGGTCGTTCCGGCTCACGGTCCAGCCTCGCGAACACCCGGTCCAGACGGGTGGGCTTACGTTCGGTACGCACCCAATCGACGTTACAGGGAGTGAACGCGCAGTCCCGCCGAATCGGCGGCTTTGTGATGACGATGTGATGTGGGATCGCTCTCAAGGTGACCTTTATTCTTGGCGAATCGACAATCCCCGGGCAATGTTTCCCTCAATTCTTTTGATCATTCGGGGGCGTGAATTTATCGCGCTTTGGGAATTCGTTCACCAGGGGATGGCGCGGAATTTCTCCGGTGCTCACCGCCGGTGGGCGGGGCGGGAGCGGCTCAGGGTGGACCGGAACCGTTCAGCCAGAAGGCGCCGTAGACCGCCGAGGCCACCGCGGCGGACGCCACCACCAGTGCCGACCTGGGCGTACGCAGCCGGGCCAGGCCCTGCGCCAGGGGCAGCAGCAACGGGAAGGCGGGCATGAGCAGACGCGGCTTCGAACCGAAGTAGCTCGACGCGCACAGGGCGAGGGCGGTGACGACACCGGCGTACACCAGCAGCGGGAGCGGCTGGCGCTGCCGTACACAGATCACGTACAGCCACACCAGCAGGCCGACCCCGAGGACCAGTCCGAGCCCCGCCGGGGCCGAGGGAAACGACGTGAACTTCTCGAGGGTGAACCGGGCGAAGGCATAACCCCCGTCGAACCCGTTCCGCCATCCGGCCTGCACATCGAGATACCCGAACGGCCCCTTCCCGGTCCGGTGGCCGACCCACAGAACGTAACCGGCGGCGCCGAGCGGAGCGAGGAACATGCCGAGCGCCCGGCGGACGCGGACGCCGGGGGCGCCCGGCGGCACGTGCGCGCCCTCGGGTGCGGGAACGCGCCGGGTGTCCTGGTGCGGGGCGGCGCGTTCCCCGGAGCGCGCGCCGCCCACCGCTGCCGCCCGCAGGCTTCCCCCGAACGAGCGGAAGCCTGCGGGGAGGCGACGGCCGTGCGCGAGGGAGGCGATGCCCGCCACCCAGACCGCCGCGACCACCGCCAGCCCCACCGGGCGGGTCAGACCGGCCAGACCCGCCAGTCCCCCGGCCACCACCCAGCGCCCGGTCAGCACCGCGTACAACGACCACGCGGCGAGTGCCGTGAACAGGGACTCGCTGTACGCCATCGACTGGACGACAGCGACCGGCAGCACGGCCCAGAGCAGCACCGCGCACACCCCGATCCGCGGCCCGTACACGTGGTCCGCCACCGCGAAGATCCCCCAGGCGGCGGCGAGCGAGGCCAGCACGGCGACGACGAAGCCCCCGTCGGCGTACGACAGCGGGGACACCGCCGCCAGCAGCCGCTCCAGCCAGGGAAGCAGGGGGAAGAAGGCCAGGTTCGAGTGCACGTCCCCGTTCGGGAGGTGCACCTCGTAGCCGTACCCCAGCTCGGCGATCCGCGTGTACCAGAGCGCGTCCCAGCGGGCCGTCAGCAGGGTGTAGGCGCTCTTGCCGCGCGCCTCGCTCCACAGCACCAGGACGGCCAGACCCAGGGCGCGCACGGCCGCGTACCCGAGGAGCGCCGGCGCGGCCCGGCGCAGCGGGCCGGGACAGGACGGCGGGCCGGGGCGGAACGGCAGGGCGCGCGTCTCGAGATCGGTCACGGGCCCGATTATCGGCGGGCGCGGGGCGGGGCGGTCCGGCGGAGCGCCCGGCCCTCCGGGGCGGGCCCGCCCACCCGGACGGGCGGCCCGGCAGGGCGTACGGGCCCGGGAGGCGACCGGAAGGCGCCGGAAGCGACCGGAGGCGGCCCGGAGAAAAGTGGTGTACGCCACATGCTTCTGCCGAATCTGTGAGAGGTCCGCCACTCGATACCGCCGTTCCCTCGCGTACTCTGACGTGTCACTCGCCGTTCGTTGCGCAGGCCGGAGGCCACACCGCTCCTCTCCGGCCGAGCCACGGGGAAGTCCCCGCCCCGTGAGCCCGCCGAGCGCGAGGGAACATCTGGGAGGTCTGTGCATGTCCGGGACGACCACGGCCGCCGCGCTGCGCCGTAGGGCGGCCGGGGCCGGTGCCAACCGCTGGGTGGTGCTCGTCGTCCTCTGCACCAGCCTGCTGCTCGTGGCCGTCGACGCGACCGTGCTGCACGTGGCGGTCCCCGCGGTCACGGAGGACCTCAGGCCCGGCGGGATGGAACTGCTCTGGATCGTCGACTCCTACCCGCTGGTCTGCGCCTCGCTGCTGATCCTGTTCGGCACCCTGGGCGACCGGGTCGGGCGCAGACGCGTACTCCTGCTCGGCTACGCCCTGTTCGGCGTCGCCTCCGGCATCGCGGCCCTCGCGGACAACGCGCAGGTGCTGATCGCGGCGCGGGTGCTGCTGGGCGTCGGCGGCGCGATGATCATGCCCGCGACGCTGTCGATCCTGCGGCAGGTCTTTCCGGACCGGCGCGAGCGGGCGCTCGCCATCGGCGTCTGGAGCGCGGTCGCCGCGGTCGGCGCGGCGGTCGGCCCCCTGCTCGGCGGGTTCCTGCTGGAGCACTTCTGGTGGGGCTCGGTCTTCCTCATCAACATTCCGCTGATGCTGGTCAGCCTCCCGGTGGGGCGGATCCTGCTGCCGGAGTCGAAGGGTGAGGGCAGCGGCCCCTGGGACGTGGTGGGCGCGCTGATGGCCGCCGCCGGGCTGTTCGCGGTGGTCCTGGGCGTGAAGCGGCTCGGCGGCGCATCCGCCGCCGACGGCGGTGTGTGGACCGCCCTGACGCTGGTCGCGGGCGCCGCCCTGCTCTCCGTCTTCGTCCGCAGGCAGCGGCGACGCGCGCACCCGCTGGTCGACCTGCGGATGTTCGCCCGGCCGGCGTTCAGTACGTCGGTGGGCTGCATCGTGCTGGCGATGCTCGCCCTGGTGGGCCTGGAGCTGATCGCCGCGCAGTACCTCCAGCTCGTCCTGGGGCTGTCCCCGCTGGAGACCGGGCTGCGCCTGCTGCCGCTGACGTTCGCGGCGATGGCGGCGGGGCTGGCGGGTGCGCGGCTGCTGCGCAGGTTCGGGCCGCGCCGCATGGTCTGCTTCGGCTTCTGTCTGACGGCCGTCGCGGTGCTGCTGCTGACCGGGATGGGCGGGCAGGACAACCGCACCCTGCTGCTGAGCGGATTCGTCCTGCTCGGCTTCGGCCTGGAGACCACCCTGTTCGGGGCGTACGAGTCGATGCTGAGCGAAGCGCCCCCGGAACAGGCGGGCGGGGCCGCAGCCATAGGCGAGACCTCGTACCAACTGGGCGCCGGCATCGGGATCGCGCTCCTCGGCAGCGTCATGAACGCCGTCTACGCGCCCGGCCTCACCGGTGTTCCCGGGGTGCCCGCGTCGGCGTCCACGGCGGCGGGGCACTCGCTGGGGGAGGCCCACCAGGTCGCCGCCCAACTCGGCGGGCCCGCCGGAGCCGCCCTGCTGGACGCGGCGCGCCACGCCTTCGTGCACGGGCTGCATGTGACCCTGCTGGTCAGCGCCGGCCTGCTGCTGCTCGGGGCCGCGATGGCGCTGTGGCTGCCGCGGGCGATGCACTGCGAGACGGCGACGGCAGGGGAAACGCCCGCGGATGTGCCGGCCGAGGCATCCACGGACGTGCCCGCCGATGGACTTTCGGAGGCATCGGGCAAAGCCGTCGACGTGCCCGCCCCGCGAGCGGCCGCGGACTCCCACGTCCCGGTGTGAGGCACACCGCCGCCGGGCCGGGTGGACGTGCGCGGCACCGCGTCGTAACGTCGGGTCGGTCCGAGCCGTGACTAGCAACGCTAGTTAACCAGTGCGCCGGTCGGCTCCGCCCCGGTCAGATCCCCCGGAGGGTGTCCCATGTCCGCCCCATCGAAGTCATCGAAGCTGCCCCCCTTCGACCCGGCCGACCCGCTGGGCCTGGACGACCTGCTGGAGCCGGAGGACCTGGCGGTCCGGGACACCGTGCGCGCCTGGGCGGGCGACCGGGTGCTGCCCCATGTCGCCGACTGGTACGAGAAGGGCGAACTGCCCGGCATCCGGGAGCTGGCCCGGGAGCTCGGCGGGATCGGTGCGCTCGGCATGCCCCTGCGCGGCTACGGCTGTGCGGGTGCCTCGGCCGTGCAGTACGGGCTCGCCTGCCTGGAACTGGAGGCCGCCGACTCCGGCATCCGGTCCCTGGTCTCCGTACAGGGCTCGCTCGCCATGTACGCGATCCACCGGTTCGGCAGTGAGGAGCAGAAGCAGCGGTGGCTGCCGGAGATGGCCGCCGGTGAGGTCATCGGCTGCTTCGGGCTCACCGAACCCGACCACGGCTCCGACCCCGCGGCCATGCGGACGTACGCCAAGCGCGACGGCGGGGACTGGGTCCTGAACGGTCGCAAGATGTGGATCACCAACGGGTCCGTGGCCGGTGTCGCCGTGGTGTGGGCGCAGACCGACGACGGAATCCGCGGGTTCGTGGTGCCCACCGACAGCGCCGGGTTCTCGGCACCGGAGATCAAGCACAAGTGGTCGCTGCGCGCCTCCGTCACCAGCGAACTGGTCCTCGACGAGGTGCGGCTGCCCGCCGACGCCGTACTGCCCGAGGTGACCGGGCTGCGCGGACCGCTCAGCTGCCTGACGCACGCCCGGTACGGGATCGTCTGGGGCGCGATGGGCGCGGCGCGCGCCTGCTTCGAGGCCGCCGTCGACTACGCGAAGTCGCGGGAGCAGTTCGGGCGGCCCATCGGCGGGTTCCAGCTGACGCAGGCCAAACTCGCCGACATGGCGGTCGAACTGCACAAGGGGACACTGCTCGCCCATCATCTCGGGCGGCGCATGGACGCCGGCCGCCTGCGTCCCGAGCAGGTCAGCTTCGGCAAGTTGAACAACGTCCGTGAGGCCATCGACATCTGCCGCACGGCCCGCACCATCCTCGGCGCCAACGGGATCTCGCTCGAATACCCCGTGATGCGGCACGCGACGAACCTCGAATCGGTGCTCACCTACGAGGGCACCGTGGAGATGCACCAGCTGGTGCTGGGCAAGGCGTTCACCGGGATCGACGCGTTCCGGTAGGCCCGGTGGGGGCAGGGCCGGCGAGCGGCCCTGCCTCAGCTCTGGTTGTAGAAGCCGTCCGACCGGTGCACCGCGGGCTCCCCGCTGACGACCACGGTGTCGGCCGGGCTGAGCAGGAACACGCGGTTGGACACGCGCTCGATGGAGCCGCGCAGACCGAAGATCAGCCCTGCGGCGAAGTCGACGACGCGCTTGGCGTCACCGGCGTCCATGGCGGTGAGGTTGATGATGACGGGGATCCCGTCCCGGAACAGCTCGCCGATGGCGCGGGCGTCCCGGAAGCTGTCCGGGGTGACCGTGCCGATGCGGCGGCCCTTCTCCTCGGCGACGTCCGTGGCCACCTTGACCCGCGGATCGGTGACCCAGGCGTCCCCCGGCTCGGTTCCGTCGGAGTAGTCGTCGTCGTAGTAACGCTCGTCTTCGTTGTCGTCGACGAGGCCAAGCCAGGCACTTGCCTTGCGTACCGATCCCATGGACGCCTCCTCTCACAGCGGTCCTTCTTGCTTTCCGCATCCCTATGGTCGTCCATGATGCGGATGGCGCGCCAAGTGATGGGACGCCGCGCGGGGGGTTTGTGACGGTACTGGTGCACGGAGAATCCGTCGAGAGCCCAAGCCCCCCAAGGGTCTTGACGTAACCGGATGCTGACTGTGAGTGAAATATGATTCTTCTCGGCGTATGGGTGATGGGTGACGCGTACGGGTGAATGCGACAGTCGGTACGATGCCGGCGCTCCACTTCGCGGCACCCACGGGGGAACGTCATGTTCGGAATGGTCAGGCCCTGCCGGCATCGGCTCGGTGAACGCCTCACGGCTCAGTGGACGGCGCATCTGTGCGGGTTGTGCCTGGCGTTGCGCGGTGACCACGGGCAGCTCGCACGCGTGGTCACCAACTACGACGGGCTGCTCGTCTCGGTCCTGACGGAGGCTCAGGCGGTCCGTGCGGACGCCGGACGGCGCACGGCGGGGCCGTGTCCGCTGCGCGGCATGCGGACCGCCTCCGTCGCGCACGGCGAGGGCGCGCGACTCGCGGCGGCCGTCTCGCTGGTCCTGGCCTCCGCCAAGGTGCGCGACCATGTGGCCGACGGGGACGGGCTGCTGGCCCGCCGACCGGTGGCGCTCGCCGCGCGCCGCGTCGCCGCGAGCTGGGACCGGGCCGGGGCGCGGACCGGTTCGGCCGTCGGGTTCGACACGGCCGTCCTGGTCGACGCCGTCGACCGGCAGGCCGGCATCGAGGCCCTGGCCGGGCCGGGTACCCCGATCCTCACCGTCACCGAACCGACCGAGACCGCCACCGCGGCGGCCTTCGCGCACACCGCGGTGCTCGCCGGGCGCGCGCACAACGCCGGGCCGCTGGCCGAGGCCGGGCGTCTCTTCGGCCGGCTCGCCCATCTCCTGGACGCCGTGGAGGACCTGGAGGCCGACGCCGCGGCGGGCGCGTGGAACCCCCTCACCGCCACCGGAACCCCCCTCGCCGAGGCCCGCCGGCTCGCCGACGACGCCGTGCACGGCATCCGGCTCGCGCTGCGCGAGGTGGAGTTCGGCGACGGAGGTCTGGCGCACCGGCTGCTCGTCCACGAACTGCCCAACTCCGTCCACCGTGCCTTCGATACCGTTTCTTGTGCCCACGGCTCCGGCCCCTACGCCCCGCCCGGCGCACCGGGCATGCCCGGCGGCCCGGTGCCGCCCGAGCCGCCGCGCCGCGACCGGCGCGGGTTGCTCGCCGGCTGCGCGGTGTGGCTGGGGCTGGCCTGTACGTGCCAGATGTGCTGCGGCACGTACGGGGATCCCTGGAGCGGGGAGCACAAGGAGGGGGTCTGTTCCCGGTACGACTGCGGCGGGTGCTGCGACTGCTGCAACTGTTGTGAGTGCTGCAGTCGCTGCGGTGAGGACGGCGGTTGCGACTGCGGCTGCGACTGCTGAACCGGCGTCCGGAGGGGCTCGTAGAAGCAACCGGAGGGGTGACTTCCGGCCATTTCCGGGGGCCTGCGCGCGGCGGTGACGCTGGGGTGTCGGCCGGTGACGCAAGGGGTGTGGCGGGTCAACCCGCACAGCCGGTTCAAAGGGTGACGTCCGAAAGGCACTCTTGCGCCGACCGGCCGTTCGGCCGAATACTCACCCCCAGCGCTTGTCAGGGGCACGGCATGTTCGGAATCCGGACGGCCTGCCCCCTGCCTGCGCCTCACGGGCCCGAACCCCACGGGGCCCCCTACTTCCTTTGTGGAGGAACGAGAAGTGAGGATCAAGCGCACCACCCCCCGCAGCGGCATCTCGAGACGCACCCGGCTGATCGCCGTCTCCACCGGCCTCGTGGCCGCCGCCGCGATCGCGATCCCCAGCGCGAACGCGTCCGAAGCACCCGCCACCTTCAGTTCCGCCGAGCTCAACAGCGTCAGCGGATCGGTACTGAAGGCCGACATCCCGGGCACCGCCTGGGCCGTCGACAGCAAGACCAACCGGGTCGTCGTCACGGTCGACAGCACGGTGTCCCAGGCCGAGATCGCGCAGATCAAGCAGCAGGCCGGTGCCGACGCCGACGCGCTGCAGATCAAGCGCACGCCCGGTACGTTCAGCAAGCTCATCCAGGGCGGCGACGCCATCTACGCGAGTAGCTGGCGCTGCTCCCTCGGCTTCAACGTCCGCAGCAGCAGCGGTGTCGAGTACTTCCTGACCGCCGGTCACTGCACCGACGGCGCGGGCACCTGGTACTCCAACTCCGCCCGCACCACGGCCATCGGCACGACCGCCGGCTCCAGCTTCCCGGGCAACGACTACGGCATCGTGCGCTACACCGGTTCCGTCAGCCGCCCCGGCACCGCGAACGGCGTGGACATCACCCGCGCGGCCACCCCGGCTGTGGGCACCACCGTCATCCGTGACGGCTCCACCACGGGTACGCACAGCGGCCGGGTCACCGCGCTCAACGCGACCGTGAACTACGGCGGCGGCGACATCGTCTCCGGCCTCATCCAGACCACGGTCTGCGCCGAGCCCGGCGACTCCGGCGGCTCGCTGTACGGCAGCAACGGCACCGCGTACGGTCTGACCTCCGGCGGCAGCGGCAACTGCTCCTCCGGCGGCACGACCTTCTTCCAGCCGGTGACGGAGGCCCTGAGCGCCTACGGCGTCAGCGTCTACTAGGCCTGCTGGAGCTGCTGGACCTGCTGGGTCGACGGACCAGCAGCGAGTCGCCCGTCCAGGAGGACGGACCGGGAGCCGGCCGGTACCACCGGCCCCCGGAGGTTCCACCGCAGCCGGCAGCACGACGAGCCCCCGCACGGCAACCGCCGTGCGGGGGCTCGCTCTTGTGGGGGTACGGAGCCGTCGGGGCCCTTGCGGAAAGCCCCGGCGTTCAGTCCGGAAGGTGCCCCCCGGTGCGGTCCCGGGACTCCACGGCGCCTCTCACGGTGAACAGCTGATCGGTTCTCGGTAGCGGCGCAGACCCCGGGCTTCAGTTCTGGGGACAGCCGCCCCATGATGATGGCCGCACCAGTCCACCGTCAGGTAGCTCCGCGCTGCATAGTTAGACCCGTGGCAGTTACCTTGCGCTCGAACGCGAACATCACGTTCCAGTGCGCCTTTCACGTGGTGTGGTGCCCGAAGTGCCGGCGCCGTGTGCTGGGCGGGCGGATCGAAGCGCGGCTGGAGGAGATCATCCGGGAGGTCGTGGCCGAGAAGGGTGCGTGGCTGGTCGAGTTGGAGGTCATGCCGGACCACGTTCACCTCCTGGTGGAGGTCGACCCGCAGTTCGGTGTGCACCGGCTCGTGAAGGCGGTCAAGGGTCGGCCCTCCCGCGTGCTGCGGGAGGAGTTCCCGGCGCTGAAGTCGCGCCTGCCCACGCTGTGGACCAACAGCTACTTCGTCGCCACTGTCGGCAGCGCACAGCTGGAGGTCGTGAAGAAGTACGTCGAGAGCCAGAAAAACGTCTGAGGAGGGAGGTGGACCATGCTGGCCGGACGGAAGTACCGGCTCGGCCTCACGGCCGAGCAGGCGGAGATGGCGGAGGAGTTCGGGAACATCTGCCGGTCGGTGTGGAACACCGCTCTCGAACAGCGCCGCGAGTACCGGCGGCGCGGGGCGTGGATGAACTACGTCCCGCAGGCTGCCGAGCTGGCCGACGCCAAGCGCGAGTACGAGTGGCTGCGCGCCGCCCCCTCGCATGTCCTCCAGCAGACCCTGAAGGACCTCGACAAGGCATGCCGGACCCACGGCACATTCAAGGTCCGCTGGCGCTCCAAGGCCTGCTGGAACCCCTCGTTCAGGTTCCCCGCCGGGAACCTCGTCACAGTGGAACGGCTGAACCGCGCATGGGGCCGCGCGAAGCTGCCCAAGCTGGGCTGGGTCACCTTCCGCTGGTCCCGTCACCCCGGCGGCGAGATCCGCTCCGCCACCGTCTCCCGCAAGGCCGGGCACTGGTACATCTCCTTCCTCGTCGAGGACGGCATCCTCACCCCCGGGCGCCATGCGGGCACGCCAGTCGGGATCGACCGGGGCGTCGTCGTCGCGGCGGCCACGAGCACAGGCGACTTCCACGACCGCGAGTTCGTTACCGCCGGGGAGAAGTCCCGATACCGGCGTCTTCAGCAGCGTCTAGCCCGGTCGAAGAAGGGCTCGGCGAACCGCCGCAAGACCCTCGCGGCGATGAACCGGATCATGGGCCGGGTCACCGACAGGCGCGCCGACTTCTGCGCGCAGACAGCGAACCGGCTCACCACCCGCCACAGCGTGGTGGTGCTGGAGGACCTGCGCACGAAGAACATGACCGCTTCGGCCAAGGGCACGAAGGCAGAACCCGGCCGCAACGTCTGCCAGAAAGCCGGACTGAACCGGGCGATCCTTGACAAGGGCTGGCACCGCATGGAGCTGGCCATCCGCAACGCAGCACGCTCGACCGGCACCGAAGTGGTCCTGGTCAACCCCGCGTACACGTCGCAGACGTGCAACCGGTGCGGGCACGTGGATGCGAAGAACCGTGAGAGCCAAGCGGCCTTCGTATGCACGTCCTGCGGCCACCGGGACCACGCCGACGTGAACGCCGCGAAGAACATCCTCAGCGCGGCGGGACACGCCGTGCCAGCCTGTGGAGACCTCGCCGTTGGGCGGTCGGTGAAGCAGGAACTTCCGGGACCCCGCGAGGCAGTACCGGTCCAACTTGCTTTCGAGCTGGTTGGAATCCCCCGGCTTTAGCCGTGGGGAGGAAGTCAACTGTCAGTCCCCGCAGTCCGAAGGACGCCGTACGATCGCAGCCGGACGGGCGGGGACGCCGAACGCCTCGCAGAGCGCAGGAAAGACCAGAACGGAACTCCCGGTGCAGCGCGTTGAGGCAAAAAGTCCCGGCAAGGCCGGACGAATCAGGCCGGAATGCCTGGACTTCGGGCCAGGGAGCCGGTAAACGTCGAGGGACACATACCAGGACGCGCCGGGCGGCGCCGGTCGCGGGATCACCTGATGAGCCACTTCGGACCCTGGGGGCCGCGATGGTCGAGGAACTGGTGGCGGCGGGAGTGGTGCTGGCGTCCGTCGGAGCGGTCGGTCTGCTGTCGGCGGCGCGGGTCGTCAAGCAGTACGAGCGCGGGGTGGTCCTCCGGCTCGGCAGGCTCCGCCCCCAGGTGCGGGGGCCGGGGCTCACGCTGGTCGTTCCGTTCGTGGAGCAGCTGCACAAGGTCAATCTGCAGATCGTCACGATGCCGGTGCCCGCGCAGGAGGGCATCACCCGGGACAACGTCACCGTGCGGGTGGACGCGGTCGTCTACTTCAAGGTCGTCGACGCCTCCGCCGCACTCATCAACGTCGAGGACTACCGGTTCGCGGTCTCCCAGATGGCGCAGACCTCACTGCGTTCCATCATCGGCAAGAGCGACCTCGACGATCTGCTGTCCGACCGGGAGAAACTGAACCAGGGGCTGGAGTTGATGATCGACAGCCCGGCGGTCGGCTGGGGCGTGCAGATCGACCGGGTCGAGATCAAGGACGTCTCGCTGCCCGACACGATGAAGCGGTCCATGGCCCGGCAGGCGGAGGCCGACCGCGAGCGGCGGGCCCGGGTCATCAACGCCGACGCCGAACTGCAGGCGTCGAAGAAACTGGCCGAGGCCGCCCAGCAGATGGAGGAGACGCCGTCCGCGCTGCAGCTGCGGCTGCTGCAGACGATCGTGGCGGTCGCGGCCGAGAAGAACTCCACCCTGGTGCTGCCCTTCCCGGTGGAGCTGCTGCGCTTTTTGGAACGGTCCGCCCAGCCGCCGGCACAGGGCCCGGTGGAGCAGCGTCGGTCCACCCCGTCCCGCTCGAACGGGGATCAGGAAGAGGCGAATTCAAGCCAGGGTCAGACGCCCTGAATCACCCTGCGGGTTACCCGCTCGTAGTGTTTGCGGTGTGAAGCTGCCCGCGTGTCCATGACCTGTCAGGACATAGAGGGTGCATGGACGTTGCCGTACGTGCGTCCTGAAGTCGGCCTTGTGTGCTCCCTGTGGGCCTCGGAATAGTGGGCGGCGTTCAACCAGCAGGGGTGCGGCCTTTTTTGTGTGCCGCCCCCGTAGCCGTAAGCCTTCCGGTCCGTGAGGTCCCCACAACCTCCCGGACCGTCCCCCCACAGGAGGTCGTGAGTTGAAGCACCGACGCATGCCCAGGCGGCGCGTTGCCATGACGGGTGCGGGCATCGCCGCGCTGGTCGCCGCGGGAGTCACCTTTCAGACTGCGAACGCCAGTGAGACCCCGGAGGTCTCCACGCCCCGGACTCTCTCGATCGCGGCGGCCGGAAACCTCGCCTCGACGCTCGTCGAGGACCTCGGCGCCGACGCGGCGGGAACGTACTACGACGCGAAGAGCAAGAGCCTCGTGGTGAACGTGCTCGACGAGGCCGCCGCCGAGACCGTCGAGGCGGCCGGCGCCGAGGCGAGAGTCGTGGCGAACTCCCTCGCCGAGCTGAAGAGCGCGCGCACCACCCTCACGCAGGACGCGACCATCCCGGGTACCTCCTGGGTGACCGACCCGACCACCAACAAGGTCGTGGTCACCGCGGACCGCACGGTCTCCGAGGCCGAGTGGGCCACCCTGACGAAGGTCGTCGACGGGCTCGGGGCCAAGGCCGAACTCCAGCGCACCAAGGATGAGTTCAAGACCTTCGTCGCGGGCGGCGACGCCATCACCGGAAACGGCGGGCGCTGCTCGCTCGGCTTCAACGTGACCAAGGGCGGCGAGCCGTTCTTCCTCACCGCCGGGCACTGCACCGAGGGTATCTCCACGTGGTCGGACTCCTCCGGCACCGTGATCGGCGAGAACGAGGCGTCCAGCTTCCCGGGCGACGACTACGGCCTGGTCAAGTACACCGCCGACGTGGACCGTCCGAGCGAGGTGAACCTCTATGACGGCTCCACGCAGGCGATCTCCGGCGCCGCCGAGGCCACCGTCGGCATGCAGGTCACCCGCAGCGGCTCCACGACCCAGGTGCACTCCGGCACGGTCACGGGCCTGGACGCTACCGTGAACTACGGCAACGGCGACATCGTCAACGGCCTGATCCAGACCGACGTCTGCGCCGAGCCGGGCGACAGCGGCGGCTCGCTCTTCTCGGGCAGCAGCGCGGTGGGTCTCACCTCCGGCGGCAGCGGCAACTGCACCTCCGGCGGTACGACCTTCTTCCAGTCGGTGACGGAGGCCCTCTCGGCGACCGGCACCCGGATCGGCTGATCCACCCGCGGTACCCGTAACACCCGCGGTACGCACACGGACGTCCCGTCCCTCTCTGCGAGGGGCGGGACGTCTTCCGTGTGTCCGCCCGGCGCGGGAGGTGCGGTCGCTGCGCGAAAGTCTACCGCGCATCGCGCCCGACGGGGCGTTTTATCACCTTTGGTGACCCATTATCAGGTGACGCCGCACGCCGTCGGCGGGCGTGGAGATTTTTTACCGACCCGTAACTTCCCCGCAGGGCTACTCACCCGTAACTTGACGAGTGAACAACATCCTCGTGATCCGGGTCACAGGGCGCAAGGCCGTCGCACTCTCCCCTCGACGTGCAAGGAGATCACACGATGCTGCCCTGGAAGCGAGTGGCCAGACCGCTGGCCGCACTCCTGCTGGCCGCCGCGGCCGTCACCGTCCCCACCACCGGTGCCCACGCCGCGGCTTCATCCAGCTCGGGCTGGAACGACTACACCTGCAAGCCGTCCGCCGCCCACCCCCGCCCCGTCGTCCTGGTCCACGGCACCTTCGGGAACTCCGTCGACAACTGGCTGGGCCTCGCGCCCTATCTGAAGCACCGCGGCTACTGCGTCTTCTCCCTCGACTACGGTCAGCTCGCCGGTGTCCCCCTCTTCCACGGCCTCGGCCCCATCGAGCGGTCCGCGGAACAACTCGACGCCTTCGTCGACAAGGTGCTCGCCGCGACCGGCGCCACCAAGGCCGACCTCGTCGGGCACTCGCAGGGCGGCATGATGCCCCGCTACTACCTCAAGTTCCTCGGCGGGGCCGACGAGGTGAACGCCCTCGTCGGGATCGCCCCCAGCAACCACGGCACCACCCTCGGCGGCCTCACCAACCTGCTGCCCTACTTCCCGGGCGCCGGGGACCTGCTGAACGAGACCACCCCCGCCCTCGCCCAGCAGATCACCGGCTCCGCCTTCCTCACCAAGCTGAACGCGGGCGGCGACACCGTGCCCGGCGTCCGCTACACCGTCCTCGCCACCCGGTACGACGAGGTGGTCACCCCCTACCGCAGTCAGTACCTGAGCGGACCGAACGTACGCAACGTCCTGCTCCAGGACCTGTGCCCGCTCGACCTGTCCGAGCATCTGGCGATCGCGCTGTTCGACCGGATCGCCTTCCACGAAGTCGCCAACGCCCTCGATCCGGCCAACGCCCGACCCACCACCTGCGCTTCGGTGTTCAGCTGACACGTGTAGCAGGTGACACGTGTAGCAAGTGGCATGTACAGCCGGTGACCCGTGCGGTCGCTGAGACGCATGCCGGGGGCCTGTCCGGCCTGAGCCGCCGGACGGGCCCCCGGGTACGGGCGGAGTCGGATCAGCGACCGTTGCGTCCGCTCGCCGTGCGCCGCCGGTTGGAGGCGAACAGCGCCGCCGAACCGAGCGCCAGCGTCGCGGCTCCGCCGACCATCAGGTACGGGGTGTTCCCATCGCCCCCGGTCTCCGCGAGGTTCTCCGAAGCACCGGCCGCCTTGGGCTGGTTGGGGGCGGCCTCGGTGGTGTCGTCGGGGGCGTCGCCGGCCGCCGCGCCGGAGCCGTCGTCCGTGGTGTCACCGGTGGTGCCGTCGGCCGCCGGGGTCGGCTGTGCCGTGGTGTGCGGGTCGTCGTCCCCGTGCCCGTGGTTCTCGATGGTCGACTTCTCGGCGCCCTCCTCGACCTGCTCCTCGGAGGGGGCGGAGGCGGCCGGCGCCGGGGCGGCCGCGCTCTTGGGCGTGTCGCCGCCGGACGCGGCGCCGCTGCCGGCGGTGTTCTTGTTCGCGGTGCTTCCGCTCGTCCCGCCGAACGTGACGTCCGAGCAGGAGTAGAACGCCTCCGGGCTGTCCGAGCGCTGCCACACCGCGTACAGCAGCTGCTTGCCGGAGCGCTCGGGGAGGGTGCCGGTGAACGTGTAGAAACCGCCGGAGGCGGCCGGGTCGGTGGAGGTCGCCACCGGGTTCGCCAGATCCAGGTCGCCCCAGCCCAGCGGCTTGGACGGGTCGTAGCCGGGCTTGGTGATGTACACCTCGAAGGTGCCCTTGTGAGGGGCGGTCACCCGGTACTTGAAGGTGTACGAGCCGCTGCTCACCGCAGTGGTCGGCCAGTCGTCGCGGACCAGGTCGAGTCCCTTGAACGCCTCGTTGTTCGCACTGCAGAGCTTGCCGTCGGGGATGAGCTCCTCGTGGCGTCCGCCCGCGTCGCCGATGCGCACGCCGTTCCAGTCGTAGAGCGCCTGGGTGCCGCCGGCCGCGACCGCCGCCTGGCACGCCGCCGACTTCGGGCTCTCCGGTCCCTCGGCGAAGCACTGCGCGACCCTGCTGACCGGGTCGCCCATCGAACCGTGCGCGGCCGCCGGTGCGGCGGACAGCCCGGTCAGGGCGAGCGGGACGATACCGACGGCGGCGACGGCGGCCTTGCGGCGTGCGGTCATGGGGCAGCAACTCCTCGGAACGATCACTGGACTTGGGGGGAATCCCGTGGGGGGACGGGTCAGAAACTAGCCCCAGGGAACAGTGGAATCGCCTGGCAGAGGCTGTGCGAGGAGATCCTTATGGCCGCGTTAAGGAAGCGCTCAGGCTGAGATCAGGTAGCAGCCCGAGCGGCGTGACGGACGCCGCCGACCGGAGGGGCTCAGCCGTCCGGCCACCAGGTGCGGGCGATGTCCTCGCGGATCTCCGGGCGTGCGGCCGGGCGCTCGTCGGTCTTCTCGCGGATCCGGCGGGCTTCCGTCTTCTTCGGGGGCTTCTGTGCGGTGACACGGCGCATGGCTGCCTCCTTCGGGGTCCACGGACACCGCGGTCTCGCAGGGGTGGACCTTTCGGGGGAGAGTTCCTCATCGGTCCCGATCTGTCTGTGGCCCCGGTCACGAATCGATTGTCAGTGGCAGCTGCCACTCTTGCCCCATGACCGACGAGAGTGACGTCACGGGCACGGCGGGTGTCGACTGGGACCTGGCGGCCGCGGCCTTCGACGAGGAACCGGATCACGGGCTGCGCGATCCCCGGGTGCGCGAGGCCTGGGCCGGGCGGCTGCGTTCCTGGCTGCCCGCCCGGGCGGGCGATGTCCTGGACCTCGGCTGCGGCACCGGCAGCCTGTCCCTGCTCGCCGCAGCGCAGGGACACCGGGTGACCGGAGTCGACCGGTCCCCGGCCATGGTGGCGCTCGCCCGGGAGAAGCTCGCCGGACGTGACGCGGTGTTCCTCGTCGGTGACGCCGCGGCGCCACCGACGAGGGAGCGGCGTCACGACGTCGTTCTCGTACGGCATGTGCTGTGGACGCTGCCCGATCCGGCCCGGGTGCTGCGGCACTGGCGGGGGCTGCTGCGTCCCGGCGGCCGGCTGGTGCTGGTCGAAGGAGTGTGGGGCACGGTGAGCCCCGTCGGCATACCGGTGGACCGGCTCACCTCGCTCCTCGCCCCGTTCGCCGGACACCTGCGGGTCGAGAGGTTGTCGGACGAGACGGCACTGTGGGGGAGGGAGGTGGGCGACGAACGGTACGTGGTGGTCGCGACGCCGGAGTGAGGTGAGCCCGGTCGGGCCCGGCTCCTCAGCTCAGGAGCGCGTCGAAGCGGTCCTCGCGGGCCCGGGTCTCCAGTTCGTCGAGGGCGGCGACGGCGGCGGCCGCCGCACGGGGGTCCGTCTCCGGGAGGCCGCTCGCCGCGAACTCGTCCTCGTCGAGCCGCCGTACGTCCGTGCCGTCGGCGGAGCGCCACAGGTCCAGGTCGAGGTCCTCGACCACCAGCTCCGTACCGGTGAGCACGGCCGGGCGGGTGATGTCGCAGTAGTGGCCCTTGAGGGTGCCCCCGGCGGTGCGCACCTCCTTCACGGAGTACCACCGGTCGCGCCAGTAGTGCTCGGTGAAGACGTCACCGGGTTCGAAGCGGACGAAGCCGAAGTCACGGGTGCCGTCGCCCGCCCAGGGGGCGCGCACGGTGATGCGGGCGCCGTCGTCGGAGAGGAGGTCGGCGGGATAGCGGATCTTGGTGCGGCCCGCCTTGACGAGGACGACCTCGACGCGTGCGGGGCCCTCAGCCGAGTTCGCGGACATGGCGTACCTCCGTTGCGCAGATTTCGTAGCCGAACCACTTGTTGATCGCGATCATCGGTTCGTTCCCGGTGTCGTTGCCCGTGAAGGCCTCCGTGCACCCGGCGGCGCGGGCGCGGTGCAGGGAGGCGTTCTTGGCGAGTTTGGCCAGGCCCCGGCCGCGGTGGACGCGGGCGGTGCCGGTCATGGCGGTGCCGTAGCGGCCGTCACCGTCGGTGTGGACCGCGGTGAAGGCGGCGGGGGCGCCGTCGACCACCGCGACCGTGGTCAGGGCGGGGTCGAGCAACGGGTGCCGCCAGGTCTCCTCGAGCCATGCCCCGTAGTCGGTGGGCTCGGTGTCGATGTCGCTCGGTTCGTCCGACGAGGTCTCCGCGTCCAGGACGAACAGCGGGTGCGGATCGTCGGCGAAGTCGGCGCCGGTGCGCAGTTCGACGCCGGGCGGCGGATCCTGGAGCGGCGGCAGGATGCCGTTCGTCAGGTCCAGCCGCAGGAAGTACGCGGACCGGCCGGCCCGGTAGCCGCGCCGCTCGGCGAAGGCGCGGTTGTCCGGCGCGTCCATGACCCAGGTGTAGACCTTGTGGGCGCCGAGGGCGGCCAGGCGTTCCTCGACGGCGCGCAGCAGCAGCGACCCGGCGCCGCGCCGGCCCCTGTCCGCCCGTACGTAGACGCTGGCGGAGCCCTGGCCGGGCTCCGGGCTGTCGTGGGCGAGGCTGAGCTGGACGACACCGATGATCTCCCCGTCCTCCTCGGCGACGAGCTGCCCGAAGTGGGCGTCGGGGTGGGAGCGCCGCAGATGGTGCAGCACGGACTCGGGGGTGGACAACATGAAGGGGACGGCGAGCCTGCGCACACGGGAGAACCCCTCGGCGTCGGCTCGGACTTCGGGGCGCAGGTCGCGCACGATGATGGCCATGAGGGCGCACGCTACGGGGGGACGCGCTGGGACTGCCTCCCATTTTCCGCCGGGTGCGGGACAATCGGGCCGTGACCCTGAAGATCCATATCGACGACAGCGCGCCCCCGTACGAGCAGGTGCGGGCGCGGATCTCCGAGCAGGCGCGGTCGGGAGCCCTGCCGGTGGGCTACCGGCTGCCGACGGTGCGGGGCCTGGCCGAGACGCTCGGCCTCGCCGCGAACACGGTGGCCAAGGCCTACCGCGCGCTGGAGGCGGACGGCGTGATCGAGACCCGCGGCCGCAACGGCACGTTCGTCGCCGCCGCGGGGTCGGCCGCGGAGCGGGAGACGGCGTCGGCGGCCCAGGCCTACGCGGAGCGGGTGCGGCGGCTCGGGCTGAGCGAGGAAGCGGCCCTGGCCGCCGTACGGGACGCGCTGCGGGCGGCCTACGGGGGATGAGTCGCGGGGGCGGCCCAGGGGAGGCGGCCGCGGGCGGCTACAGGTACAGCCCCGCCTCCGCCTTCCCGCGTGGTTCCGGCAGTGCCGTCGGGGAGGTTCCCCGGCGCAGGGCGTACAGCTCGGCCAGGGTGGCGCCCTCGCGGCCGACGCCGTCCTCGTGGCCCAGCCAGTTCACCGCCTCCGTCCGGGTCAGCGGCCCCACCTCGATGCGGGCGAGGCAGCGGCCCGGGCGGACGACGGCCGGATGGAGGCGCTCCAGGTCCTCGTCAGGCCTCTCCGTGGATACCCCGTCTTCGGGCGGGGTGGGGGTACCGCCCGCTTGCGGGGGAGGAACGGACTCCTGCGGAGCGGGGTAGGGAGTGGGGCTTCGCCCCCAGGGCGAAGGACCGCCCCACCATACAGGGGGAGTTGAGTGGATTGAGTGGTAGAGTCGGCTTCGCCCGGCTGGCGAGAACCAAGTCGGTCGGGTCTACCGCCGGGCCGGCGGGATGTCAGGTCTGTGGAGCTGGCGTAAGACCGATGGCTGGTACACCAGCCCCTGCCGTTTGTTCGGGTCGGCTGCTGTCGATGAAGCAGAAAGCTCAACCCGCGAGGGCTGAATCTCCCTGCTTCAGCTGGGAGAGATGCCAACAGGAGGTCCATCGCGTGGGCCACCGGCGCGGTGTAGTTGGGCCGGAGCTCGTCCCAGGTGCCCGCGGAGATCTGCCGTGTGGTGCGGTGCGGACCACGGCGCGGGGAGACGTACCAGAAGCCCATGGGCACGTTCTCCGGCTGCGGTTCCGGTTCGTCCGCCGCACCGTCCGTCGCCTCGTCCAGGATCTTCGCCGCGAGTTCGGCGGTGGTCGCGGTGACGGTGACGTCGGCGCCCCGGTTCCAGCGGGAGACCAGCAGCGTCCAGCCGTCGCCCTCGGCCAGGGTGGCGCTCCGGTCGTCGTCCCGGGCGATGCGCAGCACCTCGGCGCCGGTGGGCAGCAGGGTCGCGGCGGAGCGCACCCGGTCGATGGTGGCCGCGTGAGAGAACGGCTGCTCGCCCGTTGCGAAGCGGCCGAGGAACAGCGCGTCGACGACGTCGGACGGGGAGTCGCTGTCGTCGACGTTGAGCCGGATCGGCAGGGCGTCGCGCGGGTCTGCAGGCATGCCGCCATGATCGGTCACCCGGGTGCCCCGCGCACCCGGTTTCCGTGGGCGCGCGGGGTCGTACGGGTGGTCCGGGGCAGCGGCCGGCCCGGTCGTGCCGGACGGCGTCACCGGCGGCCGGGCGCCGCCAGCCGCCGCGCGTGCCGCGCCCGGCGGACCACCGCGTACCCCTTGGTCAGGGCCCGGTCCCGGACGAACACGCGGCTGAGGGCGCGGCCTTCCACCAGCCGTTCGAACTCGGCGGTGTCCGTCGACCGGCGCACCGTGACGCGCCGCAGCGCGTACGGCCCCTGGGCCCGGCGGGCGAGACCGTTGCCGACGGCGAGGGCCTGCGCGTACCCCGTCTCCCGCACCGCCTCCCGCACCCGGCGGCTGGAGTAGCCGTAGGGATAGGCGAACGAGGCGGGCGTGCGGCTCAGTTGGTCCGAGATGATCTCCTTGCAGAGGATCAGTTCGGAGCGCAGCCGCCGGTCGTCGAGCTGGTCGAGCTGCGGGTGGCTGTGGCTGTGGCCGCCGATCTCCACACCCGCGTCGGCCAGTTCGCGCACCTGGTCCCAGTCCAGCATGGTGTCCAGGCCGCCGCCGGTGTCGTGCGGCCCCCGGAGCCATCCGGTGGAGACGAACAGGGTGGCCGGGAAGCCGTGCCGGGCGAGCACGGGCAGGGCGTGCCGGTGCACGCCCTCGTAGCCGTCGTCGAACGTGACGAGCACCGGTCGCGCGGGCAGCGGGCGTCCCGTGCGCCAGCAGGCGGCCAGTTCCGCCGTGTCCACGGGAGTGAGGCCCCGCTCGGCGAGCACCGCCATCTGCCCGGCGAACGCCTGCGGGGTCACGGACAGCGCGCGGGTGGCGTCGTTGGGCTCGGCGGCCACCGAGTGGTACATGAGGATCGGGACGCGTTCGTCAGTCACCTCGGCCACGGGCACCTCCCTGCTCCCCGCCCGGGTGCTCCCCGGCACGGCGGGCCTCGCCGCCGACGTCGGCCACGGAGAACGTGACCCCGCCCCGCCGGGCCCGCACGCTCCCCACCACGTACCCGCCCGCCGCCGTGAGCACCCCGGCGACGATCGCGCCCGCGCGTCCCGCGCCGCCCGGCCGGGCCAGCAGGGCGTCGCGCAGCCCCCGGACCACCCCGGCCGGCAGGACACGCGTGGTGTACCGGCGTTCCGACTCCAGTCCCTTCCCGGCGCCGACGCTCCGCGCCACCAGCGCCTTGGACAGCCCCTCGGCGTAGGTGCGGGTGCGGAAGTAGCGGAAGCGCTCGCGGACCGGGGGCACCCGGTGGTGGATCACCGCACGGTCGTCGATCAGCAGGACCGCGTCGGGCCGGGCGCGGCTGAGGCGGATGCACAACTCCGTCTCCTCCCCGCCCAGCGGGCGCTTGTCGCCGTCCCGCCCGATACCGGTGGCGAAGCCGCCCGCGGCGTCGAAGGCGCTGCGCCGGAAGGAGGCGTTGCCGCCGAGGACGTTGCGCACCCGCACCCGTCCGCGCGGCAGCCCCCGGTACGTGCAGCCCACCACCCAGTCGAACTCCTCGGGGAACCAGGAGGGGCGCCGCCCCGACGCCCAGAGGGGCTCGGTGCGCCCGCCGACCGCCATCACCCGCGGATCGGCGTAGCCCTCGGCGAAGTGCCTGAGCCAGTCGCGTTCGGCCACGGCGTCGTCGTCGAGGAACGCGACGATCTCACCGCGCGAGGCGGCGATGCCGGTGTTGCGGCCGGCGGACAGACCGCGGGGGCCCGCGTTGGCGAGCACCCGCACGTCGTCGGTGTCCTGGTACTCCTTGCCCAGACGGTCCAGCAGACCCTGGTGGTGGTCAACGACCAGCAGGGTCTCCAGGGCCGGCCGGGACTGCGCCCGCACCGAGGCGACCGCCGCGAGGACGTCCTCCCAGCGGTCCTCGGTGTAGGCGCAGATCACGACCGAGATGCCGGTGTCGCTCAAGACACCTTCCCCCGGACCGTTTCGAGCAGCGGCGAGTGACGCGGACGGCGGCGCAGGGCCCGCCGGTTGGAGCGTTCCCCGAGGATGACCCCGAGGACGCGGAACCCGTCCCGCACGGCCCGCAGATTGCTCGTGCCGTGGATGCGCAGGTACTCGTGGCTGGGTATCTCCTGCACTCTCAGCCCGGCCTTGACGACCCGGATGTTCATCAGGGTCTCGACCTCGAAGCCGGTGCAGTCGAGGTCGATCTTGTCCAGGCAGTGCCGCCAGAAGGCGTTGTAGCCGTAGCAGAGGTCGGTGTAGCGGGCGCCGAACTTGCGGTTGACGACACCGCACAGGACCCGGTTGCCGAGCTTGCGGATGAAGGTCATGTCGTCGGTGCCGCCGCCGTTGGCGAAGCGGGACCCCTTGGCGAAGTCGGCGCCCGAGACGAGGGCGGAGACGTACGACACGATCTCGTTGCCGTCGGCCGAGCCGTCCGCGTCGACCATCACGATGATGTCGCCGGTGCAGGCCTGGAACCCGGTGTTCAGGGCGTCCCCCTTGCCCTTCCCGCGCTGTTCGACGACCTTGACGTCCGGCCACAGCTCGCGGGCCACTTCGACGGTGTCGTCGGTGGAGTTGCCGTCGACCAGAACCACTTCGTGGACCCAGTCGGGAAGCGTCTTGAAGACGTACGGCAGGTTCTCCGCCTCGTTCATGGCCGGGATCACCACGCTCACCGGCGGTGCGATGGCCAGGTGCGAGGAGACGGGCCGGTACTTTCCGGTGGCCGGCGGATTCTCGTCCGCGGTCGCCGGCTGCAGAACGGAACTCATGAGTCTGATCCCTCTCGTCCGGTGGGCCGCCCGCCCCCGGGCGGCCCGGCTGTTCGTCCGGTTCGAAAGGGGGGTTCTCACCCGCGGCACGACGGAACGGAGTTCCGCGCACGCCGGGTGAGCTGGCAAAACTGGCCGGCCGCAGAAAGCGACGGCCGACCGCGCGGCACGGCTCGGTCACCGTTGCGGTCACCGAGCACGGCACCCCCCTACCGCGCCCCGCCCCGGTTCGTCGCGGTCCTGAGCCCTCCCCTGGGCCGCATACTGACGAACCGGTGCGAGTGAGATGTATTGCAATGTGTGACGGTATTGATGGTTGAACCCCTATGGCAAGACCTGGAGTCAGATCTCACGTTTTTGTTGGTTTGGCTGTTGCGGGACCCCCCGGCCGGACGGTCCCGGCCCGCACGAGCAGAGCCTTCCGCTCGGCCGGCCGGAAGGGCTTGGGCCGGCGGTCCCCGAAGAAGGCCTCGGTGAAGACGCGTTGACGCCGATGGTCTGCGTGATCCGTATGGTCTGCATGGCCGACTTTGCCCCCCGAAGCGCCGGATGACGGGCTTCAATGTGGCGCAGCCCGTTGTGGGCGTCAAGGTCCGAACGACCCTAAGGCCTGAATTCGTCCGGGATTGAACAGGCCTGCCCGGATGGGGTCCGAGGCGGACAAGCCGCCTGATCCTGGGGGAAGTCACAGTTTTGGCATGGACACTTCCAGTCAACGCGCGTAGTTGCTATGAAAGTTGCGGCAGAGATCCTGCTAAAGGGAGGTTCCATGAGACGTTCCCGGCTTTCCGTCCTTCTCGGCTCACTCCTCCTCGCCGTCGCCACCGCCCTCACCGGGGCAGCCACGGCGCAGGCTTCCCCACAGGCCGCCGCCGGCTATGTGGCGCTCGGCGACTCCTACTCCTCCGGCGTCGGAGCCGGCAGCTACATCGGCTCCAGCGGCGACTGCAAGCGCAGCACGAAGGCCCACCCCTACCTCTGGGCCGCCGCCAACTCCCCCTCGTCCTTCGACTTCACCGCCTGCTCGGGCGCACGGACCGATGACGTCGTCTCCGGGCAGCTCGGCCCGCTCAGCGCCACCACCGGACTCGTCTCGATCAGCGTGGGCGGCAACGACGCCGGTTTCGCCGACGTCATGACGACCTGTGTGCTCCAGTCCGAAAGCACCTGCCTCTCGCGGATCGCCACCGCGCGGGCGTACGTCCAGTCGACGCTGCCCGGCCGGCTCGACAGCGTCTACTCCGCCATCCGCACCCGGGCCCCGAACGCCCATGTCGTCGTCCTCGGCTACCCCCGCTTCTACCAGCTCGGCACGTCCTGCGTCGGCCTCTCCGAGGCCAAGCGGAAGGCGATCAACGACGCGGCCGACCTCCTCGCCACCACCATCGCCCAGCGCGCCCGCGCACACGCCTTCACCTTCGGCGACGTGCGCACCGCCTTCACCGGCCACGAGATCTGCTCCGCCAACTCCTGGCTGCACAGCGTGAACTGGCTCAACATCGGTGAGTCCTACCACCCGAAGGCGGCCGGCCAGTCCGGCGGCTACCTCCCGGTGCTCAACAGCGCGGCCTGATCCGGACGCACGGCCCCCGGTGGCCGCCCGCTCAGGGGGCGGCCACCGAACCGGAACGAGAGGGGGAGGCCCCGCCCGACGGGGTCTCCCCCTCGCACGTCACCGAGAACGGCACCGAGTCGGACCTCGTGCGCACCGGCTCCCGCACCTCCACCCCGATCCAGTTCTCGAACATCCCGGTCGTCGAATACGTCGTCACGGTCACCGTGTCCCGCCGGGTGTGCCCGCCGTCCCGCGGGAACGACAGCGTCCGCCACCCCCGGTCGGCCACCGAACCGTCCTCGGACACCCAGCGGTAGGACACCTCCGCGGGCAGCCGGCCCACCGTGAACGTCGCCGTGAACGCCGGCGCCCGCTCCCTCGGCGGCGGACAGACCCCGGAGTACTCCGTGTGCGCGCCCTCCACCGTCACCCGCACCGACTGCGGCGGCGGGGTGGTCTCCTCACCGTCGTCGTAGCCGTCGTCGCCGCTCGCGGAGACGGTCGGGGCCGGCCCGTCGGTCCGCCCGGCCGTCTCCCCGCCGCCCTCGTCCCGGTTCTCGCCACCGGTCCGCGTGGACGAACTCGCGCCGCCTCCCCGGGGGTCGGTGCCGGAAGCGTCCCCGCCGTCCCCGCCGTCCCCGCGGTTCAGCAGCGCGTACGTCAGCCCGGCCAGCGCCAGGACCAGTACGGCCACGCCCGCGACCAGGGCGGCGGCGGTACGGCGGCCGCGCCCGGGGCGGGCGGTTTCGGCGATCCCGGCTGCCGGAGCCGGAGCTGGAGCCGGAACCGGGGGCAGGGGAGCGGCGGTGGCCCCGTGCGGGTGGGGGCGCGTGGCGACGGTGGGGGTGTACGGCGCCGCCCCCGCCGTGCCGGCGCGGGGCGTGCCTTCCGGGGAAGGGGTGCCCCCGGCGGCGACGAGCCGCAGGTCCTGCTGCGCCCGCTCCGCCGGCAGCCGCTCGGCCGGGTCCTTGCGCAACAGCCCCTCGACGACCGGGGCCAGCGGCCCGGCCCGGCGCGGCGGCGGCAGTTCCTCGTCGACGATCGCACGCAGGGTGCTCAGCGGGGTGTCCTGACGGAACGGCGAGCAGCCCTCCACCGACGCGTACAGCAGCACACCGAGCGACCACAGGTCCGACTCGGGGCCGGGGGTACGGCCCAGCGCCCGCTCCGGGGCGAGGAACTCGGGCGATCCGACGACCTCCCCGGTCATGGTCAGCGCGGAGCTGCCCTCGACCACGGCGATCCCGAAGTCGGTGAGCACGATCCGCCCGTCGTTCGCGATCAGCACGTTGGCGGGCTTCACGTCCCGGTGCAGCACCCCGGCACCGTGCGCGGCGCGCAGCGCGGCGAGCACCTCCGCGCCGACGTGCGCGGCGCGCCGCGGATCCAGTGGGCCCTCGGCCTCCAGGACATCGGCCAGGGACAGGCCGCGGACCAGTTCCATGACGATCCACGGACGTCCGTCCTCGGTCGCCACGTCGTACACCGTCACCACATTGCGGTCGGTGATCCGGGCGGCCGCCCACGCCTCCCGTTCGAGCCGGGTGTACATCCGCTCCACGTCGGCCGCCGAAAGCCCCGCCGGAGCACGTACCTCCTTGACGGCCACCTCACGGTGCAGCACCTCGTCGCGGGCCCGCCACACGGTTCCCATACCGCCCTCACCCAGCGGCGACAGCAACCGGTACCGGCCCGCGATCACCCGCTCACTGCCCGGTTCCTCGGACATGGCGCCCCCCATCGCATCCGGGCGAATTATTCGTTTCCTCATGAAAATAGCTCAGCCGAGTGCGGATGCCGCCCCTCTGAACACCAATCCGGCGCCCAGGACCACGACGGCGAACGCCGATCCCAGGGGGGCGCTCCGGCGCACGAGCGCAACCGCCGGGCGCGTGGTCCAGCGCGGGCGCCGGGCAAGGAGCCGGGTCACTCCGCTGCCCGCCTTGACGACGGCGTACCCGGCGGCGGTGAGGGTGAGGGCCAGCCCGATGCCGTACGCGACGACGAGCAGCAGCCCGAACCAGGCCTGACCGAGGGCCGCGGCGCCCACCAGCACCACGACGGCGGACGGACTGGGCACCAGCCCGCCGGCGAAGCCGAGCAGGATCGTGCCGCGGAGGGTGGGGGCGACGGGGTGGGTGTGGGTGCGACCGCCGTGGGTGTGCTGGACGGCATGGGGGTGCGGGTGACCGGGACGGTCGTGCGGGCCGTGAACGTGATCATGGCTGCCGTCGCCGTCGCCGTGGTCGTGGTGATGCGTGTGGTTCCGGTTGCGCAGTGCGCGGCGGAGGAGGTTCGCGCCCGCCAGGGTGACGAGTGCCCCGCTCGCGATGCCGAGCCAGGCGACCACCGAGGGCGCGGCGGCCGAACCGGCCGTGACCAACAGGCCGAGGGCGACCACACCGAGGGTGTGGGTGACCGTCACCGAGGCGGCCAGCGGGAGAACGTCCCGCATTCGGGCCCTGCCGCCCCGGGCTGCCGCCGTCGCGGCCATGAGCGTCTTGCCGTGACCCGGCGCGAGCGCGTGCGCCGCGCCGAGGACGAGCGCGATCAGCAGCGCGAGCGCCGCGAAGCCCGCCGTGAGGTCGTGCCGCGCGATGAGATTGTCCAGGGCGCGGGTCCACCGGTCGGCGGCGCGGGGCAGCACGGAGGCGGTCGGCGCGTCGGGCTCCGTCCCCGCCAGCGCGGGACCGCCCGCACGCACCCGCAGGGCCGCGGTCGTGGTGTCGGCCGGTGAGGACAGCAACTCTTCGGGGTAACGGGTCAGTTCGCGTGACTGCGAGGTCCTCGGTACGTCCGACGCTGCCAGCGTCATCCGGTCACCGCGCGCGGTGACCTCCCGCCAGCCGGGACCCGAGGACGCCCCGGCCCCGCGGAAGTCGACGTCCACCGGATCGACCTCGGGCAGCGGGGCCGTCAGCCGGCACTCCACACGCAGCGTGTCGAGCCCTGCCTGACCGGGGTAAACGCGCGCGTGGCTGCTTCTCGCGGTGACGGGGACCTTCCGTCCCCCGACGCGGACCTTGCTGTCGCGGGCGGCGGTGGCGCAGCGCCGCCGGGCCCACTCGTCCATGCCCAGCGCCTCGACGTCCGGCTGCACCTGGGTGGCCGGGATCTCGGCGAGGTCCTCGACATGATGGACGCGGAGCTCGCCGGGCGCGGCGACCAGACCGTCGTAACGGTTGACGGTGAAGTTGCCGAGCGGGTGCGCGCTCGCCGTCGCCATCGGCACCAGGGCGAACGCGCAGGCGGCGGTGAGGACGGTGATGCCGACGGCCGGCGTACGACGGAGGTTCACCGCGTCGCCTCCAGGTCCCCCAGGGCGGCACGGGCCGCGCGGGCACCGAGAGGGGAGAAACCGGGGTTCAGCTCCAGCGCCGCCGTGAGGGACCGGCGGGCGTCGCCCTTGTGGCCGGTGGCGTGTTCGATCATGCCGCGGTGGTAGAGGAAGGCGGCGTTGCGGTAGCCCGTGGCCGTGGCCCGGCGGGCGTAGGGGAGTGCCTCCTCGGAGCGTCCGTTCCGGTGCAGGGCCCAGGCGAGGGCGTCCGCGGTGTGGACGCTGTGCCGCCGGTCCCATTCGGTGCGGGCCGCGCGCAGGGCGGTTCGGGTGTCGCCGTGGTCGGCGGCGGCGAGCGCCGTGTCGAGGTCGGCGTTGACCCCGCCGGCGCGGGCGAGGGCGGTCTGCGCGTCGACGAGGACGTACTGGTCCTGGGCCTTCGCGCGGTCGCCTTCGGCGCCCCGGGTCTCGTACAGCTCGCCGAGGGCGACCAGCGGGCCGGGCAGCGGGGAGCGGGCGACGACCTGCTCCAGGGTCTCGATCCCGCCCGCGCGGTCACCGCTCGCGGCCTGGGCGCGGGCCCGGCCCTCCAGGGCGGGGAGGTACTCCTCGTCGGCGCCGAGCGCCCGTGCGTAGTGACGCAGGGCGACTTCGTGGTCCCCCTGGTTCCAGGCCAGTTGACCGAGCGCGGTCGCCACGTACGCCACGTCCGGGGCCGCGGACGCGCTGTCCAGGGCCCGTTCCAGTACCTTGCGGGCGGTCCTCACGTCGCCGCGCAGTTCCCGGACGTACGCGTACCGCGTGAAGACGGGCACCCCCGGGCGCCTGCTGTCCGCCGTGTCGGCGGCCTCGGCGGCCTCGTCGTACCGGCCGAGCTCGACCAGGGCGTCGATCCGGGAGGACAGAGCGCGCTCGCTGTAGGGGTTCTGCCGCAGGGCCCGGTCGGCGTACTTCAGGGCGCCGGAGAAGTCGTGCCGGGCCGCGGCGAGGGCGGCACGGCCGGCCAGGGCCTGCTCATTGCCGGGCTCGAGCGCGAGAGAGCGGACGAACGCCCGCTCCGCCTGCGGGTAGCGCGAGGGGTCACCCTTGGTCCGCGCCTGCTCGACGTAGGCGAGCCCCAGGACGGCCCACCCGCCGAAGTTCCTCGGCTGGAGACGGAGATGGGCCTGCAGGGAGCGGATCCCGGCGTCGAGGTCGCCCCGGGCGAGCACACCGGCCGCGAGCGTCCCGGTCGCGGGAGCGGCCTCGGCCGGCGTCCTGCCCCGGGCGCCCCCGGCGGCGACCGTCCCGGCGGTCGCCGCGACGGCCAGCAGTGCGGCGCACACCGTGAGACGCAGCCCGCGCGAGCGTCGCGCGGCGCCGGAGAACCGGCGCAGGGCGGCCGTCCGGGCGCCGGAGGAGAAGGTGCCGGGGCCGGCACCCGGCTGCGCGCGTGTCGTCCTCGGCGGTGCGGTGGGCTCGGCGGGCCCGGTGCCCCGGCCGCCCTCCGGGGCGTGGTCGTTCGTACGCGGAGGCATGCCTCTCCTCGGTCTGCGGGTGGTTGTCCTCGGTTGTCCGCGGTCGCGGAGCCGGTCAGTACGCCCGGCCGCGCATCCTGCGCCACCACAGCAGGCTCCCGCCGATCAGCAGGATCCCGCCGGCTCCCGCACCGGCGGACGCGGCGATCAGGGTGGTGTCGTCGAAGCCCTCGGCGCCGGCCGGCCGCAGCGCGTCACCGAGCTGGTTGCGTACGTCGTTGCCGCTGTCCACGCCCTCGGCGAGCGGACCGCGCGACCCCTCCGTCGGGTCGGCCAGATACGGGAACGAGGCGCCGAACTCCTTGTCGTTGGCGTCGACCGCGTCGCCCAGGTCGTTCTCCGCGCCGACCAGCTCGCCCTCGACCACCTGGAGCGCCGCGTCGATCACGTCGTCGGTCAGCCGCCGCCCGTTGGGGAAGCCCGCGTTGTCCCCGTCCAGCACACCGAGCCGCTTCGGTTCGGCCGTCGGCTCGATCGACGTGTTGAGACGTAGCATCTCCGACGGCGTCACGTGCGGCGGCTGGTTGAGTCCCTCGACGCCCTTGAGGAAGACGTCGACGAGGTCGTTGCGCGGCTCGGCGGGCGCCTCGATCTTGTAGATCGCCTCGATGAGCTTCGGCAGTTCCGGGTGTGTGACGTTTTTCAGGAACCGGGCGTCGTCCCACGGCGCGGACGCGTTGAAGGTGTCCTTGTCCTTCAGGGGGTTGACGACCTCGTTCACCAGCGGGTTCCCCAGCCGTGACACCTGGGTGAACTTCCCCTTGGCGTTCTTGCGCTGAGTCGTGGACCAGAGGCCGACGACCGGCTGGTCCGCCGACTCGGTGATCATGTGCGTAGGCACCTGGAGGGCCAGGGAGTTGACGTTGTAGCCCTTGAGCGTGTCGTTGCCGACCTCGGAGAGGTTCCCGCCGTACAGCAGGTCGAAGACGCGCAGATCCAGGAAGAACGGGTCGTCGGCCTGGCCGGCGAACGTCGTCGCGCCGCCCGCCAGTTCGTGCACGGCCTGCTCACGGAGCGTGCCGTAGTCCGGCATGGACGCCTTGCCGACGTTCGACGGCGCCACAGGGACGTCGTCCGCGATCTTCGTACGGGACACCAGGTGCTGGTCCTTCAGCTTCAGCAGCTCGATGTCGTAGGTCTGGGTGATGTTGAGGTCCGGGTCGTCCAGGCTGGTGACCGGGCCCGTGTTGTAGAGGAACGTCTTCTCGTTCTTCGTGTGCGTCCTGAAGGTGTAACGGAACAGCAGTTCGCCCTGCGCGTCGCCGTTGTTGTCGATGTGGATGTCGTACTGCGCGTCCTCGGCGAACGTGAAGAAGTTCGGTCCGCCGGCCGGCTCCTCGAACGGGATCCAGTTCGCGATGATCGTCGTCGTGTCCGGTTTGTCGGGGCTGACGAACGCGTACAGATCGGTGTTGTCGTACTGCGGGGTGCCCGAGATCAGTGGGGCCTCCCGGTGGCTGGAGGCGGAGGCCGCCCCCGGTTCCAGCGCAGTCGTGCCGACGGCGGCGAGGCCGCCGGCGGCCAGCGCGCCGCAGATCAGTGTTGCGAGGCTCCTGCGTCCCGCGCCGGTCCTGGAGTTAGGTGTCATGCCGTCCGTCCTCAGTGTCAACTTGCCTGACGCACCGGGATTCGGAGCGGAGTCCCGGCCGGATTGGTCGAAACTCGGGACGGGGTGGAACGTCCGTATTATTTTCCGCTGTTCGACCCGCGTTTTCGGGCCGCTGATCCGTAATCCCATCCGGAGGCATGATCATGGTGAACGCCTCGGTGACCAGGTGGCCCCCGCGGGGCTGGGAGAGGGGGTGCGCGTTGGAGGCGGACGAGCTTCTGGTGCGGGTGGCGGGCGGCGACCAGAAGGCATTCGAGACGCTGTACGGGCTGGTGTCCGGACCGGTGTACGGGCTCGTGCACCGGGTGGTGCGTGATCCCGCCCAGTCGGAGGAGGTCGCGCAGGAGGTGCTGCTCGAACTCTGGCGCTCCGCCGCCCGGTTCGACCCCGGGCGGGGCAGCGCACTGTCCTGGGTCCTCACGCTCGCCCACCGCCGGGCCGTCGACCGGGTGCGCAGCGCCCGCGCGGCCGGTGAGCGCGAACGTCGTGAAGCCGCCCGGCACGGCAGCGGGCCCGCTTTCGACCAGGTCGCCGAGGAGGTCGAGGCCGGTCTGGAACGCGAGTGGGTGCGCCGCTGCCTGGACCGCCTCACCGCCCTGCAACGACAGTCGGTCACCCTCGCCTACTACGACGGCTACACCTACCGTGAGGTGGCCGAACGGCTCTCCCTGCCGCTGGGCACGGTCAAGACACGGATGCGCGACGGCCTCACCCGACTGCGCGACTGCCTGGGAAGTGCCGCATGAGCCTCCTGGACCGGTTGTTGCGCCGAGAAGACCTCCACTCCCTGGCCGCCCCCTACGCGCTCGACGCGCTGGAACCCACCGAGCGCGTCCGCTTCGAGAGGCACCTGAGCACCTGCCGCCGCTGCGCCGCCGAGGTGCGCGTCCTGGCCGAGGACGCCGTCCGCCTGGCCTGGTCCACCGCCGCCCCGGCACCGCCCGCCCTGCGCGACCGGGTACTGGCCGCTGTACGGACCACCCCGCAGGACCCCGCACCCGAAGCCGTGCCCGGGTCCCCGGGACGGAACGGCGTGCAGGCCCCGCAACTGCCACCCCACGTATGGGGTGCCGAGCCCGTGCCGCGGGTCCGGGAACGGCGCCGGATGCCGCTGTTCGTCCCCTTCGCGACGGTCACCGCCGCCGCGGCCCTCGTGGTCGCCTCGCTGTTCGCCGTCCAGGCGGGCCGGACCCAGGACGAACTGAACGCCGAACGGGACCGTTCACGTGAGATCGCACACGTTCTCGCGGCCCCGGACGCCCGCGCGAGCAGCGGCCGGGGTGCGGCGGGCGGCACGATCGGAGTGATCGCTTCCGTATCGGCGGGGGGCGCGGTCGTCACCCTCGGCGGATACGGCAACCCGCCGAACGGACGTGTGCGCCAGCTGTGGCTGATGCGCCCGGGCGCCGCACCGCGCTCCCTGGGGCTCTTCGAGGCCGACACGCCCCTGGTCGCCTCCGACCTCGACAGATCCGCGACATCACTCGCCGTGACCGTCGAGCCTGACGGCGGATCACCGCAGCCCACCACCCGGCCTGTCGTCCAACTCGCCCTGAAAGCGGTCGGATTCGGAGAGTAATCGTCGAGTGTTCGTCAACCTCCTTACGGGGAAGGTGAATCCTGAGAGCGCGATACACGAGTGCCCGTACGGGGCGATAGGGTTACCCTGCCCGGGGTGGACTCGTACGGGTGGGGAGTGACATGGAACGGATAACGGTGCACAGCAGGGCCAGGGTCCCTGCGATCACCTGTGGAAGCAGCGCGACCAGTACGCGCTTGGACCGCCACCTCTCGGTGCTGGCGGGACCCGCCGTCCCGCAGCGGGAGACGGCCGAGGCGACGTCGCTGATGCGTGAGCTGACCGCACGCGACCACGGAGCCAGAGGCGCGCGGGCACGGACGAGCCGTGTCTCGCTCTTCGCCCCGCTGCGTCGGCTGCGTCGCTCCCTGTTCGGCAGCCGTTAGACCCGCGCCCGGACGGGCCCACCGTCCTGGCGCGGTACCACGCGCGTCCCTGTCACCCCACGGCACGCGACGCACACCCCGACACCCGGCACGTCGCCCCCCTTCCACACACCTTCCCCGGCCCACGGTTCCGCGGTGTCGTCCCCCGGCGCATCCGTCTCGGCCGCCGTCCGGGCGGCACGCCGCCGTCCGGCGCGTCAGAGCAGGGCGAGCTGGCCTTCCGGCCCCTCCTCGCGGGCGTCCAGCACCGAGGCGGGCCGGTACGCGGATCTCGGCGCCGGGAGCACGCCGGCCCGGCGCAGTTCCGCCGACGTGATCGGGTCGGCCGCCGAACGGACCCTCGACGCGACCTGACGCGGGCGCAGTTCGGCCATGAGCGCGAGGATCGTGATCAGCTCCAGGAGCTCCGAGGTCCAGGTCTGCGGCCAGACGGCCGGACGGATCGCGTCCAGAGTGCCCGGCTCGGCCCCGTCGGTGCGGGCCGCGCACCACCGCTCCAGCACCCGGACCCCGGCCACCTCGAACTCCCAGACCGCCGGCGGCACCGGCGAGATGCGGCCCTCGCCGAGGAACAGGGCCTCCTCGTCGGGTTCGTAGCGCACGGTCAGCGGTCGGGAGGGGAGCGGGGCCCGGACGTAGGGGCGGCGTCCGCCCGGGAGCCGGGGGCGCTCCCCGTCGCGCCGCATCAGCCACAGCAGTCGGTGACCCACCTCCACGCCCGTGGCCCACACCTCGGCGTCCCCGGTGAGCGGCACCGTGAGCCCACCGGGCCCGTTGCGCACCACGGTCATCGTCCAGGCCAGCACGTCGACGGCCGGGACCTTTCGGCCGAGCCGTGCCGCGAGGTGCTCGGTCAGGGCCGGGGCCAGGTTCGGTTCCGTGCCTTCGGGCCGGCGGTACAGCGGGCGGACCCGGCCGGGGCGCAGCACCGGCAGCAGGGACGTGGCGAGCAGCAGCGGACCGGCGGGGTCGTCGGCGCCGGCCCCACCGCTCCCGGCGCGTCCCCCCGGCGGGCGGTCGCTCGGCGCGCGTTCCCCCCGCGGGCGGTCGCTCCGTTCCGTGGTGGCCTCGACGACGAAGATCTGCCGCTCGTCGGTCACCCGCCACAGTTCGGGGCGGGCCGCGTCGATCAGCCGCTGGTCGGGGATCAGCCACTGCTCGTCGAAGGGGGAGCACAGCACGCGGACCGGTTCGGGGCACGGGCCCGAGGCGCGCGCCAGCTTCTCCGTGCCGCCCGACCGGCCCGGCAGTTGCCCGACCGCCGTGTGCGCCGTCCGTGAACGCGTCGGCTGGAACAGGGCTTCCCGGTCGGGCCCCACGGCCTTCAGCAGGGCGTTCCAACGGGCTTTCAGCGCCCCCGGGTCGGGGGCCGCCGGCCACCCCCGGCCGAGTCGCGGCGGTGCGACGGACCACGGCATGAGGTCCGCCAGCAGCGGAGCGTCGTCGTGCGTCACGCTGGGCATCGTACGGCCTGAAGGGCCGACCGGATCAGGTGGCTTCCAGGGTCACCGTGAAGGAGAAGCGGTCCCCCCGGTAGTTGATGACGGCCACGTCCAGGACCCGGCCGTCGGTGTCGTAGGTGACGCCCGTGTAGTGCAGGATCGGGCTGAGCAGCGGGACCCGGAGCAGCCGGGCCGTCTCCGGGTCCGCGAGCCGGGCCTCCACCGTGTCCGTGATGCGGCTGATGTCCGCCCCGACGGCGTCCCGCAGCACCTTGGTCATCGGCCAGCGCACCAGGTCGTCCAGGTCGATCCGGGCGGCCAGTTCGGGCCGGACGTAGTTGCGGGCGTGGTTGGTCGGCTCGCCCGTCTGCTCGTCGCCGCGCAGTCGGTGGTACGCCGCCGCCTCGGACAGGTCCGGGAAGTGCTCGGCGAGTTCGGCCGGCACCGGCGCCGGACCGTGCTCCAGCAGTTCGGTCGTCATCCCGGACTGCTGGGCCACGATCGCGTCCACCGAGCCCAGCAGGCGCACCGGGGCGCCCCGCCGGGCATCCGGCTCGATGAACGTGCCGCGCCGGCGGTGGCGGGTGATCAGCCCCTCGTCCTCCAGTTCCTTCAGCGCCTGCCGCATGGTCAGCACGCTCACCCCGTAGTGCCCGGCCAGCTGTTCCTCGGTGGGCAGGCGCAGCGGGTCCCGGGGCGAGCGGCCGAGGATCGAGGCGCGCAGCGACTGCGACACCTGGTACCAGAGCGGCAACTTGCGGTTCAGGACGATCGAGTCCGGAGCGAAGGAGGTCACGAGGTTATCCGTACCGGTCGGGGAACGTTCAGTGCAACGGGCGGAAGTGACGCTCGAGGCCCCGCCACACGTCGTCGTAACCCTGCTGCAGGTGCTCCGCCCGGGCCGCCTGGGGGGTCAGGGACAGCGGCCAGCGGGTCTCGAACATGAAGGCCAGGCCGTCGTCGATCTTCTGCGGGCGCAGCTCGGCGGAGCTCGCCCGCTCGAAGGTCTCCCGGTCCGGGCCGTGCGCCGACATCATGTTGTGCAGCGAGCCCCCACCGGGGACGAAGCCCTCCGCCTTCGCGTCGTACGCGCCCTCGATCAGGCCCATGTACTCGCTCATCACGTTCCGGTGGAAGTACGGCGGCCGGAAGGTGTCCTCGCCCACCAGCCAGCGCGGGGCGAAGACCACGAAATCCACCCCGGCCAGCCCCGGGGTGTCGCTCGGCGAGGTCAGCACCGTGAAGATCGACGGATCCGGGTGGTCGTAGGAGAGGGTGCCCATCACATTGAAACGGCGCAGGTCGTAGGCGTACGGCACATGGTTGCCGTGCCAGGCGACGACATCCAGCGGGGAGTGGTCATAGGTGGCCGACCACAGGTTGCCGCAGAACTTGTTCACCACCTCCACCGGCCCCTCGACGTCCTCGTACGCGGCGACCGGGGCACGGAAGTCCCGGGCGTTGGCCAGCCCGTTGGCGCCGATCGGACCGAGGTCGGGGAGCCGGAACGGCGCCCCGTAGTTCTCGCACACATAACCGCGGGCCGAGGAGTCCAGCAGCTCCACGCGGAAGCGCACCCCGCGAGGGATCAGCGCGATGTGTCCCGGCTCCACCTGCAGCAGCCCGAACTCCGTGCGCAGCAGCAGCCCGCCCCGCTCCGGGACGATCAGCAGCTCACCGTCGGCGTCGCTGAACACCCGCTCCATCGAGGCGGTCGCGTGGTAGAGGTGCACCGCCACTCCGGTGCGCCGGGTGACGTCGCCGTTGCCGCCCAGCGTCCACAGACCGGCCAGGAAGTCGGTGCCCTCCGCCGGTGCGGGCAGCGGGTCCCAGCGCAGGCGGTTGGGGTCGGGCACGGTCTGGGTGAAGGGCGCGCTGCGGAGTGCGCCGTTGCCCGTGCGGGTGAACGCCGGGTGCGCGGCCGACGGGCGGATCCGGTACAGCCAGGAGCGGCGGTTCTCGGCCCGCGGCTCGGTGAACGCCGTACCGCTCAGCTGCTCCGCGTACAGCCCGAGCGGCGCGCGCTGAGGCGAGTTGCGTCCCTCGGGCAGGGCGCCCGGGAGCGCCTCGGAGCTGTGCTCGTTGCCGAAACCGGAGAGGTGGTCGAGTCCCTCGGCGGCCTTGCGCGCTCCCCCGCGCTCGAATGCGCTCGCGCGGGCGGTGCCCCCATCGCTCATCTTCACTGCTCCCTTGCGTGTGATTCCTATGCAGCACCGTAGGATTGCGGTTTCCCCGGCGCAAGGGGGCGGCACGATCCCGCCCCTCGTGTCGCGGCCGCGCCCGCTCCAGGGGCACGCGCTCACCCCTTGGCGGACGACGGGAGAACCCGACTCCAGGGGGAATCCGGGAGTCCGTGCCTCGCCGGTCGGCCGGTCCCCGCGCATCGCGATGCCGCGGGTCGTCGTGGCGTCGGGTCCGCCCGTTCCCGTGGTCTCCGCGTCCCGGCCGGCACGGCGAAGGTCGGGCTCGGTGACCGCGGCGGCTCCGCCCCGGAGCGGCAGCTCTGCCCGAACGAGTGACACGGTCCCTCTGGCGCCAGGAAATTAGCATCGCTAGTTTATGTGGCGGACGTCGACCCCTGCCCCGGAGGAAGCACGATGAAGGCATACGACGGCATGTACATCGACGGCGCCTGGCGCCCCGCAGCCGGCCCGGACGTGATCGAGGTCGTGAACCCGGCTGACGGGCAGGTGATCGCCACCGTCCCCGCGGGCACCGCCGAGGACGTGGACGCCGCCGTACGGGCCGCCCGTGCCGCCCTGCCGGCCTGGGCCGCGACGCCGCCCGCCGAGCGCGCCGCCCGCCTCGCCGCCCTCCGTGACGTGCTGGTGGCCCGGCAGGAGGAGATCGCCCGGACGGTGACGGCCGAACTCGGCGCGCCCCTGAAGCTCTCGCAGACCGTGCACGCGGGCGTGCCCGTGGCGGTGGCGGGCTCGTACGCCGAACTGGCGGCGACGTACCCCTTCGAGGAGAGGACGGGCAACTCGACCGTCCTGCACGAACCGGTCGGTGTGGTCGGTGCGATCACCCCCTGGAACTACCCCCTCCACCAGATCGTCGCGAAGGCCGCCCCGGCGCTCGCCGCCGGCTGCACGATCGTGGTCAAGCCCGCCGAGGACACCCCGCTGGTCGCCCGGCTCTTCGCGGAGGCGGTGCACGAGGCGGGGGTTCCGGCCGGCGTGTTCAACCTGGTCACCGGCCTCGGCCCGGTGGCCGGCCAGGCCCTCGCCGAACACCCGGGCGTCGACCTGGTCTCCTTCACCGGCTCCACCGCCGTCGGCCGCCGGATCGGCGCCGTCGCCGCGGGCGCGGTCAAGAAGGTCGCCCTCGAACTGGGCGGCAAGTCCGCCAACGTGATCCTCCCCGGCGCCGATCTGGCCCGGGCGGTCAACGTCGGGGTCGCCAACGTGATGTCCAACTCCGGCCAGACGTGCAGCGCCTGGACCCGCATGCTGGTCCACCGCGACCAGTACGACGAGGCCGTCGAGCTCGCCGCGGCCGCCGCCGCGAAGTACGGCGACCGCATCGGCCCCCTCGTCAACGCCGCGCAGCAGGAACGCGTGCGCGGCTACATCGAGAAGGGCGTCGCCGAGGGCGCGCGCCTGGTCGCCGGAGGCCCCGACGCCCCGCGCGAGAAGGGGTGCTTCGTCAGCCCCACCGTCTTCGCCGACGTCACCCCGGACATGACGATCGCCCAGGAGGAGATCTTCGGGCCCGTCCTGTCCGTCCTGCGCTACGAGGACGAGGAGGACGCCCTGCGCATCGCCAACGGCACCGTCTACGGACTCGCCGGCGCGGTCTGGGCCGGCGACGAGGCCGAGGCGGCGGCGTTCGCCCGCCGCATGGAGACCGGTCAGGTCGACATCAACGGTGGCCGCTTCAACCCCCTCGCGCCGTTCGGCGGTTACAAGCAGTCGGGCGTGGGACGCGAACTCGGCGTGCACGGCCTGACCGAGTACCTCCAGACCAAGTCCCTCCAGTTCTAGGGGAGTCCAGCCGACATGTCCGTCCGCGCCGCCGTACTGTCCGCCGTCGACGCCCCGTTGGAGACCACGGGGATCGACCTGCCCGAGCCCGGCCCCGGTCAGGTCCGGGTCCGGCTCGCCGCCGCCGGTGTCTGCCACTCCGACCTGTCCCTGACCAACGGCACCATGCGCCTCCCGGTCCCGGCCGTGCTCGGCCACGAGGGCGCCGGCACGGTCGTCTCCGTCGGCGAGGGCGTCACCCATGTCGCCCCCGGCGACGGCGTCGTCCTCAACTGGGCGCCCTCCTGCGGCGCCTGCCCCGCCTGCGCACGCGGCGAGGTGTGGCTGTGCGCCGACGCCCTGAGCGGTGCCGCCCGGGTGCACGCCCACCGCGCCGACGACGGCACCCCGCTGCACCCCGGCCTGAACGTCGCCGCCTTCGCCGAGGAGACGGTGGTGCCCGCGTCCTGCGTCCTGCCCGCCCCGGACGGCGTCCCGCTCACCGACGCCGCCCTGCTGGGGTGCGCCGTGCTCACCGGCTACGGCGCCGTCCACCACTGCGCGAGGGTCCGGCCGGGCGAGTCGGTCGCGGTGTTCGGTGCCGGGGGAGTGGGCCTCGCCGCCCTCCAGTCGGCCCGGATCGCCGGCGCGACGACGATCGTCGCGGTCGACGTCTCCCCGGCCAAGGAGGAACTGGCGCGCTCCGCCGGGGCGACCCACTACCTCGTCGCCTCGGACACCACGGCCCGCGAGATCCGCGCCCTCACCGGGAAGCAGGGCGTGGACGCGGCCGTCGAATGCGTCGGCCGCGCCACCACCATCCGCACCGCCTGGGACTCCACCCGGCGCGGCGGCCGCACCGCGGTCGTCGGCATCGGAGGCAAGGACCAGCAGGTCACCTTCAACGCCCTGGAGATCTTCCACTGGGGCAGAACCCTGTCCGGCTGCGTCTACGGCAACTCCGACCCCGCCCGGGACCTCCCCGTCCTCGCCGGACACATCCGGGCGGGCCGTTTCGACCTGGGAGCCCTGGTGACGGAACGGATCACCCTGGACGGCATCCCGGCGGCCTTCGACACCATGTCGGCGGGCAAGGGCGGACGAGCCCTGGTGGTCTTCCAGGAGCCCTGAACACGGGGGGAGTCCGATCGGCTCGCGGCGCCAGCGGTGTCACGGGGGTCTCCCTGCTCGCGGCGTTCGGGGGAGTGCGTGCCGGGCGTCGCGAGCCGGGCTCCCCTTGCGCGCGGATATGTGCGGATGTATGCGGATGCGTGCGGAGCTCTAGGAATCCCGCACCCGCTCGTACTGCTGGGCCAGACCGTCCAGCAGCGCCGTCAGTCCCGTCTCGAAGGCCCGCTCGTCGATCTTCTCCTGTTTCTCGGCGAGCAGATGGGCCTGCCCGAGGTGGGGGTAGTCGGCGGGATCGTAGGCGCCGGCGTCGTCCACGAAGCCGCCGGCGAAGGAGCCGAGCGCCGATCCCATGATGAAGTACCGCATCAGCGCGCCGATGGACGTGGCCTGCGCCGGCGGCCAGCCGGCCTCGACCATCGCGCCGTAGGCCGCGTCGGCGAGCCGCAGGCCGGCCGGGCGGCGGCCGGGGCCGCGCGCCATGACCGGCACGATGTTGGGGTGGGCGCGCAGTGCGGCGCGGTAGGAGACGGCCCAGTCGTGCAGCGCGGTCCGCCAGTCCCGGCCGTCCTCGAACATCGACAGGTCGACCAGTGCGCTCACCGAGTCGGCCACCGCCTCGAGGATCTCGTCCTTGGTGCGGAAGTGGTTGTAGAGCGAGGGTCCGCTGACCCCCAGCCGTGCGGCGAGCCGCCGTGTGGAGACGGCCGCGAGGCCCTCCGCGTCCACGAGCGCACGGGCCGTCTCGACGATCCGGTCGGGGCTGAGCAGGGGCTTGCGCGGTCGGGCCATGGCGCACATAGTAGGGCTGCAACAGAAAACTAGCAGTGCTAATCAATTGGGGTGGCCGTCATGAACCTGGAGCTCAGCGAGGAGCACCGTGCCGTCCGCCGGCTCGCCCAGGACTTCGTGGAGCGGGAGGTCGTCCCCCACGCCACGGCCTGGGACCGGGCCGAGGAGGTCGACCGCGGCATCGTGAGGAAGCTCGGCGAGGTCGGGTTCCTCGGGCTGACGATCGACGAGCGGTACGGGGGCTGCGGCGGCGACCACCTCGCGTACTGCCTGGTCACCGAGGAGCTGGGCCGCGGCGACTCCTCCGTGCGCGGGATCGTCTCCGTGTCCCTGGGGCTGGTGGCCAAGACGGTCGCGGCCTGGGGCGACGAGGAGCAGAAGCGGACCTGGCTTCCCGGGCTCACCTCGGGCGCGTACGTCGGCTGCTTCGGCCTCACCGAGCCGGGCACGGGTTCGGACGCCGGGAACCTCTCCACCCGTGCGGTGCGCGACGGCGAGGACTACGTCATCAACGGCACCAAGATGTTCATCACCAACGGAACCTGGGCCGACGTGGTCCTGCTCTTCGCCCGTTCCACCGACGCCCCCGGCCACCAGGGGATGTCCGCGTTCCTCGTTCCCGCCGACACCCCCGGCCTGACGCGTCGCGCCCTGCACGGCAAGCTCGGTCTGCGCGGTCAGGCCACCGCCGAGCTGGTGCTGGAGGACGTGCGCGTGCCCGCGTCCGCGATGCTGGGCCCCGAGGGCAAGGGTTTCCCGGTCGCCATGTCCGCCCTCGCCAAGGGGCGCATGTCGGTCGCGGCGGGCTGTGTCGGCATAGCCCAGGCCGCGCTCGACGCGGCCGTGCGGTACGCGGGCGAGCGCGAGCAGTTCGGGAAGACCATCGCCCACCACCAACTCGTCCAGGAGCTGCTCAGCGACATCGCCGTGGACGTCGACGCCGCCCGGCTGCTGACCTGGCGGGTCGCGGACCTGGTCGACCGCGGACGGCCGTTCGCCGTGGAGTCCTCCAAGGCCAAGCTCTTCGCCTCGGAGGCGGCCGTCCGCGCCGCGAACAACGCCCTCCAGGTCCACGGCGGTTACGGCTACATCGACGAGTACCCGGCGGGCAAGCTGCTGCGCGACGCCCGCGTCATGACCCTCTACGAGGGCACCAGCCAGATCCAGAAACTGGTCATCGGACGCGCCCTGACCGGGGTCTCGGCGTTCTGAGTACCACCTGAGTATCCGAGCGGATGTGGCCGCGGACGCATCCGCCGATCCTTGTCCCCATGAGCGACACACCGGTCAAGCAGCAGAGCACGGCCGCCTTCTACGGTCAGGCCGTGGCGTCCTTCGGAGTGGCCATGGGAGCCACCGCGGTCGGCATCCTCAACCTCGAGACCGATGTCTGGGTCCGCGCCTTCCTGGGCATCGCGGTCATGTACCTCGTCACCTCCGCCTTCACCCTGGCCAAGGTCATCCGTGACCGCCAGGAGGCCGGGCAGATCGTGAACCGCGTCGACCAGGCCCGGCTGGAGAAGCTCCTCGCCGAACACGACCCGCTGCAGAAGCTCTGACACGGGGCGTGCCGGGGCCCTTCGGGCAGACCGGCCCTAAGCGCCCGCTCACCCTTGCCGGTATGGTGTTACCCCTGTCGGCGAATGAGGTGAGCGATGAGTGCGGCGCAGGACACGGCCGGCGGTGAGGCGCAGCCGTGGGGCGAGGTCACACCCGACGCGGCGCGACGGCTGCTGCTCGCCGCCGTGGAGGCGTTCGCGGAACGCGGCTACCACGCCACGACGACCCGCGACATCGCGGGCCGCGCCGGCATGAGCCCGGCCGCGCTCTACATCCACTACAAGACCAAGGAAGAGCTGCTCCACCGCATCAGCAGGATCGGCCACGAGAAGGCCGTGGACATCCTGCGCACCGCGGCCCGTGCCGAGGGCGGCCCGGCCGAACGGCTCGCCGAGGCGGTGAGCTCCTTCGTCCGCTGGCACGCCGGCGGGCGCACCACCGCGCGGGTCGTGCAGTACGAACTCGACTCGCTCGGTCCCGACGCCCGCGCCGAGATCACCACCCTGCGCCGGCAGGTCGACGCCGAGGTGCGCGGGATCATCGAGGAGGGCGTGCGCACGGGCGAGTTCGACGTCCCCGACGTGCGGGGCACCACCCGCGCCGTGCTCTCCCTCTGCGTCGACGTGGCGCGCTGGTTCACCATCGACGGCGACCGGACCCCCGAGGAGGTCGGCGCCCTCTACGCCGACCTCGTGCTGCGGATGGTCGGCGCCGACCGGACGGGCACCGTTCAGAGGTAGTACCGGGCCACCGACTCGGCCACGCACACCGGCTTCTCGCCGCCCTCGCGCTCCAGCGTGAAGGCCGTGGTCACCTGGACGCCGCCCGCCACCTCGTCGACGGCGGTGACCTTCGCGGTGGCACGCACCCGCGACCCGACGGGGACGGGCGCGGGGAAACGCACCTTGTTCGTGCCGTAGTTGACGCCCATCTTCACGCCCTCGACGGAGAGCAGCTGCGGGCCGAACAGCGGCAGCAGCGACAGCGTCAGATAGCCGTGCGCGATGGTCGTGCCGAACGGCCCGGCCGCCGCCTTCTCCGGATCGACATGGATCCACTGGTGGTCACCGGTGGCCTCGGCGAACAGGTCGATCCGCTTCTGGTCGACCTCCAGCCAGTCCGTGTACCCCAGTTGCTCGCCCACCGCCGCCTTCAGGTCGTCGACGGAGGTGAAGATCCTCGGCTCTGCCATGTCCCGGCCTTTCGCGTCACGTGATCGCACGCACCCACCCGCGCACGTCTGCCTAAGCGACTGCTTAGCATGGTCGGCCGTGCGGCCCTTGTCAACGGACCCGGGCCGTGCGGGACGGGTAGGCTTCGAGGGGTGCCCCAGATTCCGGAGAAGATCCACGAGCTCACGGTCGGCCAGCTCTCCGCGCGCAGCGGCGCCGCCGTGTCGGCCCTGCACTTCTACGAGTCGAAGGGCCTGATCGGCAGCCGCCGCACCACGGGCAACCAGCGCCGCTACAGCCGTGACACCCTCCGCCGGGTGGCGTTCATCCGGGCCGCCCAGCGCGTCGGCATCCCGCTCGCGACGATCCGCGGGGCGCTCGCCGAGCTCCCCCAGGAACGTACTCCCACCCGGGACGACTGGGCGCATCTCTCCGAGGCCTGGCGCGCCGAACTGGACGAGCGCATCAAGCAGCTCAACCGGCTGCGCGATCACCTCACCGACTGCATCGGCTGCGGCTGCCTCTCGCTGGACACCTGCGTCCTGTCCAACCCGGACGACGTCTTCGGCGGACGCCTGACGGGCTCCCGACTGCTGCCTGGGGCACCCGAGAAACCCGAGAAGCCCAAGAAACCCGAGTGCACCGAGAGCACAGTCGGTGGGCGATCGGGCGACCAGGCGGGCGGGGGCCCGTCCGGGCGGGGATCCGGGTGACAGTGGGGGCGCGGCATCCCCGGCGCGCCCCCACACCCCTCAGGCCGACACCAGCAGTTTCGACCGCCTGGCGTCCGCCAGTGCTTCGGCGGTCAGGACGGGGCGCGGCACCAGGATCCCGCAGTCCGTGCAGACCGGACCCGTCGACGGCTCGTGGTCCAGGTCGTACCGCCACCTGAGCCGTTCCCCCCGGCACACGGGGCAGGCCGAACCCGGCTCTCGCTCCAGCGCGGCGATCAGCCGTCGCAGCACCTCGGCCAGCGGCTCACGCGGATGTACGCGCGGGTCGTCGCACCAGGCCACGCCGAAACCGCCCCAGGTCAGCCGGTGCCAGTCGTCCACGCTGCCCGGCCTGCGCAGGCCGTCGTGCTTCTCCTTCCTGCGGCGCTCGGCGAACTCGACCTCGTAGGACTGCCAGACCGCCCGGGCCTCCTCCAGTTCGTCCAGTGCGGCCACGAGCCGCGCCGGGTCGACGGAGCGGTCCTCGGGGTCGAACCCGGCACGGGAGCACAGATGGTCCCAGGTCGCCCTGTGTCCGTACGGAGCGAATCGCTCAAGGCACTTGCGCAGCGAATAGCGCCGCAGCGCCAGGTCGCACCGTGGATCTCGGACCTGTCTCGCCAGACTTCGGAAACCGGCCATCGTCCTGCACCTCCGTCACACCTGCACCTGTAATCCGGTCACTTCGGCGTCGTCGAACGGACGTCGTCGAGTAGACGTATCGACACGCGGATCGGCTCCATCTTTTTTCGACGGCCCCCGTCGGGCGGTCACGGACCGGCCGTCGGCCGGTCATGGTGAGTCACCGGTCAACTCCCGTGTCCGATGATTCAGTTGTGGTTCCGCGTGGTCATCTTCAGCGCCGCCGCAGCGGAAGGTGGCGCGTGTTCACCTTCCGTCGCGGGGACACCGGCGGTAGCCTCCCGCCCCGTCCCCGTCGGGAGGAGCCCCCGTGCCGCGGCGTGCCGCGCACACCCCTCGACAGTCTGAGAACTCCCCGCAGCCTCCACGGGTTCCTGAAGAACGCGACGTTATGCGCACCGATCGCTTCCCTGATCACCCCGCTGTCCCCGGCGGACGCGGCCGAGGCGGCATCGCTGCAGGTGACAGAGGTGAACGACCTGGGGAAGCCGAACGGCGGCGGGCCACTGTCCGGCCCGCCGCCGTTCCTGTCGCTGTCGTCGCTGTCGTCGCTGTAGCCGTCTTAGCCGCCGTAGCCGCCGTACGGCGCGTGCCCGGCGGACTGCCCGCGAGGCGGACGCCCGTGCGTCAGCGGTACAGCAGGTACTCCCGGCGCATCCGACGGAACGCCGCCAGTTCGTCCCGCCAGCCGGCCACGACCTCGTCCGTGTCCGCGCCCGCGTCGATCATCGTGCGCACCCGCGTGGAGCCGGTCAGCTTGTCGATCCAGTGGTCCGGACGCCAGGCGAATCCGCTCCACGCCCGCTTGGCGGTGACCAGCAGCCCCACTCCCGTACGTACCGGATCGAACGCGTCCCGGTCGTGCACGTGGAGCTGCACGCCCCCGACGGTCCTCCCCTGGAACTTGGAGAACGTGGGCGCGAAGTACGCCTCACGGAACCGCACACCCGCCAGGCCGAGCCCGTTCGCCTCGGCCGCCCAGCGCCCGTCGATCCCCTCCGCGCCCAGCAGTTCGAACGGCCGGGTCGTCCCGCGCCCCTCGGACAGGTTGGTGCCCTCGAAGAGGCACGTCCCCGCGTACACCAGGGCCGTCTCGGGCGTCGGCATGTTGGGGCTGGGCGGTACCCACGGCAGCCCCGAGGCGTCGTAGAAGTCGGACCGCCGCCAGCCCGACATCCGTACCGTCTCCAGCCGTACCGGATCGGCCAGGAACTCCGCGTTGAACAGTCGCGCCAGCTCCGCCACCGTCATCCCGTGCGCCTGCGCGATCGGCTGCCGCCCGACGAACGTCGCGAACTCCGGATGCAGCACGGGCCCCAGCGCCGCCCGCCCGGTCATCGGGTTCGGCCGGTCGAGGACGACGAACCGCTTGCCCGCGAGCCGCGCCGCCTCCATGCAGTCGTAGAGCGTCCAGATGTACGTGTAGAAGCGGGCGCCCACGTCCTGGATGTCGAAGACGACCGTGTCGACGCCGGACGCGGTGAAGACGTCGGCCAGGGGCCGGCCGCTCTTCAGGTACGTGTCGTAGACGGGCAGGCCGGTCGCCGGGTCGTCGTGGCGGCCCTCGGAGCCGCCCGCCTGCGCGGTGCCCCGGAAGCCGTGCTCGGGTCCGAACACGGCGGTCAGGTCCACGCGGTCGTCGGCGTGCATGACGTCGACGATGTGCCGTACGTCCCGGGTGATGCCCGTCGGGTTGGTGACCACGCCGACGCGTCGGCCGTCGAGCAGCGCGTAACCGTCCGCCGCGAGCTGCTCGAAGCCGGTGCGCAGCCTCCGGCCCGCGGCGGGGGCCCGGCCGGGGGCCGCGTGCGCCGGGACGGTGGTGGCGGCGGTGGCCGCAGTGGCCGAGAGGGCAGCCGTGGTGGTGGCGAGCAGGCTCCGTCTGGACAGCTTCATACCGTGACCTCCGTGATCGCTGCGGGTGTCATGCCCACGCACGTTAACGCGCGTGAACCGCGCCGGGGAACGAGCAGGGCCCGGCCGGTTCACGTCTTCTCCTTCCGCCCGGCATACCGACCGGTTAGTCTGGCGTGATGCGGGCGGCGTGACGGCGGCAACGCGGCGCGTCACCGCCGCGGCCGGGCCGAGATCGCCGGAATCACCGGGATCACCGGGAAACAGAGCCGGCCGGGCAAGCGGTCGGCCGGTCGTGTCGAAGGAGTCCGATGGTGGAAGCCGTGCAGGGTGCGAAGGTGGTCGTCACGGGTGCCGGGGGCGGCATCGGGGCGGCACTCGCCCGTCGCTTCGCCGGCCAGGGGGCCCAGGTCGTCGTCAACGACCTGGACGCCGACCGGGCCGAGGCCGTCGCCGAGGAGATCGGCGGCATCGCGGTCCCGGGCGACGCGTCCCGCGTCGTCCCCGAGGCCCTGGACGCGCTCGGCGGCAGGATCGACGTCTACTGCGCCAACGCGGGCGTCGGCCGTGACGGCGGGGAGCCCGGCGGGCCGCTCGACGAACAGGGCTGGACGCTCTCCTGGGACGTCAACGTCATGGCCCACGTCCGCGCGGCGCACGCGCTGCTCCCCGACTGGCTGGAACGCGGCAGCGGCCGTTTCGTCTCCACCGTCTCCGCCGCCGGACTGCTCACCATGATCGGCACCGCCCCCTACAGCGTCACCAAGCACGGCGCCTACGCCTTCGCCGAATGGCTGTCCCTGACGTACCGCCACCGCGGTGTGAAGGTCCACGCGATCTGCCCGCAGGGGGTGCGCACCGACATGCTCACCGACAGCGGCAGCGCGGGCGAGCTGGTGCTCAGGCCGACCGCGATCGAGCCCGAGGACGTGGCCGAGGCCCTGTTCCGCGGCATCGAGGAGGACCGCTTCCTGATCCTGCCGCACCCCGAGGTCGCCGAGTACTACCAGGCCCGCGCGGCCGACCCGGAGCGCTGGCTCGGTGGCATGAACCGCATCCAGCGGCACTGGGAGGCCACCCGGTGAGCCGCCGGGACGGTCATGACCGGCCATGACCGCACGCGAGCCCGCGCGGCAGCCGGAGATCCTGCCCGACGCGCCGCGGACGGCAGGTGGGAGGATCCCCGTCGGGGAACCGTTTTCCCCCGACGCGGGACGGCCGACGGCACCAGCGGCGACGACCGGTGGTGACGACGGCCGGTAGCGGCGACGATCAGCGGCAGCGACGATCAGCGGCAGCGACCGATGACCAGTGGCCAGTGACAACGATCAGCGACAACGAACAGTGACAACGAAACGGAAGGCAGGTGGCGGCAGTGCCCAGGACGACGGACGGTGACGGGCCCCCGGTGCCGCAGCGGCTCCTGGCCGCCGCCACCCGGCTCTTCGCGGAGCAGGGCTACGACCGCACCTCCGTGCAGGAGATCGTCGAGGCGGCCGGTGTCACCAAGGGCGCGCTCTACCACTACTTCGGCTCCAAGGACGACCTGCTGCACGAGGTCTACGCGCGTGTGCTGCGCGTCCAGCAGGAACGCCTGGACTCCTACGCGAACGCCGACGAGCCGATCGAGAAGCGCCTGCGCGGTGCCGCGGCCGACGTGGTCGTCACGACGATCGAGAACCTGGACGACGCGTCGATCTTCTTCCGCTCCATGCACCATCTGAGCCCGGAGAAGAACAAGCAGGTACGGGCCGAGCGCCGCCGCTACCACGAGCGCTTCCGCGCCCTGGTCGAGGAGGGCCAGGCGGCGGGCGTGTTCTCCACGGCGACCCCGGCCGACCTGGTGGTGGACTACCACTTCGGCTCCGTGCACCACCTGTCGACCTGGTACCGCCCCGACGGGCCGCTCACGCCGCAGCAGGTCGCCGATCACCTCGCCGACCTGCTGCTGCGCGCACTCCGCCCCTGAGCCGCCGGAGCTCCCTGCCTACAGGTACTTCTTCAGCTCCCGGCGCGCCAGCGACCGCTGGTGCACCTCGTCCGGGCCGTCGGCGATCATCAGCGTGCGGGCGCCGGCGTACAGCTCGGCCAGCGGGAAGTCCTGGCTGACCCCGCCGGCCCCGTACAGCTGGATGGCCCGGTCGAGGATGCCGACGACCGTGCGCGGGGTGGCGATCTTGATGGCCTGGATCTCGGTGTGGGCACCTCGGTTGCCCACGGTGTCCATCATCCAGGCCGTCTTCAGCACCAGCAGCCGCAGCTGCTCGACCGCGACCCGCGCGTCCGCGATCCAGTTCTGCACCACGCCCTGCTGGGCCAGTGGCTTGCCGAAGGCGTCACGGGACACGGCCCGCCGGCACATCAGCTCGATCGCCCGCTCGGCCATGCCGATCAACCGCATGCAGTGGTGGATCCGGCCGGGGCCGAGCCGCGCCTGGGCGATGGCGAAACCGCCGCCCTCCTCACCGATCAGGTTCGCCACCGGCACGCGCGCACGGTCGAAGACCACCTCGGCGTGGCCGCCGTGGGAGTGGTCCTCGTAGCCGAACACCTGCATGGCGCGCTCGATCGTGACGCCGGGCGTGTCGCGGGGCACGAGGATCATCGACTGCTGGCGGCGGATGTCCGCCCCGTCCGGGTCGGTCTTGCCCATCACGATGAAGATCCTGCAGTCCGGGTGCATCGCCCCGGAGATGTACCACTTGCGGCCCGTGACGACGTACGAGTCGCCGTCCCGCTCGATGTGCGTGGTGATGTTGGTGGCGTCCGAGGAAGCCACCTCCGGCTCGGTCATCGCGAACGCCGAGCGGATCTCCCCCGTCAGCAGGGGCTCCAGCCACTGCTTCTGCTGCTGCTCGTCGCCGAACTGGGCCAGCACCTCCATGTTCCCGGTGTCGGGCGCCGCGCAGTTGGTGGCGGTGGGCGCCAGCTGCGGGGAGCGGCCCGTGATCTCGGCGAGCGGGGCGTACTGGAGGTTGGTGAGGCCGGCACCGTACGTGGAGTCGGGCAGGAACAGGTTCCACAGCCCCTGCCGGCGGGCCTCGGCCTTGAGGTCCTCCACCACGGGGACGGTGTCCCAGGGCGAGGCCAGCCCGGCGCGCTGCTCGTGGGCGACCTGCTCGGCCGGGTAGACGTACTCGTCCATGAAGGCGAGCAGTCTGGCGCGCAGCTCCTCGGTGCGCGCGTCGAACGCGAAGTCCATGTCCCGTCAGCCTTCCTGAAGAGTGGTCAGACCGTGCTCGATGAAGACGGGGACCAGTTCGCCGATGCGGTCGAAACCGCGGCCGACCGTCTGGCCCAGCGTGTAGCGGTAGTGGATGCCCTCGAGGATCACGGCGAGCTTGAACCAGGCGAACGCCGTGTACCAGGACACCGCGCGGACGTCGCGTCCCGAGCGGGCGGCGTACCGCTCGATCAGCTCGGCGGGCGCCGGATGCCCGGGTGCCTCGGCCGTCGTGGAGACGGGGGAGTCGGGCATGGCCAGCGGCATGCTGTACATCACCAGCAGACCGAGGTCGGTCAGCGGATCGCCGAGCGTGGACATCTCCCAGTCGAGGATCGCCTTGATCTCGTCGTCGTCCTCGCCGATCAGGACGTTGTCCAGGCGGTAGTCACCGTGCACCACGGCCGGAGCGGGGGAGCGGGGCAGCTTCCGCCCCAGCGCGGCGTGCAGTTCGTCGATCCCGGCCAGCTCCCGGTCGCGGGAGGCGTCCAGCTGTTTGCCCCAGCGCCGCAGCTGCCGGTCCAGGAAGCCCTCGGGGCGGCCGAAGTCGGACAGGCCCACCTCGCCGGGGTCCACCGCGTGCAGGTCGACGAGCGTGTCCACCAGGCCGAGCACGGCCCGACGGGTGCGCTCCGGCCCCAGCGGCACCAGCTGGTCCGCCGTCCGGTACGGGACGCCGTCGACGAACTCCATGACGTAGAAGGGTGCCCCGAGCACCTCCTCGTCCTCGCACAGCAGCTCGGTGCGGGGCACCGGCACGGCGGTCGGGTGCAGCGCGCTGACCACCCGGTACTCACGCCGCATGTCGTGCGCGGTGGCCAGTACGTGCCCGAGCGGCGGGCGCCGTACCACCCACCGCGCGGTGCCGTCGGAGAGCGCGTAGGTGAGGTTCGACCTGCCGCCCTCGATCAGCCGGCCGGAGAGCGGGCCGTTCACCAGACCGGGGCGCTCCCGCTCGAGCAGGGCACTCAGCCGGTCGAGATCCAGTCCGGGCGGGTGGTCGGGGCTCATTCTCGCTCCTACGGGCAGGTGACGGTACCCGACACATGATGCCGACCGGTCGGTATGTCGTCCAGGGGGTGGGCGAAACGTGACCGGATCCACGCCCCGTCCACCGCACGCGCACACGACACGCCCGTTCGGCCATTCGGCTTGCGCGGCGGGAGGCGACGCCGGAGGGTCTACCCCATGAAGGCGATCAGTTATGCGCGATACGGCGGTCCCGAGGTGCTCGAGTACGGGGAGGTCGACGATCCCCGGGTCGGCCCGGACTCTGTCCTCGTGAAGGTGCGGGCGGCGGCCGTCAACCCCGTCGACTGGAAGTGCCGCGAGGGTTATCTCGACCCGGTCCTGGCCCCGGTGTTCCCGGTGATCCCCGGCTGGGACGTCTCGGGTGTGGTCGTACGGCCCGGTGTCGCGGTCCCCGAGTTCGCCGCGGGCGACGAGGTCATCGGCTATGTGCGTGAGGACTTCCTCTCCCGCGGCACCTTCGCCGAGTACGTGGCCGCCCCGGTACGGGCCCTCGCGCGCAAGCCGCGCAACCTGTCCTTCGAGGAAGCCGCCGGACTGCCCCTCGCCGGACTCACCGCCTACCAGGTGCTGTACAGGGCCCTCGAGGTGAAACGGGCCGAGACCGTCCTGGTGCACGCCGCGGCCGGCGGCGTCGGCTCCCTCGCCGTCCAGCTCGCCGTGCACCTCGGCGCCCGGGTCATCGGTACGGCCAGTGAGCACCACCACGACTTCGTCCGCGAGCTGGGCGGGGAACCGGTGTCCTACGGCGACGGCCTCGCCGAGCGGGTGCGGGGGCTCGCCCCCACAGGCGTGGACGCGGTGTTCGACACGGTCGGCGGCGACGCCCTGAAGGTCTCGGCCAACCTCCTGGCCCCCGAGGGCCGGCTCGCGTCGATCGCCGACCACGAGGCGGTGGGCCACGGAGGCCGCTACTGCTTCGTCCGCCCTGATCCCCGGGATCTCGGACACCTGTCCGAACTGGCGGAGCAGGGCGCGGTGCGCGTGCACGTCTCGAAGACGTTCCCGCTGGAACGGGCGGCGGACGCCCACCGGCTGAACCAGGAGGGCCGGACCAGGGGCAAGATCGTGGTCACCGTGGGAGGGGAGCCCGGGGAGCCGGAGAACCGGTGAGGCCGCCTTCCGGGAGCCACGCCACCGACCTGTCGGGACGGCGCGGCTAACTCCGGTCCAGCAGGACGAGGGCCGCCCCGGACGCGGCCAGGGCCCCGGTGCAGAGCACCGCCGCGGTGAGCCGCCGGGGGGAGGGCGCGGCCGGGGCGGCCGTGGCCGCGAGGGCGTGGATCCGGCGGTGGGCGACCAGGAGGAACCCCAGCCAGCAGGCGCAGCACAGCGCGCACAGGACCGCCCCGGCGGCCGACAACCCGCCGTGCAGCGCCATGCGCACCGCGAGCACGGACGCGACGGTGCACGCGAGGGTCGTACGCCGCCACGCGAGCCGGGTCCGCTCGGGCTGCAGCCCGGGATCCCGGGGCGCCGGGGCCCCGGCCGGCCCGCTCACACCTCCCACCCGACGAGCACCACGACGACCATCGCGACGGCGACGACGGCGACGACGAGACTCAGCAGCACCGGGAACCGGGACACCGGCAGGTCCTCGCCGCGCCGCATGGCCCGCTCGCAGCGCACCCAGTGGTCGACCGCGCGCAGTGCGCACAGCACCCCGGCGGCGAGCAGCGTCAGCGCGAGCCCGACCCGCCAGCCCCAGCGCAGGTTCGGCAGGAACTGGTCCACGGCGAAGCCGCCGCCGATCAGCGCGAGGGCGGTGCGCAGCCAGGCCAGGAACGTACGCTCGTTCGCCAGCGAGAACCGGTAGTCGGGCGTGTCCCCCTCCTGCCGCACGTCCTCGGGCGCGAACCAGAGCCGGACGTTCCGTACGAAGTCGATCACGCCGCGACCCTACCGGGGACGCCCTGCCCGGACAGCACCTGGCCCGGACGGGGCACCTACCCCGGACGCTCCGGCTCCCGGGCCCGGGCGGCCCTGAGCCGTTCGTACGCGGCCCGACTGTCCGGTGTCCACGTCCACCCGGTCCGCTCGGTCTGCTCGGTCTGTTCGGTCTGTTCGGTTCCCTTGTTCAGGCGCCGCTCCAGCTCCGCCTCGGTCAGGAAGGCGTGCCAGGCCACCTCCTCGGCCTGGGGACGTACGGGCAGGTCGCAGCGGACCTCGTACACCGCGGACCACCAGCTCCGGCCGGCGCCGTCGTCGTACAGGAACTTGAAGAGGTACTCGGGGCGCGGCAGCCCGGACACGCCCAGTTCCTCCTCGGCCTCACGCAGGGCCGCCTCGTCGTAGCTCTCCCCGGCGCCCACGACCCCGCCGACGAACATGTCGTACAGGGAGGGGAAGACCAGCTTGGTCGCGGTGCGGCGGTGCACGAAGATCCGGCCCTCGGCGTCCCTGACCAGGACGAACGCGCAACGGTGCCGCAGTTTCCGGGCGTAGGCCTCCCCGCGCGGGGACCGGCCGGTCACCCGGTCGTCCTCGTCCACGATGTCGAGGATCTCGTCGGCGGCCCGCGCAGGCCCGTCAGCGGCACTCATGACACCCATCCAAACACCGTTCCTGAAGACTGAGCAGGAGCGAGCCCACTCGGTCGCACGCCCCGAACGGTCTTGGGCGCACTGGTCCCCGGCGTACTCGACCCCGGGGCGGCGACACGCATCCTGTGCGTGGTCCGGGCCCGGGAGGCCGGTTCCCTCACGACCTGGCCATATGGGTGTGGCCAGAGGCGACGGGGAGGCCCCGAACCATCACTCCGGTGGAGCGGGGGCCCCGCACGCTGACGCCACACCCGGCGTCCCAGATCGCACGCTCACGCTAGCCCAGTCGGCCCAGGGCACCACAAGCTCACGAACGAACCATCACACGATCGAGCTAACGCGACCTCGTGCGCACTCCCCGGCGAGCAGTTACCCACCCCTCCAAGCAGGACCGGCCGTCCACGGCGGGTACGACATCCGGGAACCGCCGGCTCCGTCCCGCCGGAAGGACGTGGACCCGGCCACCGGAACCCAAGTGACCTGTCCGTGACGCTGGTTGACGCGTGTAATGACTCGGGCGCCCTTGACGTCAACTGTTGGCTGCCGGTTTGCTGTGCGTGATCAGTCCATGGCTATCGGCAGCCGACCACTGCCGTACCGACCGTGCGTCCGACATGGGCCGAGCCACAAGAAGAGCGCGTGAGGAAGTCCGCGGTGTCTCCACCCCCGCCTCCCCTCGGCCGTGCCCGCAGACGTGCGGCACAGGCCTTCGACGAGGCCCTCGACGACGAGGAGCTCGTCGCCGCGCGGGCCGCGCTGGCGCAAGGCCGGTGGCAGACCGCCCGCTCGCTGCTCGTCCGCACGGGGGACGACTGGGACCGCCGCGGACACCGGATCACCGCGCTCGCCCGGGAGTCCTCCAGCGCCGCCTGGGTCCGCGACTGGCTGCTCGCCGAGCCCGACTCCGAGGACGCGTCGGTCCTGCTCGCCCTGGCCCAGGTGAGGCGCGCCCTGCGCGGAAAGGAGAAGCCGGCCCAGGCGCGCGAGGCCTGCCGCCGGGCGGCCGCGGTGTCGCCCGCCGACCCCACGCCGTGGCTCGGTCTGCTGCTGCTGGAGCGCGCCCAGGGCGCCGAGGGCGACGTGGTGCGGATCTTCGAACAGGTCCGCACCCGGTACGCGGACCACCACCACGCCCACCACCTGGTGGTCGCCTGGCTCGCCGAACGCCGCGTGGAGACGGGCCCGGACCCGCTGCACGAGGTCTACGACTTCGCCAACTGGTCCGCCGAACAGGCACCCGCCGACTCCCCCCTGGCGATGCTGCCGGTCATCGCGCACGCCGAGCGCTACCGCGCACTCGCCGCCGCCGGCCACGAGCGCGCCGATCCGGCTGCCTCCGGCCACTGGGTGGGCCGCCGTGCCCGGCAGGTGATGAAGGCCGCCTTCGACTGGTGGCTGGAGTGGGAGCACGAAGGCCATCCGCGCCGTCTGATCGACCTGAACTTCCTCGCCCACGCCAAGGTCTGCGAGGGCCGGGGCGCCGAGGCCGCCGCCCTGTTCCACCGCATCGGCGACAAGGCCACCCCGGCCCCCTGGTCGTACCCCGACCGCGACCCGCTCACCGCCTTCCGCGCCGCACGGGCCACCGCCCTCGGCACCGGATGACCCCGCACGCGTCCGATCCAGCTCACCGCATCACGCCCGACACCCACTCCCGACCCAAGGACGGTCTTCCGATGACCACGGACAGTTCGAGCCCGAGCAGATCCGCAGCGGACGGCATCAGCACCTTCAAGGGGCAGGAGCGCGCCCTGCGCGCCGACCGCCTCGGCACGGGCGGTCTGCTGCTCTCCGTGCTCGCCGCGACCGCCCCGCTCATGGTGGTCGCAGGTGTCATGCCCACTACATTCGCGGTGATGGGCATCGTCGGCCAGCCCCTGCTCTTCGTGGTCCTCGGCACCGTGCTGGTGCTGTTCAGCCTCGGCTACGCCGAGATGAGCCGGCACGTCCACAACGCCGGCGCCTTCTACGCGTACATCTCCCGCGGCCTCGGCGGCACCGCCGGCGCGGGCGCCGCCATGGTCGCGCTGGTCGCCTACAACGCGCTCCAGGTCGGCATCTACGGCATCTTCGGCTTCGAGGTCTCCGGGCTCTTCGCCACCTACGCCGGCCTGGAGGTCGCCTGGTGGATACCGGCGCTCGCGGCCGCGGCCGCCGTTGGCGTGCTGGGCTGGCTGAAGATCGACGTCAACGCGCGCGTGCTCGGCGTCCTGCTGGTCATCGAGGTGCTCCTGGTCGTCGTCTTCGACGTCGCCGCCATCGCCGACCCCGGCAAGGAAGGGCTGTCCCTGCACGCCTTCAACCCGGACACCCTCACCGGTGCCGGCGTGGGCACCGCCCTGTGCTTCTGCATCGCCGCCTTCCTCGGCTTCGAGCAGGCCCCGGTCTACGCGGAGGAGACCAGCCGGCCGCACATCCTGGTGCCCCGCGTGATGTTCCTCGCGGTCACCGGCGTCGCCGTCTTCTTCGCGATCAGCAGCTGGGCGCTCACCGTGGCCACCGGCCCCGCCGACATCGTCGCCACCTCGCAGGAGCAGAGCGCGGGACTGCTCTTCCACCTGACCGAGGCCCGGCTCGGCGGCACCTTCACGGACGTCCTGCACGTCCTCTTCGTGACCGGCATGTTCGCCGCGCTGC